>JAAELB010000001.1 GCA_024227155.1 Desulfobulbaceae bacterium
AAGCGCTTCTTTTAATATATAAAAAATAAAAAAAAAAGAGGAAATCTTTGTGTAAATTGTTTTTTTTTTTAAAAAAAAAAAATAAAAAAAATTTTTTTTTTTATTTTTTTTTTTATTAAATTTATTCATACTAAAAAAAGTTAGTGCGGGATTGTTACATTTCTCCCTTTACAAATGTATAATAAGAATTACAATCATTATTATACTACAATATAACTGATATGTATACAAATATATGAACATGTACTAGTAAGTACTCCTACTATAAAAGCGTGTAAATTATCACAGCTACATTCATATAGTTCTATCACAAATTAGTCAATAAATCTTTATTATTCTTTCATATTATCTTAACATTTTGTTAAATAACACAATGGATTATCAAGAAAACACTGTCAATATTAGGTAGACCCATGGAGAACAAGTAAGTTTTCATTTAAAAAAAAAAAAAAAAAAAAAAAAAAAAAAAAAAAAAAAAAAAAAAAAAAAAAAAAAAAAAAAAAAAAAAAAAAAAAAAAAAAAAAAAAAAAAA
>JAAELB010000002.1 GCA_024227155.1 Desulfobulbaceae bacterium
ATATAATTGGCAGTCATGTTCCTAATCATGAGGCAAAATATTTCCTCCATTGTTCTTCTATCCAGATATTATTGTAGATGGCTTTAAAACCTCTAAGTCAAAATTCTTCTACAATAAACTAATGAGATGTAAACACAATAAACCTGAGAGGATTGAACAGATGTGGCAGAATTATTTTGACAATAATGATATCTGTTACAGAATTGTCTATCTGAAAAAAATTGCTATGATTAATGACAAAAAATTAGCAGAGTTTAACTACAAAATACTACATAATATTCTGCCTTGTAATGATAATCTGTATAAATGGAAAAAGAAAAATACTGACAAATGTACTCTTTGTAACACTAAGGAAAATATTCCACATGTATTGTATGAATGTATTTATGCTAAGACAATCTGGAATAAGGTTAACTTAAGTGGAAATTCTGTGTTTTCTGCTGCTGATGTAATCTTAGGTACACATTTAGGGATACCTGATGTTTTTATCACTACATGTATTTCTTACTTCATATACAAGAAATGGTTGAGGAACTCATTTGACAATGTGCCTCGCAATATCAATGGTGTGATCTTATCTCTTAAGATTGAACTGCAGCATGTATATGCTATTTATTCTCATCTTAAATGTAAAGAACTTTGTGGTCGTCTAAAAGAAGCTATTCAATTACTCTAATATTCTCCTTTTGATTTATCAGTTGAGTTATTAGTGTGAATAATGTTACTATACCTTAACAAGATTTTACTATGGTATTGTGCTGATTATCTTGCATTGTAGAAAAAAAATACATGTTAAAATGTCAGTTACCTTTTCAACACTTTTATTTTACGGTTACTCTCAATCTTGATAGTACTAACTTTTTAATCACTCCCAGTATTATATATAAAATGTATGATCTCTCAATGTATTTTATAACCCTTTTTATCCACAAAAAGTATAAATGTAAATGTTTCATTTGAGACATGAATAAATTATTTAAAAAAAAAAAAAAAAAAAAAAAAAAAAAAAAAAAAAAAAAAAAAAAAAAAAAAAAAAAAAAAAAAAAAAAAAAAAAAAAAAAA
>JAAELB010000003.1 GCA_024227155.1 Desulfobulbaceae bacterium
CCATGAAACCCATGTTCAGAAAGCTCTTCGACGGGCTGTGGAAAAGGCCTGCCTTACCAAGAGGGTCACTGCACATACCTTCAGGCATAGTTTCGCCAGCCATCTCCTGCAGGCAAATTATGACATCCGGACAATCCAGGACTTATTGGGACACAGTGATGTGCGAACAACCATGATTTACACTCATACCGTGAAAAGCACGACAAAGAAGGAAGCAAAGAGCCCACTTGATTTTTAATATGAAAGTAGTTGCGTTATGCAAAGGTGCTTCCTGTAAATATAATCAGGAAAATGTCCCAAAAACCTAGCAACATATAAAAGGTTTGTTGGCCCTCTGGAAAGGAACTTTATCCTGACAAGAAAATAAATATTCCAGTCCCAGATTGTTTCAGAGCATCAATCAAGACAATTGGGGGCCTTGCTCCATTTCTTCAAATCTCAAAAGTTGATATCAGTTTCAAATCTAGCTTATTCCTTTACTTCACAATAATCGAATGTGTTGGACACCGTGCAAGATACCACGACACTTTGAATCCACCTTGTCTCGATACCGCAGAAAATAATATCTTCCACTCGATATTTGTAGAAATGGAGCAAAAGGAGTTTGCCTGAAAGGGTTTCAGAAGAATTGATTTGTTTGATAGATTTTGCTAAAACGTGTAGCTGTTTTCTTTTGTCTTTCAGGATTAGGGAATAACCCCATTCCTGTTTTCAAATGTCTAACCCGAATAAATCGGAACGTTTTGAAATGCTTGGATAAGTACCTTCACCAAATTATTTTCTGCCACAAAAACGCAGAAAATAATTTATAAGGTACTAAATCCTTGTTTTTCATAGAATGATTGTTTACCAGGAGCAACATAAATAGTGGTGGTGGCTTGTCTTGGTAAATAGCATAGCTTAATTTTCAAATCCATCCAATCATGACCAGATTGGCAACATGATGTTTTTACCTGTACATTGGCTCATGTATCGAAATTTATATCCATATTTCACTCGTTTTTTGTTACACTTAAAAAATCAATCGTTTGTCTGAGTGCAACGTAGGTTAACATAAAAAAGAGGGAGGAGACTCGAAATGACAGATTCGGTTTCTAAGCACATCACGTATTTGTTTAAACTATGGTCGTTTATTATTGGTTCAATCTTGGTCTGTATCTTTTTTCTGTTTTTGCTGTCTAAGTTTGTAGGACCAGGGAAAGTCACCAAAATAGAATTACAAGCCGATCTGCAAACTGCCTCGGCAGCAATTAAGACAAAAGATAGTGAGATAGCTCGTTTAGCCCAGGACAACAAACTGCTTCAAAATGATCTTGAAAAAACGCGCTCAGAATTCACAGGTAAAAATCAAAATATTACTGATTTGCAAGCAGACAGAGGGCACTTAGAAAGCCAAATAACAGAATACGAGGCAAAGACAAACTCCCTCACTAGCCAATTAAGTGATGCGAAGAACATGCTCACCGAACGGGATGCGTCCATTGCCAGTTTCACGGAAGATATCAAAAAACTTGGAACAGACCTCGAAGCCAGCCGGCTTGAGTCCAAATCGGCCCTCAACCTGGCAAATGATGAGTTGCAGGCCTCATTGCTGAAAATTGAAGAAACTGAAAAGACCCTCTCCACTGACGAAAAGTTGCAAGCTGAACGTAACACCAGACTAGTGACATTAGAGAAAGAATTTAAGGATAAAAATAGTCAGCTTGAACAGCTTCAACAACAGGTAACCCAGCTTGACAATCAGCTAAAGGCATCCAGTTCCGAACTCAACCAGAAGTTAGAGTCCACAAACCAATTACTCAACCAGCGAGATCAAACCATCGTCTCTCTTGAAGAAACAATTCAAGAGATGGAAAATAAACAAACAACTCGGCAAAATGAGGTAGATACACTGAACAACCAGCTGCAAGAAGCAACAGCTACACTTAGTGAAAAAGAAAAGGAGCTCATTGACTACAACAAACAAGTAGGGCAGCTTCAGGAGCAAATAAAACTTACCGGAGGGGAATTAGGTGCCAAATTGGAAAGCGCTGGGCAAGCCCTTAGCGAACGTGAAAAAGTTATTGATGAAATGAATGTGAAAATCGATAACTTTAAAAACGAGTTGGAGACCCAGACAAAACAAATCGGCGATTTAACTACACAACTCGGTAGCGCGGAGGCTCTCATTACCGAACGGGACACCCAACTTAAAGATCTCCAACAAAAAGTAGAACAAACCTCCAGTGAGCTAGGAAATGTCAATACCCTGTTCAATGCCAAAGATAATAATTTAGAGAAACTGAAGAACACGTTGACAGACGATTTTGGAAAACACTTTGACGCCTCTGATGTCTCCATTAAAAGTCATATAGATGGATTGGTTGTCGGCTTCAGCAGCAGAGCATTGTTTAGCTCTGGAAGCACCAGTATTTCTACAGAGGGAATGGACACTCTAAAACACGTTGCTCAGCTGTTAAAAGGTGTTGTAGAGAATCATCGCATTCGTATTGTTGGCCATACCGATCCAATTCCCTTAAGTGTAAAACTAAAGGAAAAATATCCTTCCAACTGGGAATTGTCCACTGCAAGAGCTGCGGCAGTTGTTCGCTACCTGATCCTCAATGCTGAGGTGGACCCGGCCGTACTAGAGGCCGTTGGTGCTTCCAGTTTTCAACCTATCAGTACAAACGAAACACTTGAGGGACGCGCCAATAATCGCAGGATTGAAATGGTCCTGATGCCCCTTGCTAGATGAGATACTGATGTAGAATTTAGTGCCTTACTCCTGAACTACTGTCATAAAAAACAAGAAACTCAGGAGCTCTTTATAAAATCGAGAGCTTACTTTTACCGGCAAGGCACTTATCCAGTGATACTAAAAAAGTTTTCGACTTGTCGGGTTAGTGCCTTATAAATTTATTTCTGTCATAAAAAACATGAGATCGATTTGAAATCATAAGCTTAGAGCTACCGGCAAGGCACTTATCCCGACTTATTTCCCGTTTATCGGGGTTAGTTATCAATACGCCACCTCGTATCGGGGGTGGCGTATTCATTTTCATTGAAAGCAGCAGGAAAGGTTTATACGATGACCAGTTATAGATGAGGCCTTTCCAGCTACTCCAGGTATTTCGGTTGGTACATTGGATAACGCATTTAAAGATTAATCCAACCTCCCGCACTGCAACAACATCCCCTTTCTCATTACTTCTAAATTTGCCATCGAGACCTATTAAATTCGGATCACAACGCTGACCTGTATCGTCGATACGAACGGCTTGAATTACCTGGCAGGTTGATAGTCCTAACAACCTGCCAGGTTGATTTACATTTTAAAGATTTTCTTTTGATAGCTTCTGGTAAATATTCATACTATGATCTCCAACTCCATCCGGTGTGAGGTTGAGCATATCATCGTACCTTCCCTCAAGCCTGTCCCAAAATTTAGCCCACCATGACAAATTATTATCGGCATGTAAATTCCCCTCAGTGTCAAAGTACATTAGCTTACCAACATGGCTATACCCAAATATTTGAGGAGGAACCCTTGTAACAACATCATTATTATTAACACAGCGAAAGGTTATAGTTTTTAATTCTGCGTTGTAATTTTTTGAAAATTTGTGATCACCAAGCCTTGGCTGACCAAATGTGTATACACCGTTTATTGTAATATTTGAATGCTGCAGCTGAAGAGTTGCGGCTGCTAACGTAGCTAAAGCGGCACCTAAGCTATGGCCGGTCAACCATATAGATTGATTGTTTGTTCTTAAATTCATTATTTCGGCGAACATATCCTCCCAAACACTCTTTAAAGCACCATAAAAACCACTATGCACCTCCCCAACAGGATGACTGTTTGTCCAGCTTGTTTTGACCAAATTGACATCAGTAGCCCAATCTTTAAATTTTCCTTCAGTACCTCGAAAAGAAACTATTATTTTATTTTTGTCACCTACAACAAAGGCTTGTGTATCAGTATTTTTATCCGAAAAATAAAATCTATCTCCTATTAGATTGAATCCAAGCGCCTCTAGTTCTTTCTTAACATCCTCTTTGGGCTCGTAACAAAGATTTGCACAACGAGCTAAATATGAAAGATTAATTTTACTAAAAGACTTTGCTTTGTGGTTAAATTTTCGCATTTCAATAATATCCTTATTTTCTGATAAACACCTAACCCGAATAGATCGGAACTTTCTAAAATGCTTGGATAAGTACCTTCACGAAATTATTTTCTGCCACAAAAACGCAGAAAATAATTTCTAAGGTACTAACATGATAACTACTGAGTTATTTGACAATAGTATTTTTGCATTATAAATCTGCAGCAAGATTAAAATGCTGATTAGCTTCCTTTCTTAGCAAGCCTCTCCTTTCCTTTAACTAGCTGGGCGCCAGGCTGAGACACCATAATATGCCGCAACTATTGCTGTTAAAAAACCTTCAATCCAGATTATTAAAGTTTGACTATTTTCGATTGACTTCAGTATGCCCTCGCATGTTTGCCCTGTTGGGCAGGTTCTAAATCCATCAATAAATGCAGCGATAAGCAAAAAACCTAGTGAGGCAATCAGTGAATAGAGAGCGACATAGGCCATACGTCTTCTATTTGTGAACCTTTGTTGAGAGTATGAAATTAAGGCTGACTTATCAGAATCAGATAATTCTTTATCCTTAGCTATTTCAATCATTGTCATCAAAGGATCACGCCCAGCTTCTGGTGCTGTTTCTAGTTTAACAGGTACAACTGATTTTTGATCGGCCATTTGAACTCTCCTAATTCTCAATTATTTATACAACCTCTAGGTGTTGAGCCTTGAGTAAGTTCGTCATCGCACTTCGAATTGATTGACCTTATTAATTTTCTTTGAAATGAAACCTCTTAGGATTATTACACGCAAGTTGATTTATTATCTCCGAGACTTTGTAACGTTTGTTAGCGGCCGGTACCTCATAGTCATTACCTTCTAATTGATGAGGCTTGTCAATGGCTCTAAAAAAGGAAGAAAAATAATCGTGATAGTCTCTATAGGCATCTAAAACCATTGGAATATCAGTACCCCAAAGCAGTTTGTTGATTATTTTGTGATTCGGCGAATTATCCTGATAGAATTCACCATCTTCATCTTGTTTTCCGTCCCAGAATAATATCCATAACAATGAAGCCACAGCATGTTTGTCACACCAATCAAAGGCCGCTAAATCGGCATATGTATTATCGTAATTTTTTATCAATTTAATGATTTCATATGTCCAACCCTTTTTTCTTGGACCATAAGGACATTTTTCTTCTGATTCTCCATTTTTATAACGGAAATCAGCTATTTTTTTCACTCCTTCTTCCCCACCGAAATGAGCTAAATTAAGACGGATGTTTTTGAGATCCAATGCAGTATTAGCCAAAAGCTTGTTCCATTTAAAAGGATCTGTAAATTCATTGCCTTTATCACTATCAATTCCCAATTCAAATGATGCTTTTTGACAATGCACAGTTATGGGAACATCAAATTCAACTAGTTTTTTCAATACTATAGCGTATGACTTTAAAATATTTTCATCCGAAGGAAACAAATCCCATCCCAGGGAAGGATATAATTTTATTCCACAGATGTCTCCTGTCTCAATTGCTGAGATGTCGTTGATGGCTGTTTTTACACTAAAGTCATTGATGTAATTTGTGATATTTGTTGATATTTGCCCTTCACCCAACAATTTGGAGTCTTCTTTTGACCAGTCTTCATATACAAATCTTCTAGGATCAACAGCAATAAAAGGAAGAATAATAGTTGACACAATGTCTTCCCTTTTAATCGTTTCAACCAACTTTACAACTTGACTCTTAATCTTTTCTGGATTGCCGTTTGCAACGAAACCATTGCGATCAAAATCCATAATGAGTGGTGTGATTATTTTCTTTCCTGCACTTATTTGATGGTTCTCGTCACTAAGGGTAATGTTTAGAGATTTATCAATATTCCGTGCGTTGGTCTCAATTTCAGATTCGAAAAACGAAATGAATTTATATTGTTGCTTTTTTATAAATTTTCTCTTGAAAAATACGGCAGGCAAAAGCAGGGCTTTAAGTGGGTGATGAACTTGCTCTAATACAAATTTTTCTTTATCAATGACTGTTTGCAATATGGGAATGTCGCTAATATTGAAAAGATGACAGTGTGAATCAATGAATAATTCCATATCAATTCTACTCATAATATACCTCTAAGTTATGGTAAACTGCTCCAATCCCATTAGCTACTAATTAGAAAAACAACAATAACTACCACTAAAACAAGATAGTTATTTTTAATGTAATTTCACTGAATAGTAACATTAACATAACAGAATAATTCCATTGTAACCGTGTTGAAAGCTTAGTCATTCATTATTTTTACAATATGCTATAACGACAGCACTAATAATCAACAATATTAAAAGTCTATGAAAAACCAATACAGCTTTTCTGACATATAGATGTGTAAAATATTTATGTTTTCCCATAGGAGAAAGTGTATTTACAAACGCTTTATTATCATTGTAATAATCGTTATATTCTACAGACAACTGGCAACCTAGTTCATATCTGGCTGTAATATTTTTATTAAGCGCGTTATTGTTTGAAACAGAGAACACACCAATTATAATTAAAAGAATAATAAAGTACATTTTGTCAAATTTTTTTCCAACTGTTGAGACAAACGCAACTACACCGAGACCAACAGAGAGCAAGAACCCCCATATAGTATTTCCAGCACTTTTTAGCTGAACTAGAAGGTCTATATATTCATATAGCGTCATTATTTCCTCAAATGCCAAAGATGCTCTTCATCTACATTTTTTGTTGAAAATCTAACATTATACTTTAACACTTCAACCAGTGATTATGTAGAAACTACAAAACCTGGGGAGGTGCAGGATCTGCAGAATGATGGACATCATTCACTACCCAGCACAGGGTTCCCTAACTACTCATCTGAAACCATCAAACCGCTAGGTTTATATAAATATATTTAGGAATGATTTGCAAGTTGTTACCGTTATTCTTCCAGATAACATTCTAGAATTCTTGCTCTATCCATCCCTAACGACCCCTTAAATGTCTACCATGCGGGTGCTGCCAAAAATAGAAACATAAGGCTTCTGACTGCACCAAACCCTCCTACTTAGTAAGAGGTGTAACCTTGTGTGCAATGAAGACACATGATGACGCTCTCTGAGAAGAGGGTAGCTTAGGTCCTCCCTTCACGGCGTTTTGATTAAAATAAATTTCACTTCGACTTCTTCCTGCATTATGGATCGCAAATTTCGCCATTTATTGCAAATATCATTGCTGTTTTAAGTAGATATCTAGGTTAATTTCAAAAAAATAAATAAAATTGTATCAATAATATTGATAAGACGTTACTTTTATACCACAATTGGCTTGGATACAAAAATGCAATGCTCGGGTAGGCTCATTTTTAGGGCAGCATGAAAAAGAATTTTCATTACCCCATTGTAATTACAGAGAAACTATAAACAACAAAGGAGGTCAACCCTCAGCAAGAAATCTATTTACGAACATCGGTGATGTTTCGTAGTAGTTCGCTGCAACAGAAAACATCACTTAGGCAGTATACGAAAAGACTTAACCAAAAGCACTTAAGGAGTTATCAATGGGAATTAGCATTAACAAGAAAAGTGGATCGGTTATGGTTGTTGGAGCTGGGATCGCAGGCATGCAGGCATCGCTTGACCTGGCAGAATCCGGCTATTACGTTTACCTAGTTGAAAAATCACCAGCCATCGGCGGAGTTATGTCACAGCTGGATAAGACCTTTCCAACTAATGACTGTGCAATGTGAGTTATCTCCCCTAAACTGGTCGAGGTCGGCCGGCATCTAAATATTGAGTTACTGACAGACACTGAGCTTCTGGGCGTCGAAGGCGAACCTGGAAACTTTACCGCTAAAATTCATAAGAAACCGAGATATGTTGACCTATTAAAATGCACGAGCTGTGGCGAGTGTGAAAAGGTCTGTCCCGTCTCCCTCCCGAACGAATACAACGAAAGACTCGATTTTCGTAAAGCAATCTATAAGATGTATCCGCAGGCAATCCCCGGTGCCTTCGGTATCAATAAAGACGGAACCGCCCCCTGTAAGGCCACCTGTCCTGCCCATGTCAGCATCCAGGGTTTTGTTGCCCTGATCAATGACGGCAGGCACGAAGAGGCTTTGAAGCTTTTCAAAGAAGAGCATCCGTTCCCGGGAATCTGTGGCCGGGTATGTCACCATCCATGTGAGAGTGAATGTACACGTGCCCAGGTAGACCAGTCATTGGCCGTCCGCGAGTTACATCGTTTCTTAGGCGACTTTGAGATGGAAAGAGAAGAGATGTACATACCCCCACCCAAGGTATCAAAGCGCAGCGAGAAGGTCGCCGTGATCGGTTCAGGTCCCGCCGGCGTTACCGCAGCTTACGAACTGCTGAGACAGGGGTATCATGTCACAATTTTTGAAAAGCAGGATGAGCCCGGCGGGATGATGCGTTACGGTATCCCTGAGTATCGTCTCCCAAGAGATATCCTGGCAAATGAAATCAAGGTGGTCGAAAGCATGGGCGCCGAGCTCAAATGCGGTGTCTCCTTTGGTAAAGATGTAACCCTTGAAAGCTTAAAAACAGATGGTTATAGCGCAACCTTTCTTGCGATTGGGTTGCACGCCGGTAGAAAGCTCGGAATAGAAAACGAAGATATTGAGGGCGTCCTGCAGGGTGTTGATTTCTTACGTGAGGCCGCAAAAGGCGACAAAATTGAAGTTGGCAAAGAAGTTGTGGTCGTGGGCGGTGGAAACGTTGCTGTCGATGTGGCCCAGGTTGCCAAACGTCTAGGTGCTGAGAAGGTAACTCTTATCTGCCTTGAACGCCGTGAAGAAATGCCCGCCTGGGAATACGAGATCACCGAGGCGCTGGAAGACGATATTGAGATCGTAAACAGCTTCGGCCCCAGGAACCTCTTTTTAGATAACTCTAATACGAAAGTTTCCGGCATAGAATTTAAGAGCTGCACACAGGTTTTTGATGCGGATGGCCGTTTCAGTCCGGAATATGACGATGGCGTCTGTCAGACCTTCAATGCTGATACTCTCATCATGGCCATTGGCCAGAGTGCTGATCTTGAAGGTATCACAGATCAGGGGATTGCAGTCTCAGGGCCAGGCGGTTTGGAGGCGGATCCTGTCACTCTGCAGACTCCAATCGACTGGGTATTTGCTGGCGGCGATGCCTTTTATGGACCGAAATCTGTTGTTGACGCGGTTGCCTGCGGGAAGGAAGCAGCAATATCTATCCATCGTTACATAAACGATATGGATATGAAAGAAGACCGTGAAACAGTCTGGGAGTATGTACGACCCTCCACCGAAGGTGAAGGTGTTATCGAGCGGATTAAGGCTGAGCATCGTTCACCAGAAGAGCGTGCCGGTAATTGGCTCGAGGTCGCTTACGGCTTTGATGAGGAAAAGGCCAAGAAGGAAGCGGAAAGGTGTATGAGCTGTGGTATCTGCTCAGAGTGTTATCAGTGCATGGATGCCTGTCTTGCCGGGGCCATCAATCACGATCAGGTCGCAGTTGACAAGGATATTACTGTTGGCTCCGTGGTGCTTGCCACCGGCGCTAAACCATACGACCCCAGTCCCCTTTCTGACATTTATCTTTACGGAAAAAATCCCAACGTTGTGACCAGTCTGGAGTTTGAACGGCTGCTTAGTTCCGGTGGACCCTGCCAGGGACATCTGACTCGACCGTCTGATCATGAGGAACCGAAGAAAGTTGCCTGGCTCCAGTGTATTGGCTCAAGGGACAACAACAAATGCGGAAATGGTTACTGCTCCTCGGTCTGTTGTATGTATGCGATCAAAGACGCAATGATCGCCAAGGAACACGCCGATTATGATCTTGATGCAGCTATTTTCTACATGGATGTCCGGACCTACGGCAAAGATTACGAGATGTACTATGACCGCGCTAAAAACCGGGACGGCATCCGGTTCGTCAAGGCCAGGGTCCACTCGGTAATCGAGAATCCGGAGAACAGAAATCTCATCCTGCGCTTTGCCGATGAAGACGGCAATATGGTGGATGAGGAATTCGATATGCTTGTTCTCTCCGTTGGCCTTGAAGTGCCGAAAGAGACACTCGAACTGGCTGAAAAGCTGGGTGTCAATGTCAACGAAAACAATTTTCTCGAAAGCGAACCTTTCAATCCCCTTGAATCTTCAGTACCGGGTATTTATGCCTGCGGTACCTTCCAGGGACCAAAGGATATCCCATTCTCGGTAACCGAAGCAAGCGGAGCTGCTGGTCTTGCTGGCGCTCAGATTGCTGAAGCAAGGGGTACCGACACAAAGGTTGTTGAAGTTCCGGAAGAGATAGATATTTCCGGGCAGGAACCGCGTGTTGGTGTCTTTGTCTGTAATTGCGGTTCCAACATTGCAGCAGTTGTTGATGTTCCTGCCCTGCAAGATTATTCGGAGACGCTACCAGGCGTGGTTTTTACCGACAACAATCTTTTTACCTGCAGTCAGGATACCCAGGGTAAAATCAAGGAAAAGATCCTCGAAGAACGGCTAAATCGAGTAGTTGTGGCCTCCTGTAGTCCCAAAACCCATGCTCCAATGTTTATGGATACCTTGGAATCGTGCGGGTTGAACAGGTATCTCTTTGAGATGGCCAATATCAGGAACCAGGATTCCTGGGTTCATTCTGACACCCCTGAACAGGCAACCGAAAAAGCCAAGGATCTGGTTCGCATGGCCGTTGCCCGTGCTATCGAATTGAAGCCACTTCATGGCAAGGTTATCCCGGTCAACAAACACGCTCTGGTGCTTGGAGGTGGAATCGCAGGCATGAACGCTGCTCTTGACCTCTCAAAACAGGGATTCGAGTCCACCCTGATAGAAAAGCAGGGAGAACTTGGTGGAATGGGTAATAAGCTGCATCATACCATTGAAGGTGCCGATGTCAGGGGATATGTTGATCAACTAGTCTCCGAGGTAACTTCGGATGACAAAATTACTGTTCTCACAGAATCAGAAATTGTCGATTTCGAAGGTTTCCAGGGCAACTTCAAGACTAATGTTCGTGCAGGAAGCGAGGCTGGCCCACAGGAAATAGAGCATGGGGTCATTATCGTTGCAACCGGTGCGTCCGAATATACACCTAAAGAGTACCTCTATGGTGAAGACGAGCGGGTAATCACCCAGACCCAGCTGAGCGACAGACTGGCTGATAAGGGTGCTGCTGATATGGATGCTGTTGTTATGATTCAGTGTGTCGGGTCCCGAAATGAGGAGCGGCCAAACTGTTCACGTATCTGCTGCCAATCAGCAGTAAAGAATGCGTTGGCTATTAAAAAGTCCAGCCCTGATACCCAGGTGTTTATTCTCTATCGTGATATGCGTCTTTACGGCCAGATGGAAAACTACTACACCGAAGCCAGGAGGCAGGGAGTCTTCTTTATCCGCTTTGACAAAGACCACCCGCCAGTGGCAGAAGCCTCTGAGGAAGGTGTACTGGTAACGGTTAAGGATCATGTCCTGCAAAGAAACATTGAGATAAGTGCCGATGTACTGACACTTTCTGCAGGGTTGAAACCGAACCTCTCCGATGAACTTACCAGCAAGATGAAGCTCAACGCCAACCCGGAAGGGTATTTCCTTGAGGCACATGTCAAGTTGAGACCTGTGGATATGGGGAGCGAGGCTGTGTTCTTATGCGGTACGGCCCATAGCCCGCAACTGGTAACGGAGGCAATTGTACAGGCGAATGCTGCTGCATCCCGTGCAGTCACCATCCTCTCAAAAGATGAGATTAAACTGTCGGCCATTAAGGCTGAGGTGTTCCCGGAGAATTGCGTCAAGTGTCTGACTTGTGTAAGGTCCTGTCCGTTTGAGGTTCCATATTTCAATGTGAAAAAGGGAGAGATTGAAATCGATCCGGCACTCTGTCAGGGATGTGGGGTCTGTGCCTGCGTCTGCCCGAGACAGACCATCGACCTCAATAACTATAAAGACGACCAGATCACCTGCGAGATTGAAACTCTGCTGGCGGAGGAAGTGTAATGGATGATTTTAAACCAACTATTGTAGCGTTTTGTTGTGACTACTGAGGGTACTCCGCTGCGGACCTGGCAGGTTCGATGAGACTGACGTATCCAGCTAATATTAAAATAATCCGTGTTCCATGTACCGGTAAAGTGGATGCAATGTATCTGCTTAAATGCTTTCAGGAAGGTGCCGACGGTGCCTATTGCGTTGGCTGTCTTGAGGGCAACTGTCATTACAATGAGGGCAATCTGCGGTGTCGGGAGCGTGTCGAGCATATTCATGATCTTTTAGAAGAGATCGGCATCGAAGGCGACCGGGTAAGGATGTATAATCTGTCTTCTGGAGAAGGGCCGACCTTTGCGAAATATGCCCAGGAAATGACCGAGCACATTCTCTCCCTTGGCCCAAATCCCTTAAAGGCTAAACCAAGAAAGATCGTTGAAGCTGTATAGGCAGACGGGTTTAATTGGTTAAGAATACTTTAAAGGAATACGTCGAAAATAACGGCACTTCATGAAAGGAGTTAATTATGTATGAAGGAGCAATACGAATAGGCGGTAAAAAGAAAAGTCGGTTTGTGGACCAAGTCAAAGAGTTGTTGCCCGAAGGCGGGAACCTTGACATGTGTTTGACCTGTGGGGCGTGTGTTTCAGGCTGCCCTGCAACAGGGCTGGAAGAGTTGGATCCACGAAAAGTTTTACGCATGGCCTCCATGGGGATGGACGAGGAGCTGATGGCTTCAGACTGGCCCTGGATGTGTACCATGTGTCAGCGCTGTATTTATGTCTGCCCGATGAAGATCGATATACCACAATTGATCTTTAATTTAAGAGCAGCCAGACCTCGGGAAGAGCGACCTAAAGGTATCCTCGGTTCATGTGACATGGCCCTGCGAAGCGACACCTGCAGCGCCATGGGCGCCAACGAAGAGGATTGGCGCTTTGTGGTTGAAGATGTCGCCGAAGAGGTCCGTACTGACCAACCAGGCTTTGAAAAATTGCAGGCCCCTATGGACAAGGAGGGCTCATATTTTTATCTAAACCAGAATTCAAGGGAGCCGATGACGGAACCGGACGAGATGGTTCCGCTCTGGAAGATTCTGAACACGGTTGGAGCCGACTGGACCTACGGTTCCAAGGGATGGGCGGCAGAGAACTACTGTCTCTTTCTTGCCGACAATAAGAACTGGGAGCATATCATCCGGGTCAAGGCAAAGGCTGTGGATGATCTTGGGTGTAAGGTGTGGCTCAACACGGAGTGAGGACACGAACTATTTGCAGTCCGGGCCGGACTGAAAAAATTCAACATTGAACATAACTTCGAGATCGCCAGCATCATTCAATATTACGCGAAATGGGTAAGGGAAGGAAAACTGCCGGTGAACTCTGACTGGAACAAGGACCTGAAAATCAAGTTCACCGTTCAGGACCCTTGCCAGCTTGTTAGAAAAGCCTTTGGCGACCCCGTAGCCGATGATCTGCGCTACGTGGTGAAAAAGGTTGTTGGTGCGGAAAACTTTATAGACATGGCACCCAATAAGTCCAACAACTACTGCTGCGGCGGCGGTGGTGGCTTTCTGCAATCGGGATTCCCCGAGCAGCGCCGTGAATATGGCAAGCTAAAGTTCGACCAGATTCAAGCCACAGGGGCGCAGTATGCAATCACCCCTTGCCACAACTGTCATGCACAGGTACATGATCTTTCTGAGCATTTTGAAGGCAGTTTCCATACCCTGCATCTCTGGACTCTGATCTGCTTGTCCATGGGCACGCTTGGGGAGAATGAAAGAATATACCTTGGGCCTGATCTCGCAGAGGTTGGTCTGTAGCATCTTTTTTTTACCTGGCCGGGATGAAGATAAATTCCCGGTCAGCTTTGGAGGATAGTTTATGATAGTTGCAAACAGAAAACCCTTTGCCGAGATCAAGGAGATGCTGCAGGGATACACCAAGGTCCTGAATGTGGGCTGCGGAACCTGTGTCTCTGTCTGTTTGACAGGTGGGGAGAAGGAAGTCGACTTACTCAATACCGAAATCGAGATGACACGACGCCTCGACGATGATCCAATAACTATTCACGGGCACACCATAGAGAGACAATGTGATCGTGAGTACCTGGCCGAACTCGACAGTATCATCGAAGAAGGAAAATACGAAGCGTTGATGTCCATGGCCTGTGGGGTAGGCATTCAGTTTCTCGCAGAAAGGTATCCACTTATTCCAACATTTCCCGCGGTTGACACCAGCGGGCTTGCCGTAAATCAGGCCGTAGGCTGGTATGAAGAGCGTTGTCGCTCCTGTAGCGAGTGCGTTCTTGGTTTTACCGGTGGTATCTGTCCGATCACACTGTGTGCAAAAGGGTTGCTGAATGGTCCATGCGGAGGAACGAACGGAGGGAGCTGTGAGATCAGCAACGACCAGCCATGTGCCTGGCACAGAATCTATTACCGACTCAAAGGTCAGGATCGGCTGGATGCAATCAAAAGTATAAATGTCACCCGTGGCTGGAGGGATCAGTCCCCAAGGGACCTGATTCAGCCGGGATGTAAAAAACCGGATGACATGACAAAATAACGGAATAAGGACAAATTCATTTTTCCTCTTACTACTATTTAAGAACCAGAGGATCACACATGAGCACAGAAACACACAGTAATTCTTCAAGTAACCTGGAAAAGGTCTTGAAAGCAGGAGAGTTTGCTTTCACCGGAGAGTTAGGTCCTCCACAGGGGACCGACGCTGGAGAGGTTAGAGAAAAAGCAAGGTTTCTCAAAGGAAACGTCGATTCGGTTAACATCACTGACAATCAAACCGCCGTAGTACGAATGTCTAGCTGGGCAGCATCCCTGCTTATTATAGAGGAGGGACTTGAGCCCAATTATCAGATGGTATGCAGGGACCGAAATCGTCTGGCGATGCAGGGTGATATTCTCGGTGCTTCGGCGCTGGGCATTCGCAATATGCTCTGCCTTTCAGGCGACCATCAGCAATTCGGCGATCACCCCGATGCCAAAGGTGTCTTTGATCTCGATTCCACTCAATTGATTGCCATGGTCAAACAGATGAGGGACGACGGACGATTTTTAAGCGGTGGTGAAATCGAGCACCCGCCGAAGATGTTTATCGGCGCTGCCAGTAACCCTTTTGCCGAACCTTATGAATGGCGCGTGGACCGATTGGCTAAAAAGATTGCAGCTGGTGCCGACTTCATACAGACGCAATGTATCTACAACATGGAGAGGTTTCGTGAGTTTGTACACGTTGCCAACGAAGAGGGTCTTACCGAAAACGTCTATATTCTGGCCGGTGTCACGCCAATGAAGAGTATCGGTATGGCCAGGTATATGAAAGGCAAGGTGCCCGGAATGGATGTTCCTGAGGAAATCATAGAGCGCCTAAAAGGTGCTGAGAAAGGCAAGGTCGCAGATGAAGGTATCAAAATTGCCTGCGAGCAGGTCGAGGAATTCAAGGAGATGAAAGGCGTTCATGGCGTACACATGATGGCCATTGAATGGGAACATAAAGTCCCCGAAATTGCTGAACTGGCAAAGGTGCTGCCTCGTCCAGTTTTTGATTAACCTGTTACCCGCAACACTAACCAAGAGGACCCGGTCTAAAGCACCGGGTCCTTTTTAAAGTTCTTCAAGGGTTGTCCAACGACAGTTATAATTCCCCCAACAATATTTTAAGGGGTCAAGTCCGCTTTTGACTTCATAGTTACCCTATGCTACAATCTGAAACATGTCTAGACCATTACGAATAAAATACCCTGATGCCTGGTACCATGTGATGAACCGGGGCCGAAGGAGTGAAGAGATCTTTTTCTCTGATACTGATCGTGAAGAGTTTCTCACTGTTCTGCGGGAGGCGGGTGAGTTGTGGAATCTGAGCATTTCAGTCTATTGTTTATTGCCAAACCATTACCATCTGTTAGTTCAAACTCCTGCAGGTAACATATCACGTTGCATGCGCCACATTAACGTATTGAAAGGAGCAGGCCTTTACAGAAAGAGTTGAGAATTATAGAGGAAAATGTCAATCAAAATCAAAAGCTGACTTGACCCCTTGGTTGACCCCTTGCTCAAGGTGATCATTTAACACTAAACACAAGTGGCGGTAAATAAATCTGTGTATTATTTTCCTATTGGAAATAAAATAACCTTGGCGTTTTCCATATAAACACATTATCTGTATAATGGTTTCTTTTGAGAAATTTCACCAGGAGGGATATTTGAGCAAAACGATTCTTGACGCATTAGACTATGAGATTATTCACCTGCTCACAGAGGATGGACGTATGTCGATTGGTGAGATGGCCAAAAAACTCGACATTACAGCGCCAACCATTCGGAGCAGAGTTAAAATTCTCAAGGAAAACGGGCTGTTTAAAGTATCAGGCGTTGTTGATCCGAGCCGACACCAAGACATGATAACTGCTTTGGTCGCCATGAACATCCAGTCAGAAGGAGAGATGGATAAAATCATAACCAAGATATGCCAACTTCCGAGTGTAGCATGGGCAGGGGTAGTCGCTGGCCGTTACGATATCATTGCAGAGGTTGTTTGTATGGGAGGAGTGGACGAATTATCTCAATTTACAACTGAAACGATTCTAAAGATTGGCAATGTCGTTAAAAGTGAAACATTTATAATTATGAAATCCAGCCAAAACTGGCTCAAACTTCCTGAAGGTGTAGGAAAGACGTAGTCAAACAAAGCATGACAAACAACATGGAGGGGAAAATGAAGAAAGTATTTGGGTTTTCGGTAATTGCATCATTAATGTGTTTTCTAGTTCTTAGCGGTATAGCCTCAGCAGGGGTTCTTGAAGAAATTTCCAAAAGAGGAGAGATTCGTGTTGCATGTCAGACTCAGGGCGCACCTTTTAGCTTTGTTGACAAAAATGGTGAGCGTACCGGTAGTTCCATTGAGCTCGTTGAAATGATTGCCAAAGAAATGGGCGTCAAGGTCAAGTTCCTCAACTATGACTGGGATGGTCTTATTCCTGCTCTGCTCTCCGGCAAAGCTGACATGTTAGCCGCTGATATGACCCCAACCTTGAAGAGAGCAATGAAGATTTCTTTTGTTGATCCTTATATGTACACTGGAAGTGTGGTTTTCGTAAAAGAAGACAGCCCGATCAAGTCCATCGCAGAGGTTGAAAAAGCAGGGGTCAAGCTGGCAGTTTTGTTGGGTTCAACTGGCGAAAACGATGCAAAAAAAGCATTTCCCGAGTCCAAACTGAAGACGTATAAAGGCGGTGGACCGATGTTGCTCAACGCTGTAATGGCGGGTCACACTGATGCTGGGGTAAATGATGGCTCAGCCGTGCGCGGCCAGAGTGCAGCCTATCCACCAAATAGTATCCGGATTCTGGATGGACAGTTATCCGAATCTCCGCTGGCCTTTGCCGTGCGTTATGACTCTCAGGATTTACGCGAATGGCTCAATCTCTTCTTTCTACATACCAAACTGGACGGTCGCCTAGATGCTAACCTGGATTACTGGGTCAATTCTCTGGATTGGAAGAAAGATCATTAAAGGGTACCTTGAAAAATTAGCAATTTCGCTCAAAGTCGAGGCGTTTAAAAAATTTTACCACAGGCATGCAGCTGATATTCCGAGGTTAAAATTTCTAACACAACGAAGAGGTTGAGCGAAAATACAATTATTAAAGGTGGCCTAAAGAACTTATGCTCTTTAGACCGACGACATAGTGTCTTGTGCGAGCCGGTATTTCCGGCTCGCATCCTGTCGATACCAAACGCAGGTCATTAGTGCCTTACTTATGAAAGCCTGTCGTTCAGTTCAATACCCCCTCGGAGTCTGATACTTGCCTGTGGGGTGTAAGATAATTACAGGTAAAATCTATGCTCGAAGACTTCAACTTCAGAGTCATCTTGGAATACATGCCGCTTTATCTGCAGTGTTTCCTGGCCACTCTTTGGCTGTCTGCCCTGTCATTGATCGGAGCTATTACGGTAGGAATAACTGCCTGTTCCATGCGATTGAGTCAGTCCAGAATAATCTCCCGAATTGCCATAATTTATATTGAAAGTATCCGGTCTACGCCTCTGTTAGTGCAGCTTTATTTCTTCTATTTCGGTCTCCCATCCATGGGTATAATGGTTCCGGAATGGGTCACCGGTGTGTTCGCCCTGACTTTAAATAGTGGGGCCTATTATGCCGAAATCATCCGAGCGGGCATACAGGGTATCGCCTACGGCCAGATTGAAGCAGGGGTAGCTTCCGGCCTGAACTATTTCCAACGTATGCGCTATATTATTTTGCCTCAGGCTCTCGGCATGACAATTCGGCCCATGCTGGGACAAGCCATTGTTTTGGTAAAAGACTCGTCGCTCCTCTCGTTGATTTCGATCATGGAGTTGACACGGGCCGGCCAGATGTTGACATCGGATCGATTTATGCCCGCAGAGGGGTTCCTGACTACTGCGGTCTTTTATCTCATTATTTACTATCTACTAAAAACTTTCTCAAGTTGGTCCGAAAAGCGGCTAATCTTCCGGGAAGCTCATTGATTACCGAGGAATAAGATATGTGGGGTTTCTATTTTAGTGAATTGATGAACAGTCTGCCTTTTTTCCTCAAGGGCCTTTGGATGACTGTCGCTGTTGCCGGGCTGGGTCTGATCGCAGCGACCATTATTGGCTTTATTTTAGGAATTATGAGGGCGGGTCGGAATAAGATTTTACGATATTCTATCGGCGCGTGGGCAGACGTTACTCGAGGAACACCCTTTCTGGTACAGGTATTCATCATATTCTTTATCCTGCCAGGCGTTGGCATAGAACTGGAAGCTTTTCCAGCAGCGGTAATCGCGCTAAGCAATATGGGCGCCAGCTTTATCTGCGAGATTGTAGCCAGCGGCCTCCTGGCTGTACCGCAGGGCCAAAAAGAAGCTGCAACCGCATCCGGTTTATCAGGTTATCATCAAATGAGACATATCGTTATGCCACAGGCCATGCCATCCATCATCCCCCCGCTGGTAGGACAATATGTCCTCATTATTAAAGACTCATCTGTGGTCTCTGCGATCGGAGTGGTTGATGTCACAAGAGTCGGCTGGCTGACTGTGCAGCGCATTCCGGAAGGTTTGATGGTGTTCGGGCTTGTGGGCCTTTTATACTTTGCAGTCTGTTATCCATTGATTAATTTGTCGAATTACCTTGAAAAAAGGATGAGTGTCGTGAACACAAGGCTTTAAAGAGAAACCCAAAAACATGCTATCTAGCAGATTTCTTACAGAAGGGAAATAAGTCCATGATCGCTTTCAAAAACGTAAACAAATGGTTCGACAAGCTTCATGTTTTGAACGACATCAATTTAGAAGTTGTCAAGGGCGAAGTGGTTGTGGTCTGTGGTCCTAGTGGATCAGGAAAAAGTACACTGATTCGTTGCATAAATCGACTGGAGCCTATCCAGCAAGGTGATCTGATCGTTGACAGCATGAATGTCCATGATAAGAAAATGAATATGACCACAATCCGGGCAGAGATTGGATTTATCTTCCAATCTTTCAATTTATATCCCCACATGACAGCCTTGGAAAATGCTACAATTGCCCCTATGAAGGTCAGAAAAATGGCAAAAAAAGAAGCAGAAGAACTAGGTAGAAAAACATTAACACGTGTGGGATTGGGCGATAAAGTCGATAGTTACCCAGCACAACTATCAGGGGGGCAACAACAGCGAGTTGCTATCGCAAGGGGTCTATGTATGCAACCCAAAATCATGCTATTTGATGAACCCACCTCGGCTCTTGACCCTGAGATGATCAATGAAGTTCTTGATGTTATGCGACTTTTGGCCAAAGAAGGTATGACCATGATGGTTGTAACCCATGAAATGGGTTTTGCGCGAGAGGTGGCCAACCGAGTCGTCTTTATGGATGACGGACAGATCATCGAAGTTGCGCCACCAGACGACTTTTTCAATAACCCACAAACAGAACGAGGCAAACTCTTTTTGAGCTCGATTCTCAAACATTGATTACGCCTTTGTCGTGTCTTCGCTGATAGATGCAATCCTTACTTCAAAACTTAATACTCAGATCTTAGGCGAACTTTTTTTGATAAAGTGATTGCCACTATCAAAACTTCTATTGCGGGATTAGTCTTGAGTTTAAAAACGGCGCACCATGAAAACATTAGGCGTTTCAAATTTCAATGCGGAAGAATTAGGAAAACTTTTGGCATAAAATACAAGGAGTCTTGAGCCATGGATCGGAAAATTGTTCTGCTGGGTTATGGAATGCAGGGGAAAGCCTGCGTCTATGATCTTATCAAGTATGGAGAATTTGATGAATTACGTATAGTCGACTGCTACGAAAACTTTCTCGATGATATTAAATCATTAGAAGATCCAAGGGTAAAGGGTTGCCATATTGACGGTACAGACTTGGCCAAAATTCGTGATCTTCTCACGACCGCCGAGCTTGTTATTGAGTTCTTTCCTCCCCATTTCACCCTTACTATGGTTGAACTGGCTATTGATTGTAACTGTCATGCTATCACTTCAAGTTATATCAATAATCCATCATATGCTGCTCAGCCAGAATTTGCTGAAAGATTGGAGTTGCTTGATCAAAAAGCCCGCCAAAAAGGTCTTGTTATTATAGAGGAGTTCGGCATGGATCCTGGTATCGACTTAGCCATGGGTCAAAGGGTAGTTGATTTGTTCGATGAGGTTCATGCGCTCCATTCCTACGGGGCAGGGTTTCCAGAGTTGCAATCAGCAAACAACCCTCTGAAATACAAGTTCACTTGGTCTGTTATAGGGGTAATCCGCTCTCATCTACGACCAGCCAAGTATCTTGACAATTGTAAGGCTCGAACTATCGAGGCTGACTCGATATTCACCTCTGAGAATATTCACCTCCTGGAAATTCAAGGCTTAGGAGATACTCTTGAGTGCTTTTACAACGGCAACTCAACTCAATATGTTGATCACTTCGGTATACGAAAGACTATTAAAAGTATGGGGCGCTACATCTGTCGCTGGCCCGGACACGGTGCATTTTGGGATAAAATGGCTCAATGCGGCTTTTTGAGCGACCAACCGATCCAGGTAGGTGAACAGTGGGTGAAACCAGATGAGTTTTGTGCCTCACTCTTGGGAAATCAACAACAGTTTCATTACCACAAAAATGAAAGCGATGTTGCTCTCCTCCGTGTCGATGGAAGAGGGCTTATAAATGGGCAGCCCAAGCAGGTGGTGATGCAGTCCATCGTTTACCTGGATCAACTCTTAGGATTCTCAGCTATGCAGCAAACTGTTGGTTTTCCCATGGCCATTGGCAGCATGATGATCCTGGGCGGAAAAATTGAAAAATCGGGGAGAACAATGCCCATGGAAATTCCCCTTGACCTTTACTTCAATGAGCTAGGCAAGCGCGGCATTCACTTCAAAACGACCATAAGCGACTGGGATAGCAGACTAAACCCATGACTGTAGTTTTTTTATTAATGATCAACCCTTGTTGAGAGGGAGTTGATAAAACGAAGCCTATCAATGCATGTAAATCGTAAAGGAGGTAACAAATGCAGTCCCAAACACCATTTTTGGGGGTTCTATGCTGGGAAGAGGGTGGCAGCCCTAAAGGACTTGAACAACTTGAAAGCCTTACAGGAAACAGTACAAATCCTTTAACATACCCCTTCCCCGTTCTTTTCAAGAGAGTTGCAGGCGCGAATTACCAGTCGGTTCTGGTTTCCCCAGATACCCGACTTGTTGGCCCCATGCTGGAAGCTGCAGAATCGATGATAGGTAGGGGTGTCAGAGCAATTATTACGAGTTGCGGCTTTAATGCCATTTTTCAAAAAGAGCTTGCTGATGCCCTCAAGGTTCCCGTTTATACTTCAGCCTTGTTACAGATACCGTTTATTCGCGCCTCTTTGGGGAGGAAAAAGCTGGTAGTCATTACCGCCTCAAAACAAGACCTCAAGCCTGAGCACTTCCATGCAGTAGGCGTAACGGATATGCATGGAATCGAAATATACGGTATGGAAAAGATGCCGGAGTGGAGCAAAATCAGTCGTTCTCCAAACGAATCTCTTTCACTGGAAAAAGTGGAAAATGAAGTAGTTTCAGTGGCAGCGGTTGCGAAACAAGAGCACCCTGATCTAGGAGCAATCCTCCTCGAGTGTACCGATCTACCTCCTTTTGCAGATACTGTACGAAAAGCTGTTAATCTGCAAGTTTATGACTTGTTGACAATGGTTGCATTAATTCACAAATCATTTTCCACATGACCTTAAAGGGAGCTAGGAGCTTGTCCGAGAATAGGGATTTTGTTCAAAATCGAGGAGTTTTCACAAAATAAGCACAGCCATATGCATGATATTGCGAGCATTATTTTTTGACAATTCCGAAGAGTTTGGGCAGATAGCGTAGACTTCGAAAGCGCAGTCTCGGACAGCCTCCTAGTGACTCCCAAGATGTAAGGAACTAAAATAACTCATCAAACTGATCCGCGACAGGAAATAGGCCAAAGAGTCCCCCGGTGTGGACAAAAACAATCCGTTTGCCAAAAGCCGACCGGTTTTTCCTGATTTCGCTCACCATGCCATAAAATGCCTTGCCGGTGTAGACTGGATCCAGCACCACACCTTCGAGCTGTGCGAGATCGTAAATCGCCTTCAACTCCTCCTGCCTGGAGAGAGCGTATCCTCTTCCAACATAGCCGTCGACTATATCGATATCTGTACTGTTGATGGCAATATCCACGGAGTAATCCTTTATAAATCCCTGGCAAATGCGGCCGATCTCTGAAACAAAATAGTCCTCGTCGTCACACACATTGACCCCGGTTACCCTCATATCATGGCCGAGCAGCCGGGCACCGAGAAGCAGTCCGGCGGTCGTTCCCCCGGAGCCGGTAGCTGAGAGGACCGTAGTCTCACCAAAGTCCCCTGCCCCCAATGCGGCCAGGTCGCTTGCAATCTCTTCCATGCCTTTAACATACCCCCAGGCACCCAACTGATTGGAGCCTCCTTCAGGGATTATATAGGCGATCTTACCTAGTCCGTGCAGCCTCTCCTGTTCCAGTACAAACCTGTTGTACCGCTTTTTGTATTCTGCTGGAGTGATCCAGACAAGCTCAGCCCCAGCCAGCTTGTTAAGCAGGATGTTACCATGGCTTGGTGGAGGATTAATCGGATCTTCAGTCCTTAACAGGAGAGTGCTATTCAATCCAGCACTCACTGCTGCCAATGCTGTCGCCCGACAATGGTTTGACTGGGCTCCACCGCAGGTAATTACAGTATCTGCCCCTTTGGCTCTTGCATCCGCCAGCAGAAATTCAAGCTTTCTGATTTTGTTACCGGAGAGTTCACAACCGGTCAAGTCATCTCTTTTAAAGAAAATTTC
>JAAELB010000004.1 GCA_024227155.1 Desulfobulbaceae bacterium
GCGCTTGCCTACCCATTTTATCGTTATTTTTAAAAAATCAATGCTTGCAATATCCCCTCTATGCGGGAAACCGCGATCGTCCGAAGATGGGGTGACTGTGAGCAGTTACATTTAACCACGCAGAGCCTGACTCAGTTCAGTACCCCCTCGGAGTCTAGCGCTTACCTGAGGGGTATAAGTGCCTCGAAGGTCTCTCTTCATTCGCTATCTGCTGATATTGGTAACTATTTGTTATCAAAAGTCTCTTCCGTTTTCTCGGAGTCTTCGCTTACCTGTTTTTTATTGACGTTTTTACGAAGTAAGGCACTAAAGAACAAAATGTATATATATGTTGAGTTGATAATAACATATCTTCTTGGGAAGTGCAAAACTGCACCTCAAGTCCACCGTTTATGGACGTCCAACTCTGTTATGCGAAAGAAGCCTAGAGAAGCTGGTTGTTGCAGATGCTTTTTGCGATTGGTGATGCAGCTTTTGTGGGAAGCGAGGGGCAATAAAAA
>JAAELB010000005.1 GCA_024227155.1 Desulfobulbaceae bacterium
AATCAATTGTGGTTGATGGCCTTCAAATTTTAGGGATTTCCTACCCTGAATTTAAAAACACATCATTCTTTGATTTTGAAAACCCAAAAGTATTTACAAAAAATCTTCCAACAATTTTACTATATCATACTCCTACCAGTATAAAAGCAAATGGTAAAAACCTGCCCGAGGTGCGATCTTCAGATTATCTTGCACCAGACACAACTTTTTCAAATGTTATAAATCATGGTGTTTCTCTACAATTATCTGGACATACCCATGCAGGTCAGTTCTTTCCCTTTACCTGGGTTGCCGATAAAGTTTTTAAGGGGTTCCATTATGGATTACACCAAATTGATGATTTTTATATTAATATCAGTTCTGGTACAGGATCATGGGGACCGCCTTTAAGGTCAGATTATTTATCTGAAATTGTTGTGATTACCACCTCTCTTCAATAGATATATACAAATCAACCCTTCAGTAAAATAATCTATATTTTAATTTGATCTAAATAAAAAAATTTATCAAAATTGCTATAGCCAAGCTGGAATTATCATTTTCATTTTCCTTAAAAAAATGAAAGTTGCAAATTATTGTTATCATCTTATGTTTTATGTTATAGAATTATTTAATATGATTGCAATAGGTTATGAGGAAAC
>JAAELB010000006.1 GCA_024227155.1 Desulfobulbaceae bacterium
GGGCTGGCTAACTGTTACTCCGCTCATGACTGAAGATTTACTTGTCTGAGATGAAATATACGCTAACGTAACAGAAGTCAACATAAAAATAACTGCCACTGCTGTTGTGATCTTATTTAACAGTGGAAGCGGACCTTCTGTCCCGAACAGCGATTGACTGGATCCACCAAAAGTAGCACCGATATCCGCACCTTTACCATGCTGGAGCAAAACAATGCCAACCAGGAAGAGGCAGACAACAACGTGTGCGATTGTGAGTAGAGTATCCATGCAATAAACAGAGTTAAATTAATCTAAGTTAATAATTCAGCCAAATGTTTTATCAATTCGTCAACGTTGGCAACGTTCGACCGAGGCAACTTACAATATTCAAGTTTACTCGGCAATGTTTTTTTTGTTTATTTGAAAATTTATTCTATTTTTTTTACAAGAATTAGAGCATCGTCGATCGGTTCAGGATAATACGCCAAGCGACAACCAACTTCAACAAAACCCATTTTTATATATAATGTTAAGGCTGAAATGTTTTGGGAGCGGACCTCTAAAAACAGATCTTCAATTCCCTCCCCGGCAAGTTCTGAAAATAGATGCTCTAATAATTCACTGCCAACGCCCTGTCTTCTCTTGTTTGACTTAACAGTAACTTTAAGTAACTCTGCCTCAGGAGGCGTGAAACTCGCAGAATACCAACCAACTACTTGCCGCATGCCCAGGTGATCATCTTCAGCAACAAAAACACTCCTCGTGCTCCGCTGCAATTCGCTCCTGACAGAAGAACCAGACCAGGGAGAAAGAGTTTCTGACTCTATTTGCAGGACAGCATCAACATCGCAGTCCTGCATTTTTCGAATAACGATCAATTTGCCAGCATTTAAAACATATCTTCACTGACATGCACAGTAAGATCGCCAAGCATGTTAGTATAACTACCTAGTTCGTTGTCATACCAGCCGTAGACAACCCCTTGAGTGACCGGTACATTCAAGATAGGATCTGCACCCGCGACCAGACAATCCGCTTTTGCTTTTGCAAGGTCCACCTGAATATTGGCTGTTCTGGTATGGGTCTCTGAACCTTCAATCACCGCTGCAGCGGCGGGCATGCCAACAATATCTGATGAAACATTCTGTTTTTCTGTAAACAGCAGATAACTGTTATTGTCCGCATACTCTTTATAAATTCTATTCAGATCACTTCTTTTCATCGGGCTATCAATATCATCCTGTAGATTGAGTACCAAAATAATAAGAGAGCCTGTCGAAGTCGGGATACGAACGGACTCCGCCATAAAACCGATAGAGGCCATCTCAGGAATTACAAGGGAAAGAGCCTTAGCGGCACCCGTGGTGGTAAGAATAATATTATTGAGAATTGACCTGTTTTTCCTGAGATCTATGGCTCCAGCGTTTGGCAATCGATCGAGGACCTGCTGGCTTCCAGTTGCTGCATGGACGGTAACCATAGATGCGCTGAGGATTTTATCTGCTCCGACTTTCTCCATCAATGGCTTTATCATATATGACAGACAGGTCGTGGTACATGATGCCGCAGAGATGAGCGAATGCTGCCCTGCATCGTACCGCTCTTCATTGATCCCCATTACTGTGGTAATCGCATCTTCAGGCATTTCAAGACCTTTAGACTTTATCTTAAATGGTGCTGAAAGGATCACCTTTTCTGCGCCCGCCTGCATGTGCCCCCTAAGTGCACCTTTAGGTGCATCAGGATCGGTGGTCGGATCGGTAAAAACCCCGGTTGTATCAACAACCATCTTCACCTCATTTTCCTGCCAGGCGATATCACAAGGATTTCTGGAAGTTCTGAGGATTTTCACAGGAACACCATCCACCACCATGGTCCCTTTCTCTTCGTTTAACTCCTCAATTACTTGGGGGCAACTATGCCCGTATAAATATGTTCCCAAACGGCCATAGCTGGAATCTCTTTCCAACATTGCTGCTAGATCTTCAAGGCTGGAACCTACATCACGGCCAATATTGGCGACAATTCCAGAAAAATGTTTTCTCGACACATGGTGCCAGAGAGATAGTTTTCCGATCCTTCCCAAACCATTGATGCCTAATTTCATAGCAATGGGTCTCCTTTCCAATTAGAATGGAATGCTTTTCACCGCCCAAAAAAAATATTTAATTGAGGCGATTATTAAAAATCTTACAACTTATTTTTTCTTACCGCTATGTATCATTAACTCTTTAGATACGCAAGCCTAACATATTTTAAACAAGTACTGATAAATGAAATTCACGAGCCCTTTAATTCATGGCACTTTAATCAAGAGATATAAACGATTCCTTGCAGACATAACTCTTGATACTGACGAGATCATCACCGCCCATTGCCCCAATACAGGCACCATGCTCTCGTGCTCTGCTCCTGGGAGCCATGTTGCTCTTTCCGTCTCCGATAACCCGAAGAGGAAATATCCACACACTTTAGAAATGATTCAAGTTAAGGATACATGGGTTGGGGTGAATACTTCAAGGACAAACAAGCTTGTGGCGGAAGCAATTGAAAAAGGTCAAATAGCGGAATTTCAAGATATAGATAGAATAAAGGCGGAGGTGAAGGTTTCAGAAAAGAGCAGACTGGACTTGCAGCTGTTCCACGGAGAGGAGTCTACTTTTGTAGAAATAAAAAACTGTTCTCTAGCAGAAGACAACTGCGCAATGTTTCCCGATGCTGTGACCACAAGGGGTACCAAACATCTCAATGAACTCTGCAAACTAGTCGAAGATGGAAACC
>JAAELB010000007.1 GCA_024227155.1 Desulfobulbaceae bacterium
TGGAAAGATTGATGAAAACTTTATAATGCAAAAAGTGAAAATGAAAGTAAACATTCTATCAGAATTATACAAATTAAACATGGCTTTAAAGCCATACAAGAAGCTCTTGGCAAATGTTAGAGATTCTGACAGTCAAGAAGAAATTATACTCTTCTGGCATAACAATGCACAAAAGATGAAGTTTGCATCAAGCAAATCTAAATTTTTCTATAAGTGCTTGATAAAGGATAAGGTAACAAAACCTGTGTCACAAAACAAATGGTTATGTAGTCTGAATCTGAATAGTGTTGACTTTGAAACTGTTTATACTAAAAAGATTGTATTTGTCAAAGATAGAAAGATTGCTGAATTCAACTTTAAGGTTTTACAATACATAATCCCTTGTAATGTAAACCTATATAACTGGAAAGTAAAAATGACTAAGAAATGTAAATTTTGTAATGTAGATGAAGATATATTACATCTATTATTTTACTGTGTATATGCAGATAAGGTATGGAAACATGTAGAAAAATCGCTGCATAGATCAATCAGTGTAAATGATGTGATATTAGGAACAGGTTTAGATAATGAATTGATATTTACCATAAGTTTGATATCTTATTTTATTTATAAAAGATGGTTAGCGGAGTCGTTTAATAATGAAGTTCGAATTTTAAATAATTGTATTGAGGTCTTAAGGTATTTTATTAAATATAAAAGAAATGTGTATGCAAATACCAAAGAAATACAATATTCAATGTTAGAACTTATTTGATATTCATTTGTATTTGATATATATACTCTATCAGTACAGAAGCAAAATAGGTTCATAAGAATCATATGTGTCTTCACTTTTTACTGTGATAATGAATAATGGTATTAATAAGCCAATGTGATAACTTTTTTTTAAAGTAAATTTTATTATATTTCTGTGCATGTTAGAAATACATGTTTTTTGGACTACTGTAATGGTCCCGCAGTAGTACCCTTGATGTAAAGTGGGATCTTTTTTTACTATTAAAATTTTAACTAAAAAAAAAAAAAAAAAAAA
>JAAELB010000008.1 GCA_024227155.1 Desulfobulbaceae bacterium
GCCCGTTGATTTAATGCCTTTTCGCCCAATCTCTTCGTTAAACCAAAAATTTTATCCTCGGAATATCAACTATATGCCTGTGGTAAAATTTTTTGTTTGCCTCGATATTGAACAAAAATGCTATTAAATCAACAGACTCATAGATACCCTCAGTAAGTCCGATGATATGGTCACCGTTGGTATCCGCTGACACCTCGATTAATCCACCAGGAGTTTCGCCAGCAACAATCTGCAAAACTGGCAATAAATCTCTTAAGTCCACAACCTTGCTCAAGTCATAATCACCGGAAGCGACATTCGCCGCAGTTTCCGTTACATCCCACCTCCCTTTGAAATTTGCGTCCTCGATGCCATCGAAGATAGTGTCTCCGTCAGAGTCGTTGCTCAATGGATCTGTCGTTGTTGTTTCGTCCAGATCGGGTTGGAAAACCGTTACACTGCCCACCCAATCCCCTGAAGAAAAAACCTCCTCTTCAGATGGATTTATAGCAACGGGTGATCTTAGGCTTGAGTCAAACTGAATAGCATCCCACCAGGATTGGGAACCATCAGGGTTAATAAGATAGACAGTAGAAAACGAGGTTTGTGAGTCGCGGAGTGCAATTCCCATGGACACCGGCTGATCATCAACGTATAAATCAAAGGTCTGCCCATCCCAGTCTATATCAAAACGAATCTTGTACCAGGTGTTGGCATCATAAGAAAAAGTAGTATCACCATTTGCATAGATTAAACCATTACCGCTCATGTAAAACCAAATTGGAATATCCCAGCCATTGCTCCCAGTACCTACCGCAAAATAACCACCTGCCAGCGTCGTACTGCCCGACCTTACATTAAAGCTTATTTCCTGCGGACTTTGGGGTTCAGGAAAATTGTAATTTAACCCCTTTAGTGACGAATATTTGACGAAACCTCCGGTCATCGTCAAAGAGTAATTTCCTTCAGCGGCAGTGGTATCAGTTACTAACCCGACTAGTCGGAAACTGTTTTAGAATCGCTGGATAAGTGCCTTGCGGGTAAAAGTAACTTCACGATTTCATAAATAATTCCTTAGTTTCTTGTTTTTTATGACAGAAGTTCAGGAGTAAGGCACTAAACATCCACAAAATCACTTTTTGGATCGAAGTCTACGCTATCTCCCGATAAAAGAACTCGGGAATGACAACAGGGGATTGATTGTACATGTCATCCCCGAACGTTTTTATCGGGGATCCAGTAGTTATTTTACCATCACTTTTGGAGTAGTGACCTTATTCACGGTGTAAAAAAACCGATAAGGTTCTCTGATAGGCAGCACTGCCATATCTCCATGTTAAAAAAGCAAAGAGGGAGGAATCTGCCCTTTATAAAACCTGAAAATGAGCACGATCATAGAAATGCGGAAACAGTTTAATGTTCAGCGGAAATTGCTGGTAAGGTTAATCCATACGTCAAAATGCTTACCTACTGCTTATTTCATCACTAATATACCAACTTGATTAATTTGCGAATTTAATGGTATCACCTCAGGAAGTCTCCACCGGCTTTGTTCAGTCCGAAGTAACCAACAAATCAGAAAAAGGGGAAGAGCTATGGGTAAACCCAAGGAAAACACCATTGCCAAAATAGACGACCTGAACTCAGTACTCAAAAAATCAGCCTTGTCTGAACCTAAGAAAGAGCTGATTACTACCCTTGCAGGGCGCTGTCACCACATTAATATACATAAGGCCAAACTGGTCTACTTCAAAGAGATCAAGCTCCTGCTAACCAAGTGCCTAGCAGCAGTCGAGAATGGAGAAATAATAGATGAGGACAAGTGGCAATCTCTGAAAAAGGATCTGCTACGGCTGTTGCATACGAAAAACGGCTGATGGCAAAAGGAGACCGTCCCAGGGGTCAAATAATATCTGTACCCCCTTGGCTGCTTTAGAGCAACAGGAATTAGGTGAATTTGCTTAAATGGTTAAGAAAGCCAACTATAGCCTCTTCAACGACTCTGGCAGGTATCCCCGTGACCTCCATAATAGAAACCTTCAGCTCGGGAATTGACGGATATTTCGCACCTTATATGTAGCGATTCTAAAACGATTATTTTCAAACTGTTATCCATCACTTCAACCCTGCCTTGCGCAAGGCTCCTATTGATAACTCCAGGTCAGACTTGTACTTATATGGCGCCTTGCTCTCCAAATAAGCGACAGACAACTTTGGGTTCACCTTCAGAAGCTCGTCCGCAGTAAGACGGGCATCCTCCATTCTGTCAGCTAAGCTGTATGCGATAGTTAACCCAATGAGACAGAGTAAATGATCGGGAGTACGGTTGAGACCCTTTTTAAGGGCAACAATAGCATCATCATACTGCCCGGTGAAATTATAGGCCATGCCCAACATATAGTAGGAATTCGCTGGTGTGTGGGGTTCAAGTCTAATCGCCTTTTTTAATAAGGGAATACCTTCTGCGGCTCTGCCAGCAAACCTGAGAGTTCCCGCCAAAATCATATAATTGTTCGCATTGCTAGGATCCAAAGCTATAGATTTTTCTCCTTCGGCAATAGCTTTTTCGTGTTGCCCCCTTCGTTGAGACAGACGCCCCATTAATGCCAAGGTGTTTGGATTAGTGGCATCAAGTGCCAGGGACTGCTCCACTAAATTTTCGGCCACTTTAAAAGATTCCTTTGCAGACTCACTCCAACCAAACCACACATCCCAAATGTGAGTCCAGGCCAGCAATCTGTACGGATCAGCAAAACTTTGATCTAAAACAATGGCTTCTTCACACAATTTCCGAGCCATAATATTACCTTCCTGATGTGACTTTCTCTGATGATATGCTGCCTGTAAAAATTTCAGATATGCATCAATACTGTCCGTATTTCTTGAAAATATACGAACTTGTTCGCCCATGGTAAGTTTTACACCTAAAGCAGTCAGTATCTCTTTGGAAATACTATCTTGCAAAACAAAAATGTCTGCTACCTCTCGGTCATACCGTTCTGCCCAGAGATGATGGCCACTAATGGCATCCACAAGTTGGGCGTTTATTCGTATCTGTGTACCCATTTTACGAACACTTCCTTCCAGAACATATTTAACGCCTAACTCTTTAGCAATCTGTTGAACTTTGACGGGTTTTGCCTTGTAGGTAAAGGAGGAGTTGCGGGCAATGACAAACAGGTCTGGAATTTTTGAGAGGTCGGTAATCAAGTCCTCTGAAATTCCATCGCAGAAAAACTCCTGTTCAGGGTCACCACTCATATTTACAAAAGGTAAAACAGCGATGGAGATGTGATCGGATAGCTCACTCTTGTGCACAGTGGAGTCAGAGCGATAAAGAAAGATTAGGGCTAGAATTGCAGTAGTAACGGCAAGCGAGATGCCAGGCCATGAAAATATTGCTTTTTTCCACCATCTCGGTTTAATAAGTTTTTCAACAGGTTCAACTTTGGGTTTACTACTCAAACTATTGACAAATTCCTGCCATGCTGAATCATCCTTCATCTCACCAAAAGAGAACGAAACATCATTTATCGTAAGACCAACTGACTCCACAGCAAACTTGAATCGCCACGGACTGCTTTCATCATAACCAAAAAGGTTTGCCCACATGTCGCACTCTTCTTCTGAGCAGTCGTATCTATATTTTCCACCCTTCTCATAGGGAGAAATTTGGCTCCGATCAATAACTTTAAAAAGTGACCCTGCTTCGAGATCAGGCAGCGTATAGCGCCATGCTTTTCTAATTTTATCCCACATACTTTTGACAGTTTTGGATGCGTATTGTCCAGCAAGTGAATTGTCAAGCAGTTTCAGGGGCCTTTCATGTTTACGGATGTAAATGAATCCTGGGCTGTTAAGATTCTTCATTTCCGCAACTATCAAAGCAATGAGTGAAAAATAAAACCTTCTAGCCGGCTTATCGAAATAGACCCCTAAGGGATCTTTACGGGTTTTGAAATACAGCAGGATCTTGTACGTAGTTAAATCCAGCTCAATATTCTCAAGTGAAGTTGGGAAAACATCTTGTTGTCTGTTTTGTTCCATTTTTCGGCCTATTGTTCGAAAACTGGATAACCTGGATGATCCAACGAGAGTATCCAGTGATATAAGTAGTTGAAGAAAACAACAGTTATAAGCAGGATGAGATGGATTCTACTTACAAAAACTTCAAGACCTCAGGTTAGTTTTGCTTTCCCGGAGGCATCCGTCACACTACCAGAAGTTATAAAGTAAAAGAAAAGATTTCGGTGAACTTAGAATAACATATATAATCAGCCGGGACACGAAACAATCCAGTCGGGCCATCCACCTACCCTCGGCGACTAGAACAAATCTTTGGAGGTAGAGTTTTACAAGAAAACCACTTGCAAAACGTCCTTTTCGTCCAATCTCTGCGTTATGCTCAAAGTTTTATCTTCAGAATATCAATTATATGCCTGTGGTAAAATTTTGCACATGCCTTGATCTTATACAAAATTCTAGTTTTGCAAAAGGCTCAAAGGGATGTCATTTTTCCAACCATGTTCAACAATGTAGAGGAGGAAACAATGAAAAAGATTGCCGCAATAAATTGTTTGTCTATCGCATTTCTACTTATTTTATCCACAAATACACTCTTTGCATTTGACACAACTATTACAGGAAAAAGCGATTCTTCTTATGATGTTAAGGCGGTCCAGGATGCTGTGGACAAAGGTGGAAGCGTTCTATTAAAAGGGACCTTTGATTTCGGCAAGAAAGGACGAGTAAACATAAAAAATGATGTTGAAATCAGTGGGGAAATCGATGAAGCAGGAAGATATTTGACAAAAGTCGTAGGTGGCTTCTGGACTTTTCATTCTCCACTACCCTCTACAGAACTTCCCATACCAACACCTGGACCTAAAGTGAAAATAGAGAAAATTCATTTTGACGGTGCAACACGGGCCCCACTCCATTTTGCATATACAAGCGGAATTGAAATACTTAATAACAAAATCACAAACGTTCTTCCCCTATCGTATCCTTACAAGTGGAAGGGAGGCGATAACCTCTTGCTGAATGCGGGGATTCTTCTCGGTAATCGCTTTGTACACATGGAGAAAATTCTTCCAGGAGCGGTAACAGGCCGCTTGATATTTAATAACAACAGCGTAGATCTAAAATGTAAAAAGCCGGAAATAACAATGGGTCAAGGTGTTTATTCAATCTATACCTGGGGCGCTATAATTGAGATTAAGGGAAACACTTTTCGAAATGTTTCACGAAATTCAATCGAAACATTGGATAATTATGTCGGAGATGAAGGCAAGGGGAATATCTTAATTGCAGACAACAATATCGTCACACCTCCAGTTGGCATTCCGTTTCCCAGCCCAAAAACACCAAATGGAATTATGGTTGGCTGGTTTCTCAATAAGAGTGGAGGCTCAGATCCAGCCCTACTTTCAAAGATAAGTATAGTCAGAAACTATGTTCAGGCCAATGGCGAAACCTCACTTGGCATTGCTTCGCTTGCGGACGGGGTATCAGTATTAGGCAATCATGTAGAGGTTGGGGGAGGAGCAAAATCTATTGGAATATTTCAGGTTGGGTCTAACGGATTCATAGCTCGAAATAAAATTGATGGATCAGGGGCATGGGCTTTGAATGTTGGACCTTACAAAGTATACAAGGGCAATGGTAATACTTTGGCGTGGAACGATTTTACAGATTTTGAAGGCTCTTCTGGAGATTTCTATTCAGGTGGAAATAAAAATACTTTTGTTGGAGCGAAATGTTCAATTGTGAACAAAGGAGAAGGAAATATATTGCTGACGCAATAGAGCTATCCTTTCAGTCGTACCTGGAAAATAGTAGACATCTATGATGTAAGGTCAAGTGGCCATTGGCGTAGGTTTACTTGACCTAATTCCTGTGAAGGTGTTGTCTACTTTATTGAAATTACTTGAAAATGGAGTAACTGCAGACTGTAGCTTACCAAAGATAATTTTCGGCTGAAAAATCTCATACTACACATAGGTGGCTGTGTGGCGATATTGTTAAGTGTCCAATTCCTTGTCGGTTATTCTTCTGGCTCCAAACGTTCTTTCTTGTCCATGCGGGCGTGCAGAACGCGGACGATTTCTATGCCTTGAGGGTGTTCCCGATAATAGATGACATAGTTTTGAAATTTGCTGACAGGGAAGAAACGGATTCCTTCAAGTCGTGGCCGTTTTGCTTGATACAATGTGCCCATACGCGGCGCGGCAAGAATGGATTCAAAGGTTTTTTCAGCGGCCAGATAAACGCGGTCGCCTGCGTCCTGATTATCCCGTGCGATATAAAGCCAAATGTTGATGAGATCATTCTCCGCCGCTGGCGTTATAAGAATAGAGGCCATTTAAAGAGCTTTTTCTTGTTTGAGTATAGTTTGCGCCTTTTTTTTCAAAATAGTCATGTCTAGTGGTCGTGCAGTTCCGCTTTCCAATCCTTCAACCAAGAGCCGCTCTGTTTCTTCGCGGTCATGTCTGATGAGATCACGAAGATAGTCGCTTGCGGTTTGATATTCTCCCGTACTGACACGGGCTTCAATAAAAGCTCGCATCTCATCGGGCATCGAGATGTTTAGGGTCGCCATTGGGTTACCTCCTTTGGTTGGTGCCTTTGCTTACAATATAGCATCCATGGCAAAGTTTGCCAACAGTAAGAAGTGATTTGTTCTTTACAATATTCTCCAAGTGCGAAAGCTACTTGGCATCCAGCAGCAGATATTGCAAAAAATAAGATGTCCACTGGCATGCATAAGTCTGGAAAGGAATGCGAGAGCCTGCCTATATCCTGGTATGGTAGAGCAGTCTAATGTCATAAGATAGTTCAGAAATGGAGTAACTGCAGACTTTGCCTTACCAAAGAGAACGTGAATTTGCAGAATTGCTCAAGAGGTTAACATTGCCAATACTAACCTCTGCCAGCCTGATATCGTGTGACCGTGTAACCTCTCATGGACAAGCTCAAATATCAGATTGCTTGTTTGATGTTAGGCTTTGAGAAGCAACTGTTTTTCTAAATACAGTAGACATCCCAGCTAAGGGACAGATAGCGTCTCGCTTCTGAATTTTTAATCGGAAGTAACGTCGCAAACCTATTTTTTATCTGGTATAGCTACTCCGAATCCCAAATTATTCACATAGAAGATCGATTCGATATTTAAGTGAGATGTCTCATAATAATACGTCCAATCTATACCTTGAGAATGTTAGGTTTGAGCAATTATCATATTACGAGGCCACTATTTAGAGACTAAATCATAGCTGTTTTCATATTAGGAAAAAGGAGATTTTGGAGATAGATGAGTCTGTTGATTTAATAGCATTTTTGTTCAATATCGAGGCAAACAAAAAATTTTACCACAGGCATATAGTTGATATTCCGAGGATAAAATTTTTGGTTTAACGAAGAGATTGGGCGAAAAGGCATTAAATCAACGGGC
>JAAELB010000009.1 GCA_024227155.1 Desulfobulbaceae bacterium
CAGAGAATCGATTCGGCGAAATCAAGTCACTGGTGGCAACCGTTTCAGAGAGCAATTGGAAAAGAAATTAAAGATGAGATTGTCCAATCGAGGCCCTGGTCGTCCCAGGAAGGTTGGAAAATAAATCTGTCCCCTTTTTCTTTTTTCTCTTGCGAGGCGGCTATTATGCAGCCAACATAATTGTAAAAAACGACATCGAAAGCAGTATACGATTCGTTAATATATTCAGTTTCATGAAGGAAAGGCATGAGTGATATACCTGAAAAATCATCACCCCTTGTAGCTGACTGGCAGACCCTGGAAAGGGTTTTCATCCGACCAGAAGATGAAAGCAGTAAAGAAAGTCTCGTTAAGTATATGGAACAGATACTTTTTGGTTTGCATGAGTTTTTGAATAAACATGTCGGAGTAACTGAAGAGATAAGCCTGGTTAAGCTTGCTGACAACTATAAAGACACCATTATAAACAGGGAACCACAAGAAAAACTTGAAAATGTCATCAAAGACATAATCGAGGAGATAGCGCCAAGAGCAGTAAATGTTGCGTCACCATATTTCGTTGGGCATATGACCTCAGCCATACCCTTTTTTATGGTTCACCTAAAAGCAATTACCGCAGCCCTTAACCAGAACCTGATCAAGCTTGAAACCTCAAAGGTCCTCTCTCTGCTTGAAAAACAGGTTCTGGCCAAAATCCACCGGCAGATCTATCAAAACGACACCCATTTTTATGAAGAGCATGTTCAGAATACTGAAACCACTCTTGGGGCATTTACTACTGGGGGGACAACCGCCAATCTCACTGCCCTCTGGGTTGCAAGAAACTCTCTGTTTCCTCCAAAGGAAGATTTTGGTGGTATTGAGCACGCTGGATTCTTTGAGGCCATGAATGCCTATGACACAGACAGGGTTGTTGTTCTGGTGTCTAAAAGGGGCCACTATTCACTGAAAAAAGCTGGTGGAATCCTTGGGATAGGTAACAAGAATGTCATTCCCATTGATGTTGATGATACGAGGAGGATTGACCTTAATAAACTTAAAAATACAATAGCGGAACTGGGTAACGATAAACGAACAAAGATAGCCGCACTTATAGGAATTGCAGGTGCCACGGAAACCGGAATAATAGACCCGCTACCTGAACTTGCCGCTATCTGTCAGGAAAACAATATACACTTCCACGTAGATGCAGCGTGGGGCGGTCCGGTCCTGATGTCTGAGAAATACAGGCACCTCCTGGCGGGAATAGAAAAAGCGGATAGTATTACCATAGACTGCCATAAACAGTTCTATATGCCTATGACCTCGGGGATGGTATATTTCAAGGACCCAACGGCCATGGACCAGGTGGCGTATTACGCCCAATACGTCAATCGTCAAGGTAGTGTTGATTTGGGAATAAAATCCCTTGAGGGTTCAAGGGAAGCAAATTCCCTCATTCTTGACAGTGCTTTGAAAATCATGGGGACCCGCGGTTACGGTCTGATGATTGAACACGGCATTGAAATTGCGAAACAATTTGCAAGCATGATAGAAGAACGCCCCCTTTTCGAGCTTATAAGCGAGCCAAAACTCAATATTTTAACATATCGAATTGTTCCATTACACCTTAGCCAACAACTGGACAATGCAGATTCTAGTCAGCGGTTGGAATTAGACTTACAAATCAGTGAAATAAACACGAAGTTGCAGAGAATCCAAAGAGAAGCTGGAAAAAGTTTTGTATCACGCACCAGACTTCGGGTTCGACCAGATGACAGCCACAACGCGGTTGTTTTACGCTCAGTCATTATGAACCCTCTTACTACCACCGAGATCCTTGATGAAATCCTCGATGAACAGGAGAATATATTATGTAACCTGTTAAACTAACACCCATCCTTCGTAAAATTTCTGAAAATGCGAAAAGGGCATTCCCAAAATTTGAAAATGCCCTTTAACACCTTTTAGCCACTTAAATGATATCGAGTATTCTTACTTACCTCTTAAAGTAGCGTTTGAGTAAGCCAGCAAATGCCATTCCGTGGCGTGCTTCGTCTTTGCACATCTCATGGACGGTATCATGAATTGCATCGTAACCAAGTTCTTTTGCTTTGCTTGCAATCCTTCCATGATCTCTGGATCACAACCTTGTGCTACTTCAACAACATGTTGGTCAGCCCATGCAAGGGAATCAAAAAAGATCTGGCAATCTATATAGGCAATACCGGAAAATGAGCTGAAACTGATCAGCGAATCGATTCAGCGAAATCAAGTCACTGGTGGCAACCGTTTCTGGGAGC
>JAAELB010000010.1 GCA_024227155.1 Desulfobulbaceae bacterium
CATAGATGGTCACATAACAATTTTGTGTTTTTTATAACTTTGACAGATTATAATGGTACACATACTGATGAAACACATTACAATCATGCTAATGCAACAAATACATGCCTCCTAATCTAACTGTCTTAGATTGACACATAATGATACATAAGGCTTATCATAGGAGAAAAACCATTAACATGTCACTTTTGGATGACACTGAGAGGACTTGTTCGAGTGAAATGAAACCATTTTAGTGTTAGCATACAAGTTTGAATTTGATGAAAGAGTAGCTCTCTGAAAGCTATAACAAGTGCATGGATGAAATGACACCGGCTGATTGGAGAGGATACATAAGTAAAGTCTTTACATAAACTGAGTAATTTCATACTTCAATCTTGATATATCAAGCCCCAGAAGAGACACAACCTAAATACTTCAACTAGTCTTGTGAATATCATTGACAATATTCGATGTTATTACTACCATTTCATACATTGCAGGAACAAATATTGTAAAGAGATAAACCATATAAATA
>JAAELB010000011.1 GCA_024227155.1 Desulfobulbaceae bacterium
AAGTTATGAATGATCCTGATCTTATCTGTTTGTTTTTTGGGTACTGCGCCCAACGGAGAAATGATTAACCCTGGGGGGGGTGTCAAAAAGGGGCCAGCAATACGTTTTGCCAACAACTCGGTGCAAATCATTGTATCTACTTGGTCATAGTAAAGATCTGTGGATTTTTGATTTGGTGGGACTGGGGCCAGAGGGTCAAAAACTTTAGAAGAGGGAATGTGAACGCCAAAATTTAACATATCTGTCAACTCAACACGTAAACTTTCATCGTAATCATGTAACCATGGAACGAACCTGTCGACATTTAAAGGCGACGGATTAATCTCGTATTCAACATCGTATACATTTTTCGATACAGTTTGAGATGAAACAACATTATACTTTTTGGATTTTTTATTGTTTTTGAAGATAACAATTCTCTTATCATTATTATTAGCGACAACATCACTAACAACATTCACATTATCAACATTTTGAGTTTGGCCCGGGTTGCCAACGACAACATCATTGGCAACACCGGATCGCCCCTTCCTCCCCGCGCCAACAGCACGAGGAGAAGTGGCGACCAACTCATCCTGGCTAACTTGGTCTTCCTCCGATCGTCCCTTGCCTAGTCATTTTGACTTTGAAGTACACGAAATCGCTCTGTGGTCTCCCTTGCAATACGCGCATGTGTGGGTGTATTTGCAACTGGTCTTTTTGCAATTGCCCCTGTTCCACGGGTGGCAAGTGCCATTCGGAGGAAA
>JAAELB010000012.1 GCA_024227155.1 Desulfobulbaceae bacterium
CATGAAGTGACCTTGCCCCATTGGCGAGAGGTGAATACTATGCAACTCTACTTGCATGTATATTCGAAAAACACAGATCCAGAAAAAGAAATCTGGTGGTCACTATTACACCTATAGAATTGTGGAGTCACAGCGCATTGGAAAAAAGGTAACCCAACACACTTTGCTAAATCTGGGCGCAGAATTTTCTTTTTCCGAGGAACAGTGGCCGATACTGATAAAAAGAATCCAGGAGATACTTCATGGACAGAAGTCTCTTTCGCAAATATATTGTGAGATTGAGACGTGGGCATGTAATTATGCTGCTCGAATTATAGCAAAGCAATAAGAAGAACCCACAGATAACGTTATAGATTACAGGGAGATAGATGTTGACAATGTTGAGTTGAACAGGGCGCGCAGTATTGGCTGTGAGCATGTCACTCTGGAGGCACTGCGTTTGCTGGAGCTTGACACAAGACTTAACGAGTTGGGCTTTACAGGACCTCAGGCAGCCTTGGCTCTTGGCACGATTATTGGCCGTGCCTGTCATCCTGCAAGTGAACGAGAGACACACCGCTGGCTTCAGGATCAGTCCGGGCTTGGTGAACTGCTTGATACTCATTTTGAAGATGTCAGCCTCTACAAGATGTACCAGGTATCAGACCTGCTGCTTACAAAGAAATCAGCCATTGAAAAACACCTGTACCAGAAGGAACGGGACATCTTTTCTCTTCAGGAGACAATAACGCTGTATGACTTGACCAATACGTATTTTGAAGGCCGGTGTCTTGCCAATCCCCTCGCCAAACATGGTCACTCCAAGGAAAAAAGATCAGATTGTCCATTGGTTACTCTGGCGTTGGTGCTTGATGGCAGTGGTTTCCCAAAACGCAGCCATGTTTTTGAAGGCAATGTCAGTGAAGCCTCAACATTGGCGGAAATGATCAACGAGCTTCAATCCACAGGGATATCCACACTTCAACAACCTACGGTGGTCATGGATGCTGGTATTGCCACGCA
>JAAELB010000013.1 GCA_024227155.1 Desulfobulbaceae bacterium
GGATGGGCTAATATCAATTCACCCTTTCACTATGAACCAGGGGTTGGTACAAACTGGGAGGATGCTTGGATAACCATCGGTCCCTGCAATGAAAAGTAATGGATTAGGCACCAGTGGGTGAATATTTCCGTATTTTTCCATCTATACACAGCGAACAAATGCGATCTATCTCACAAGTTTGTAGCTGTGTATATCAAGCTATAATACAGGGACCATTTTAGGAGACAGTTCCTAATTTGTTCCCTGTATCTGATCGCACAACAACTACAGCTTTCACAATACCAGCCAACATGCAGATATTAAAGGTAATATTTTATGTCAACAGAACTTTAACCTGTTGTTAGATTTACAGATGTTACTGTGAACGGACAGCCCCCGATTAAAAGTGGTGTTATTCCTTATTGTTATTCAGTAGAAACTTTTTATTTGACAGTAAATCAAATTTTAACACCTTCGATGTGGCAATCTCAATGGTGAAGCTCACTAAACACTCAGCCAGAGAAGGACAGATTATCAGTCACTTACATGCTCGACACATCATGAGTCCCCCAACACTTTCCTGACCAACACTGCAATATCCTTCTTAGAGAGTGGCTTCACTGCAAATTCTTTAATGCCCATAGACTTAGCTTTTTCCTCCGAGATAATTGTAGAATAGCCAGTGCAAAGGATAATAGGAATATCAGGTCTGATTTGTATCATTCTCCTGGCAATGTCTGCACCAGTCATACCTGGCATTGTCTGATCTGTGATAACAAGATCAAACAGATCCGGTTGGTTCTGAAAAGTTTCA
>JAAELB010000014.1 GCA_024227155.1 Desulfobulbaceae bacterium
AACATGCTGAAAATGTGGTTTTACTGGAGAAAAAAAGAATGTACTGTTTTCTTCCTGTGTAACCTGGTGATGATGTACCCAGAATGCATTGCAGGCTCTATGACATCATCTTCCTGGAAATACCCAGGGAATTCCCCTAAATGAGTTTCAGTTTCCCTTGGGGAAGTGGTTAAGCGGTTACTATATGTTTCCACTGAATTGAGTATTAACCCAGAGTTTTGTATTGCTATATGGGTACAGTGGAGTAATGTCTCTATGGCAATGTGCTGTTGCCGTGGAAATATAGTTGCTATGTGTGTTTTGTTGCTTAGCAACTGTATATTAACATAAGTAAATATACAGATGAGACAGTATTTGAGTAATAATTGAGTTTGTGTTCTCAATTTGCCCAATCACCTAGTGTGCATGAGTGTGGGCATATTGGTTTCCATGGTAATTGAGTTTTAGCATAGAAACGAGGTTACTGAGGTATTTTTCCTTAGCAACCACACATTTTTGCTCAACATATGTTTCATTGAGCAAGTCTCATAGGTCTGTTTCTATGAGTAGTCACCCATGACAGCTGGGGCATAGCCAAGTCCTTGTTGCCATGGTAACTAGTTCTTGGTTTTGCTAGTTTGTGCTTTACCTAGCAACCAAAGGGTTAAGACCAAGCTGTGGCATTGGTTTACCAAAATAAGTATGCATTTTGTGGTGCATATAGCTTCATATGGATTAGAAAATGAAGCATACAGGAAAGCCATATTATATTAGCAAATATGCAAATTTGCTAATGGTTTCCATGGAAACATAGTTTACATTATGGAAACCAGGGCATTCTTATGACTTGAAGTAACTAGGGTATGGTAATATTAAAAATGGAATGTAACGTCGAAATAACACTAGCTACTACACCCAACACGGTGTGACCGCCGTGCTATATTCTGCTCTTGAATATATTGCCAGCCGGTTGCTTAGCAACAATATGTGTTTGTGTTGCTCTAAAAAGTACCTAAGATCATATGCATTGGTTATGCATGTTCATTTGTCAAAAATAGTATTGATTTTATTGACTGCATGTTCAGGTACTT
>JAAELB010000015.1 GCA_024227155.1 Desulfobulbaceae bacterium
GGAATTGGCGACGATTTCTTGTCCGGTGGAACTGGCAATGATCTCTTAATTGGAGATGATGGAGATCTAACTGGAGACGGAAACGATCTCCTGTTTGGCGGAGAGGGCGATGACCAGCTTTATGGAGTGGATGGTGACAATGAACTCTACGGTGATGATGGCCACGATTTGCTGCTTAGTGGCGACGGTGTAGACTATCTCTCAGGTGGTGCTGGAGCCGACTATCTTGATGCTGGTGCTGGTGATGACATCCTTGAAGGCGGCAGCGAAAATGACGTATTGCTTGGGAAAGAGGGGGCAGATTTTCTCTACGGAGGCACAGGCGATGACGAGCTGTGGGGCTACGAAGATGATGATTTTCTCTACGGCGAAGGTGATAATGATGTCCTGGTCGGTCAAGATGGGAATGATGAACTCTATGGTGGTGCTGGAGACGATGATCTGTACGGAGACAATTCCGATGGCTCCGGGTCAGGTCAGGATGTTTTAGATGGTGGCGCAGGTAATGATTATTTAGCAGGTCACGGTGGGGTTGACCTTCTTTTAGGCGGGACTGGAAATGATCTCCTTGAAGGTGGCTCGGGTGATGATGAAATTGTTGGAGGTGCTAACAGAGATCAGCTCAAGGGGGAAGGTGGTGATGATATCTACCGGTTTTACTCGAGTGATGGGGCTGATTTTATAGAAGATAATCAAGGTAATAGTAGTCTGCATTTTGAAGATGTATATACGCTGGCAGACCTGACAATTCGTGTGGGGGATCGTTCCACAGGTAATTTTCATTCTACCCCTGAAGGAAAAGACCTCCTTATTCAACACGGAACTACCGATAGTGTGTTTTTTGACAACGCACTCAACAACAATTTCACAGTCGTACTGGGTAGTGGAAGTACATATACACCATTACAACTTTTAGCATATACGGCTCAGACTGTTACTGGAAACAATGAATCAGAAGTACTAACCGGCGGTAGTGGAACGGATTCCATTTATGGCTACGGTGGTAATGACACTATTTCAGGAGGAGAAGGGCACGACAACATTCAGGGTGGCCTGGGTAATGATATCCTGCAGGGTGAAGGTGGTGATGACACACTTATTGATGGGCCTGGTAATGATACACTTTTAGGTGGCCCCGGAAACGATCAGTATCTTTTGGTGGGTGAAGGAGTCGATGTCATAGATGATCCAGAGGGTGCCAATATCATTTCCTTACCTTCCTCTTTCGCTAAACTATCCTATGTAACTTTTGAAAATGGCTCCATTGCAGCAACCGACCAAGGCAACGATCTGCTCATAAACCATGACAATGGCCAAGCTGTAATAATCAAAGGGCGTGGCTACTTAAACAATACCTACGAGTTTGAAAGCGGTCAGAGCTACAGTCATTTAGATCTCCTGTACTATGTTGATGAAACATTAGTGGGCACAGAAGGTTCAGACGTCATTTATGCACAAGGTGGTGATGACACTGTAATCGCCAAAGGCGGTGACGATACCATCTATGGTGGTGATGGAAATGATATACTAAACGGCGGAGCAGGAGCTGACCTGCTTGATGGTGCAGAAGGCCGGGATACAGTCGACTACTCAGAATCGTTTGAACCTGTAACTATCGACCTTCTATCCGGAACAGCATCTGGTGGAGATGCAGAGGGAGATACCCTTAATAATATCGAAGGTATCGTTGGCTCCCAATTTTCTGACATATTAACGGGTTCTTCCAGCAACAATCATCTGGCCGGCAAGGCTGGCGATGACGAATATCACCTACTAAGCGGTATAGATTATATCGAGGATTCAGAGGGGGAAAATAGTGTGTTTATCCAATCTCCATACCAGGATATATACTACTGCTCCTATGAATATGGTGAATTAGCACCTTATTTTGGAAGAACCGATTTAAAAATTGAATATGCGGACGGCGAGGTGATCATTGCAGGTGGAAAGTATGCCTTGGATATGACTTTTTATTTCGATGGTGTCTCATATTCCCACGCAGAACTGTTAACAGATGTAAGTGAGGAATTAAAGGGCACAACGGGCAATGATGTCATTTACGGTCTGGGCGGTAATGATACAATCGAAGGCTTTCAAGGAAATGACAAGCTTTTTGGTGGTGATGGAAACGATTCGATTATTGCATGGGATGGTGATGATCTGATCCACGGAGGCTCAGGGCTTGATAGGCTGTATGGAGGAGCTGGAAATGATGTTTTCATCTACAAAGAAGGTGATGATGATCTCACACTGAATAGTTTCGGGCAATGGAACGTAAATACGGATGACCAAAGTTGCATCGATGGCGGGACTGGATTCGATGTAATAGATTTTTCGAATTTAACTAAACCAATACGATATTTTAATAATAACCATTCCAATATAGAACTCGTAGTTGGCACAGACTATAACGACTATATGGTTGATGAGGATAGTGGTGGATCTGTTTTTCATGGTGAAAAGGGAAGTGATTTTATTATCGGTTCCACGCATGCTAACGTATTTTATGGAGATGAAGGTGATGATTTCTTATACAGCGATGGAGGTAATGACCGATTCTATGGTGGAACTGGTAATGATACATTACTAGGCAGTGAGGGTAATGATATATTAGACGGGGGGCCAGGTGATGATTGGGTAAACTACTATTTTTCACTTAGTTCAGTCTATGTTGATCTTGGCAAAGCTGTCGCTAGGGGAGGAGATGCAGAGGGAGACATTCTTAAAAGCATAGAAAATATTCAGGGTAGTTTTTTTAATGCAGATACTCTAATCGGAAATTCCTCCAACAATGTATTTGAGGTTGGAGATGGAGATTCGGCATATGGCATGGGCGGTGCAGATACCTTGTGGGTTAATGATACAGAGAACCAAGGTACTGTGTTGCTGGAGGGTGGCAGCGGTGACGATGTTCTTGGTTCTATAAATTATGCAGGCAGTCATGCATACTATGGACAGGATGGCAAAGATATCTTGCTCTCCCTGGATGATCCTTTAGAGAGTATACCTGATCAAATAGCTAACCAACCATATGTGCTTGATGGTGGTAGTGGCAACGACTTTCTTTGCTCTACCCAATTTGATACCATCTATGGTGGGTCAGGCGATGACATTCTTATCAAGGCTATTATAGGAACTACTCTCTATGGGGGATCCGGCAATGATATTATTTCCGGAGGAAATTTCGTCAAATCTGCACCTATTGTTCAAGAAACACCAGATCCAAATCTCGAAAATTACTCCTTAGATGACATAATCATTGGTGGTAGCGGCAATGATCTCCTGCAAGGTGGTGCAGGAGATGATACCTATTCTTTCGCCGCTGGAGATGGAAAAGACATTATTTGGGATGAACATGGCCAAAGTACTGTCAA
>JAAELB010000016.1 GCA_024227155.1 Desulfobulbaceae bacterium
AATTGACGAAATTGATAGTAAGTTGTCAGAGATGAGAGTTTTACAGAAAAAAATTGAAGAGTTACTTGCAGAAAAAAGTCTTGAGGAAAAGAAACGTATTCAAGACTTAGGTAAAATATACGAGAAAATGATTCCAGAAAAAGCAGCTCAAGCAATAGCAGGACTCAAACAACAACTGGCAACTGAACTCCTTGGAGCTATGAAACCGAAAGCTGCTGCTAAAGTCCTCAATATGCTAGATAGAAACAAGGCTGCACAAATCAGCACAACTTTTTCAACTATCCCAGTGGAGTGAGAAAATAATGCAGGCAATACTCATAGCACAAGCTCAGGGGCCCACCACCCCAGCTGATTCATCACTGTTATCGAGTCAGGTTTCCGATGATAATTCCTTTGCACCTGCACTAGCACAAGCCTCAAAGGATCAAGCTCAAAAAGAAACTACCGAGCTCAATGATCTTTCCATTACCAACTTAAATGATGAGAATACTGATTTTTTTGGATTAAACGGTGCCATTACGACACCCATCGATCCCCAAAAGCCCCGCTTTTCTCAGTATATATTAAACCAAGATCAAGAAACCGAATTTGAACCCAACGGTACACAGAAACAAATAACTTCACCAGAGACACTCCCCAAACAAGAGGGACATCCTCAAGGGATTCTTTCTACCACATATCTAGCCTCAACCTCTCACTATCAACAAAACAGTTCCGAAAAGCAGATAATTGCTACACCACAAAAAGAAACGGAGAAACATATACCTGGTAAATCCCAACACTCCGACATACTTTGGCAAAGCAGCAGTAAAGAAACAAGCCCCCATCAACTTAG
>JAAELB010000017.1 GCA_024227155.1 Desulfobulbaceae bacterium
ACACCATGTAGTTTTGCAGTTAAGTCTTGCAACTTGATTGTTTTTGTATCAACCCTATAGGTACTTAATTCATCAAATCAACAACATAATGTGGTTGATAACCTATTATAACTCCTCAATGTTTTCCTCTTGTGACTCTGGTGCCAGGCGGGCCGTGGGCCTCCCGTGCGGTGGTGGTCGCTTAGGGCGCAAAGGCGTCGCTCTTACTTGGACATTTAAACCACCATGATCGATATTGAATCATATAGGGCGGCCGTAGGCAGGTGGTACAATTTCTGCTCTTGCAAACCTAAAAAAGTCAAAGTCGGTCATAAGAAAGCGAGTACTTCGAATATAAGTGTTTTTAAATTACTGAGACCCACAAAGCTACTCATTATCTCACTTATACTAATGAACCTGCTATCAGGTGACATTCATGAAAACCCTGGGCCAAACTCTCTGTTTAAAATTTGTCACATTAATGTGAGAAGCCTATGTCCAACCAACAGAGCTAAGAAAATTAGTGAGATTCACACAG
>JAAELB010000018.1 GCA_024227155.1 Desulfobulbaceae bacterium
ATCATGCTTAATAAGCATTTAAGGAGAAACAAATGAATAAAAAGTTACTAACAGTTTTATTTCTATCTGGAGCTATCCTTATAGCAAACAATAGTCTTGCCGCATCAATTACTATTGATGACAGACCTGGTTCAGGAACTGGCTGGAACAACTGGAACAACGTCATTTATAATAATGGATTGGACTTAACTGACCAAAATGGTACTCCACATGTCGACTATCTCAAAATTAATTATAATGGTAATCTCCTCACTAGTGTGGAAATTTTATTGAATAAATCGAGTAATGTTGATCGGCAACTATACGATTCTTTATTTATCAACACAAATTATACTGGCGGTGACACGTGGGACAATTGGGGATTCTACGTTATTGACGGAACACCTAGTCATGTAGACGCCGGCGTACCCACTTCTGATGGTTTATATAGCGTTAAAACTAATTATAACTATGTATATGCTGATGAAAATGGTACAAGAAAAGATAATCCAAATTCAATTAACAATTTATACTTAACATCATTGAATAACACTTTTGGTCCTAGTGAAGACAACGTAACAGTCGATGGCATTAATTATCTTCAACTCACATATGATTTCACAACACTCGAAAACGATGGTTTAATTTTCCAGAATGGATTCTTCGTAGCTTACGCTCCATGGTGTGCTAATGATGTAGTAGGAGGAGGAGCTATGGTTCCCGAACCAACCACAATGCTTCTGTTCGGTACTGGCATGGCCGGATTAGCTGCAATTGGACGTAGAAGAAGAATGAAAAATTAAAAAAATCTTCATATCTTTTAAAAGGCAGACCTTCAGGTCTGCCTTTTTTATTCTAAAAAGTTCTATCCACTTTTTATTCCCAATCAAGTATATTTAACTCATTACGATTGAATAATAAAACTCTACAGCAAACAAAAGTATTTATAGGTATTGGAGATTTGTGCAATTTTCCCTGATCGCTATATTACCAATATGCGACCAGGGAAAGCCGTGCAAAGATGCGTTGCATGTGGACACTTAACAAAATAATATGCCTGTCTTCCGCCTCCCTGACGACCTCCTCTTCCCCTCACCCGAACTGGCTGAACCTGACGGTTTATTAGCCATAGGAGGGGACTTGTCACCGGAAAGAATTATCATGGCCTACGCATCCGGAATTTTCCCATGGTATTCAGAAGGAGAACCACTACTCTGGTGGTCGCCGGCCCCGCGCCTGGTGCTTTTCCCAAAAGATTTTCACCTGCCAAGACGTCTAAAACGAACCATTAATCAAAATAAATTCAGAATAACCGCAGACACTGCTTTTGAGAAAGTCATATCAGCTTGTGCGCAAACTGCGACAAGAAAAGACAAGGGAACTTGGATAACTACAGAAATGCAGCAGGCATATATCAGGCTACACTATCTCGGTTTTGCCCACTCAATTGAATGTTGGTATAATGATGAATTGGCCGGCGGTCTTTATGGCATTTGCCTGGATAACGTTTTTTTTGGGGAATCAATGTTTACCAAAGTAACAGATGGCTCCAAAGTAGCCCTTGCTACCCTGATAAAATCAGCTAAAGACCTTGGTATTAAACTCATTGATTGCCAAATGACCACTGACCACCTTCTATCATTCGGGGCCAAGGAAATATCAAGAGATCTGTTTCTGGAAAAATTAGATGAGTATGTTACGGCCTGTGCACCGCAAAAAAAATGGCGTTTGCTCAACAGGTAAGGAGGGAACCTGCATACTGACAAACGCCATAAACAAAGAACATATTTCATTTCTCTTATACTCATCCCAAATATAAAAGAAACAATGTATTAAAGCAGGAATAACTTCAATACATCTTTACTATAAGCACCACGATGTAGGTGTCAACATCCAGCGTCACAGCTCAAATATAGAGTATGAAAAATTGCTGATAGCTGTTAGCAAAAAAACGAAAAAACATTACATATCAAGATCGATATCATAAAGCAGGCCGGACTTAGTGAAATGCCGATTAATTTTCTTTAATCCGTATAGATTAGCCACTTCGAAATTAACTTCCCAGTCTCCAACCATAGCAGCACCCTTACCAAGATAAATAATGTCGATTACCTTCATTTCCTGCGGAGCAACAGAAAGCAGCATGAAAAGGCGGGTCCGGTTCACCTTCATAACAATAAGTTTCTGCACTTTCTCGATATACGTTTCTCGCAGTTTCCAGCGCACTTCCACAGCATCTTCACGCTGAAAAGTAACCTTTTGTAATTGGCCACAGTCTTTTCTGTGTAAGGAAAGTCCACGTTCGCTCAACAAACCAATAACCCCCTTATCAAGCGGGGTCGGCTTACAGCAGGCCGATGATTTCAAAACTACAGGGTCAAGGGTGTCAAGATCTACGCGGTTAAAAACACCTGTCGGTTGATACAACGTTGGTCGACCAACATAAAGACCATTTCTGATCTCATAAATTAATTCACGTAATCGAATGTACCCCAGCCCTAGTTTTAAAAACAAGTCATCCATTGATGTTAGACTGAGATAAGTCAAAATATCTGCCATTCCCGGTTTTTCAATAACTTCAAACGGTACGCCGTAACGACGCATTTCCTGCTTAAGGATTAAATAACCTATTTCAGATAAAACTTTTTCTCGCCGTATCCTAAACACCTTGGCCAGTTCTGATCTTGCCCGAGGCGTCTGACATTTTTTTTGTATTGTGGTATTGAAATTTATTTCTTTTTCGTGCCGAAGAATCTTAACAACATTTCCATCTTTTAAAGTAACATCTGAACCAGCCTTACGATTACCAATCATAGCTCCTGAACAAGTACGGCCGATGGCAGTATGAACACGAAATGCAAAATCAAGAACGATGGAGTTTACCGGCAAGCAGATAAGATCCCCCTGTGGAGTATAGGTATAAATCTCCTTCCGACCGCGGGCTGCAATCATATCTCTGTAAGATACAGAATCCTCACTACCGAGAATGTCAAACATCTCCTGAATTTCTTTAAGAAAACGTACTTTGGCCTTACTATCCACCCGTAAATCACGAAGCAGTCCTCTCTGAGCCATACGCGCCATCTCGTGTGTACGTATTTTAAACAGATATTTTCGACCGTTAATATTAGCCCGAGCATGCAACCCCTGATAGCCAGAAGGTTTGGGGTTAGCAATAAAATCTCTGATAGTTCTCGGAATGGGCGGGTAGACCTTATTTGAAATACCCAAAGCGGTATAGCTGTCTTTTCTTTTACGGACCAGAACAAGAATTTCCTGTGGAGTTTCTATCTCTTTAATAAGAATCCGGTTTCGGATATCATAATAGCCCCACAGCCCTTTTGTCCTCAGCTCGACATCGTTATCTATACCTTCACTAACAAGTCCACGTTGTAAATTAGATATAATTTCGAGCACTTCAGGATCTGTTTTCAGCTTGTTTATTTTCAGCTGCAGTTTATTTCCCTGTCGTGGAAACTTATAGGCAAGAGCAAGGTTATAGAGCTCCCTTTTAATCTCAAAAAGACCAAGAATTGTAGCTAAAGGAGCATAAATATCCAGGGTTTCCTCTGAAATTTTCTGCCTTTTATGACTAGGCATTGATGAAAGCGTCCGGAGATTATGCAGCCTATCTGCCAGCTTTACCAGCATCACCTCAACCCTGGCGGCAGCACCGCTAAATATTTTCCGATGCACCATTTTTTTAAAGGTCTGACGGTCACCTGAATAATGGGTAACCTTAGTACACCCATCAACAATGGCTTCCACAGTCGGCCCGAAATGGGTTCGAATTACCTTATTGGTAACACTTTCAACATCTTCTACGGTATCATGAAGTAATGCTGCGGCAAGAATTTCTGAATCTATAATATCAAGCTCTTCTGCAAGAATTCTGGCAACATTACAGGGATGCATGATATACGGATCACCGGAACGCCGCCATTGATCACCATGAGCTTCAAGCGCAAATTCCAGGGCTTCCCAAAAAACCAGACTATCTTCTTTCTGGCCGATAAAGGTACGCATAACCTTTTTATATCCGGCGACGTCAAAGCTTGAATATTGCATTATAACGTTTGTGACATTCACATTTTGGTGTAGGATGTATGTGCAGATCTTTTAACTGAAACGATGCGGCATCGTTTCAAAGCACGTTTAACGCCCCTATTTTAAAAGGACGAGAAACAGTGTAGCAGATTGCGCAGACCGAACAAAGCTAAATTTATGTATCCAGCAAAGAACCTCCTGCAAACATTAGCTAAATCACTCAACCCGTTGCAACGTAACCTACTTTCACGAGGGATTGCTGACACATACACCTCGTTTAATTATAGCCGTTATCTACATAAAACATATTCTATTTAGAGGCGTCTTGAATAATCAGGCAGTTATTATTCAAGGTGGTCTTTTGCTCAATCCTGCAGCAAATTCTACTGAGAGAAATTAATGGCCCGTAAAAAAAGAAGAGCTGTAAAAAACGCACCCATTGCAAAAAAATTTGCAAAGCGAAAACAAAAGAGCAAAAAAGAGACACAACTACAACAGGCTGTTATTAGCTTTCTCACTAAACAAAAACAGCCAGCCTCATTGAGCGACATCCTTGCCGCCCTCCACCTATCACGAAAAGAAAAAAGCAATATTATCAAACTACTAGAAGAACTTATCAGTGATAGAAAAGTTCTAAAAAGAAGTAAACGATACTCAATTCCCAATAACAAGGAACACCTTGTAGCAACTATTGTCATAAATAGAAAAGGGTTTGGATTTGCCACAGAAGACGGGCAACCGGAACATGAAAAAGACATCTTCATCCCAGCCAGAGACTTAAATGGAGCCAGTCATGGCGATACTATACAGGTTAGTGTCGTCGGAAAAAGCAGAGGAAGGCGCGAAGGCCTGGTTATTAAAGTTCTCAAACGCGCGGTCAAAAGTCTTTACGGCATTTTCACCGACAATGGTCGTGGAGGCCATGTCACGCCTGATAACGAACGTATTCCCTATGTTATTACTATCAGTAAACAGAATACTGCCGGAGCAATTGATGGCACAATCGTTAAAACAGATATTATCGATTACGGATCAGAGCACAAAGAGCCAACTGGCAAA
>JAAELB010000019.1 GCA_024227155.1 Desulfobulbaceae bacterium
ATTTCGGTATTCCGATCAGTGATTTCGGAAAAACGTCAATTTTGATCGGATAAGTCCGAAATGAGCGATCGGATTAAACCGAAATCAGTGATCGGATTGAACCGAAATGGGTGATCGAATTGGGCCGGAACATGCACTTAAATTACACATCTTAAGCATTTATTAAATGGAATTTATCATGAAAGCAATCGTTTATAATATTTTATATTTTTCTTTAATTTATATATCAACTTTTAACTTTGCTCACGCTGCAGGCAGTGAAAATTTCAATGGCTATCATGAACACACTGACCCCGATGGAACCATTTATAAAGGGCAATGGAAAAATGGTGATTGGCATGGAAAAGGAAGTACCAAGTATTCCAATGGGAACACTTATGAAGGGAACTATGTCAACAACAAAAGAGAAGGGTTCGGCATTATGATCTTTCCAAGTGGCGCAAGATATGAAGGCGAATGGAAAGCTAACAAAAAAAAAGGATACGGAAAATTTTTCTACCCAAATGGAGTTAAATATGAAGGGCAATTTGCAAATGGGCAATTTAATGGTAAAGGGACACTGATACGAACAAACGGAATAACGTATGAGGGGGATTTCGTAAATAACAAATTTGATGGGTATGGCACTTTGTTATTTACAAATGGCGCTAAATACACTGGTCAATTCTCTAACAATATTGCCAAAGGCCAAGGCACATTTACTTCCACTGATGGGTCAAAGTTCAAGGGGACTTTTAATGACCTTTTTGAAGAGGCCAGTGGGGTGATGAGATGTGGAAATAACGTTTCGATTCCTCTCGTTTGGGAGCGTAACGTTGCAAAACAGGCATTTGCAGATGGATCACAATTTTGGGGGCAGTTTAAAAATTGTAAAAAGGAAGGTTTTGGAACGTTGATTTACTCTAATGGAGATTCCTGGAGAGGAGAATTTAGAGATGGAAAAAGGCAGGGGTTGGGTACTATGGTTTGCGGGGATGGATCTTCTGTTGATTTGCAGCTAAATCTGATCCACGGTTTGCACTGAATTTTGATCCACCATGTTAGTTAGATTAATGCCACTTTTTGGCTTTGATTGCTAGTTATTCTTCCCCCTGGTTCGTTGTGCTGATTGTTTAAAACGGTAG
>JAAELB010000020.1 GCA_024227155.1 Desulfobulbaceae bacterium
CCAGCACCGACCTCAGTTGGCTATTTCTGATTGTGGGGTTAATTCCCATGAGCTGAGAATGGCTAATTTAGAGAATGTTGTGGAGAAACTAACCGTTACCATTAATAAAATAGTGGTAAGGGTAGATAAAGATCGACAACAACATGAGGCTGAGTGGCAAGAGAATAAGCAATCTGCAGCAAGATTGTGGGGAACCGTCCATCAAATGGAACGGGATTCCGCTTCCCAGGAGAGGATTATCCAAGGGCTAGAGAGATCTGTTCAGTTTCATGAGCAGAGATCTGTAGCCCACCAGGGGCAATTGAATGAGTTGAAGAATGCTGCTCGTGCACAAGAGCAGAAAATCGCGACTCAACATGCAGAGATTCAAAAGTTGAGAGAACTCGTTCAAAATCTTGAACAAGTGCAGATCTCTCAACAACAGGAATCTAGCCATTTGAGACAGCAGGTGGACCGAGAAGTCCATCGTGCTGAATCTCTTCCTGAGGGTGGTCTTGAGAGGGAACCACGAAGTTGTCTCGATCTTCCCCATGATCTCCACAAACACAACGAGACGGGCCCTATTCCTGGAGGAGATTACTCCTCACTTGTGGAAGAGGTAGCCCGGCGATCACAAGAGCAAATAAGGAGACAAGCCCTTCAGGAAGAGAATAGGAAGGACTCTCGCCAGAGAGTTTCCACTCCTATGGCCGCCTCTTCCCCAGCCAGAGAAACAACTGGGTGGAAGCCCCGTGGTGGCTGAGGGGATGGGTCAAATCCATCCCGGGAATCGCCCTCTGAGGAAGGGGTGACTGTTCAGAGTCGTCCTCCAAGGCCTCGGGGGATGTGGCCCCAAATCAGGGAAACG
>JAAELB010000021.1 GCA_024227155.1 Desulfobulbaceae bacterium
AAACACCTATTGCAGCTAAGATCAATTGAAAGTTCGCGATGCGCCCGACTGCTAGATTTATCCCATTCACTGTGTCGCCCCCTCTATTGCAGGAAGGCCTGGCCATAATGATCACCCCGACCTTTACTGCTCATTTCACGCCGTAAGTCGCCAGATCAAGCTTGTCATATATCTCTTTGCGCATAAGTTCAGCCAACGCAGCCTGATCTTGTACCGGGACACCTTTCAGGATTTCTTCCCACTTGGTGACCGTTGCCTGAAAGCGGCTCAATAATTTCTCAGGATTCCTGATTCCAGGATTGACTTTGACTAACAAATTCAATTTTGAGGAGGCGTTAAAAGCCCTTATTGTTTTGGGCGCCCCACTATTCCTACTCCGAAGTTCATAGCTAAAGGCAATTTTGAAAAAGGAATTCCCGATACTGAGATGATTTCAAAATGATCAGAAACCTGAAGAATAAACTTTTTATAGCTAAACCCTCGGTGCCCACCCTTCCCACCTGGATTAGAGACCATCTCCGTTTTACCAAGGCATTGATGACAGAATTCCGAAAAAGTGTAATTTCTTGAATGCCCCATGGCCAATTTCACCAGGTGTTTGAAAAAGAAAACCATACCGATTTCATTCGGAACTGAGATAAAGGCCATCTTGTTCGTTGCGTGCGAAAGCATTTCCAGATAGGCATCTACTGATGCTGTTGGGACGTGTTCTAGTGTTTCCATGCAAATCGAAATATCGAACTCATCCCGAGCGATTGTTGCGTCATTTGGAGAAAAGCTTTGGAGAAATTTATAGTTGTGCGTTGAATGTCTGAATTTTTCTTCTGCAATATCTAGTCCGCTATCCCAGTTGGCATCCAAACCCAAATAGCGTACATCTTTGTTTGGCAGAAAGTCGATAGTCTTTCCATCGTAACACCCCAATTCAATTACTGACTCATATTCCAGATTCAAGTTTTGAATCGAATTATTTAGCCAATGAAATCGAGCAAAGTGCAGCTTTCCTCGCAATCCCGTCCCAAATAGATTTTCGTTATATCCCATAATTATTCACTGCTGTCCCGTTAACCTGTTGAAAAAGAGGCCTGATTCACCCGTATTTGATACAATACGCTTAGCAATAAACCATTGAATCAACGCGGAGAATCAAGCCATGGCCCATTGTAATACGATCTTCTCACAAATACTAAAACTAATTTCGGGACATGAATTTGAAGCACTTGCAAAACAGCATCATTCAGGCCGATCATTCAGAACGGCCTCTCGGTGGTCTCAGTTCGTGAGTCTTTCGATGGCGCAATTGTCCGGCCGAAATAGCTTGCGGGATATCGTTGAGAATCTGTCTGCGCAGGCTCATCGTCTTTATCATCTGGGCAGTGCAAAATTGTCCCGTTCCAACTTGTCCCGGATTAACGAAGATAAACCCTATGAGCTTTATGAGGCTCTGTT
>JAAELB010000022.1 GCA_024227155.1 Desulfobulbaceae bacterium
AAAAGAGATTCTCATGAATTCATATGTTTATCTATCTGTTTTGTATATAAAATACAGCACTTTTACAATATTTGTACAGTTCTAAATATAATTACTTTATATCAACTTAAATCATTGGATAACATTATAACTATTTTTTTTAAATTTACTCTTAGCTTTGGCATATATACATATATGCTTAATACACAGTTTAACAAAAAGGAAGGGTGTTCAGTCACTAGCTTCAGAGAGAGCATCATAGGCCTATAAGTTTAAGCGGGGGACTTTGGATAAGTCCCAGCATTCTTATCAACAAATAACCAAAATATTATTGATACAGTGAGTATCTAGTATTCCAAATCATATCTGCTTTATAATCAATATATTCATTTATCAATTGTTCATTACATCTAATTGGTTACAATAATAGCTAGATATAACATACTTAGGATCATCAATACATATAACTATAAATATGTTTCATAATTACTCAAAACTTGAATCTATCTGATTATTTATTATAAGTGCTGTATTGGTCTATATTCTTTGAATTGAAAATATATATCTATATAAATAATTATCTCTTTTTGCACCACTTTGATCCATTTCGCATTGACATCTATTATTGTCATCATTGTCATCTCCTTGGACCGAATACTTTAAAAGTTAAGGCATATTAGTCTATCAAAGATGCACAACAAAACATTAACTTATATTGGTATATATACATCACAACAGAAAAAAAACACAAAACAAAACATAAGTCCTTTACTTAACAGCTTAAACTGAGCTGCAGCTTTGTATGACTTTTTGTATCAATGCTGTCTGATTCACTGGATATTTTAAGCTTTCATATATTTTTAAACGGAAAGTTAATTCATATTTAATGTATATAAATAATGGTGTGAAATTGTTATTCTCTCTCTCTTTATCAAGAAGATATTTTTTAAAAATAAGATAGCATACCAAAGAGATACTTCTATTTTCATGTATCAATCTTTTTCCACCAAGTATAATCATTTTGAAGTTAATTACACAATTTAATGCATCACTAATAACTTTCCAGATATCATTTAAACAAGAACAATCCCACAGCATATGTTTTAGATCATGTATATGTATTTTGCAGTATATACATGATGCATTATCTATTTTTTTCCATTTTAATAAGTTTTTTCCAGTTGGTATTATATTATGCAACATCTTATAATTGAAATCTGCTATTTTCATTTCAAGCTGTGTATATATTTTGTGAGCATATACATTTGTCCAATCAACATGAATATCAAAATACTCACTCCATTTTCTAATTGCTTTTGACTGCCTTTGTTTGTTCTTGACAATCCTACTGTAGAAATATTTTGATTTCTTATCTGTTAAATCACATGTTTGTTTATCATATTGTATAATTGCATCATCATTGAATCTAAAACTCTTATAAGGCTTTAATGCTAATTTGATTATTTCTATAACCCGTAAATAATGATGTTTGCATTTTAGCTTTGTAAAAATGTCATCTTTAAAATGTCCATCTTGATTAAGTATATCACATATGAAGATGAACCCTGAATCAATAAAAGATTGGCTATACAAACATGTTCCATTTACTAAGAAATTGTTATTTCCCCAAATGATTTGTTGAAAGAAAGTACTTTTGTTATTGATGACATTATTATTTGCTTTACAAAACGCAAGTATCACCTCTTGGTAAAAAGGGGGTATCATATTCATTCTTGGCATTTTCTTAACACTTGGAATCTTCATATCAAATAGATAACCATTTGTGATATTTTGGATATATGTTAGTGGTATGTGTGTCCATGTATCATTTGAGTTATTGTAAATTCTTGGTATCCAGGCAGCTTTTAATGACATGAAATGGCTTTCTATATCAATCATTCTTAAACCACCATTTTCATAATCATTTATTAATACATTGCGCTCTATTTTATCAACTTTCCCCCATAAAAATGTGTATATTATCTTATTTATTTTTTTAACTATATTGTCAGGTATTTCTAACATTGAGGCAGAATATACCAATTTAGGTAAGGCTAGTGTTTTGATGATGAGTATCTTTCCTTGTAGTGAAAGATTTCGTGTTCGCCATGAATCTAGTAGTTTCTGTAATTCTTCAATTTTTGATGTCCAGTTTAATTTTTCACATAATAAAGTTTCATGTCCAATGTGTATTCCCAAATATCGTATAGGTGTTTGGGTCCATTTGATTTTGGTAATAGATTGGTTATTCATACCTTTTAAGGAACCAATACCAAGTCCTTCAGTTTTAGATAAATTTAGTTGTAAACCTGAAACAGCAGAAAAGCATTCCAAAACCTTTAAAGCTACTT
>JAAELB010000023.1 GCA_024227155.1 Desulfobulbaceae bacterium
ATGGTGCTGAACTTTATAAGCATTACAGCTACAACCTTCCTAATTCCTCTGGGGATTGTGGCCTTCTTTCAAGGCAACTTGGGGCTCGGCTGTTTTGATCACATCGCCGCACTGTTAATAGTGCTGAATTGCTTATATTTAAGGAAAAGTAAGGATTATGTCACTGCCTCTTTTGTTGGCATCTCTATAACCCTTGTATTGTATTTCTATCTTTTGGTAACTGGCGGGGTGAATAATACCGCCCACTTATGGTACTATACGTTTCCACTGGGCGCCGCGTTTCTGCTTGGCTCAAAAAAAGGTGCCGTTGCTTCGGCAGTACTTGTTATATTCGCGGCTGTGTTTTTCGCTTTAGATATTCAATCCCCCCATTTTGCCCACTACTCGAAAGATTTCATTATTCGATTTATCCCTTCTTTAATTGTTGTTTTAATCTTCTCTTACGCATTTGAGTTTTTCAGAGAAGCGGCAGAGACAAAACTATTATCAAAGAATGATGAATTGAACAGGACCATAAAAGAACTCAAGACGGCTGAAGTCAGACTGCGCAAATATCAGGCCGGGTTAGAGAAAAGAGTAGCTGAGCGTACTACCGAATTGTCAAAAATCAACAAAGACCTTGAACAAGAAATCACTGTGCGCGAGCTGATGGAGCAGGAAAGACGGAAACTTGAAATGCAGTTGGCCCATTCTCGAAAGATGGAGGCGATCGGGACGTTAGCTGGAGGTGTGGCCCATGACCTGAATAATATATTAAGCGCAACGGTGAGTTACCCGGATTTGATGTTATTGGAATTGCCGGCCGATAGCCCTTTGAAAAGTCCGATTTTGATGATGCAAAAATCAGGGAAACAAGCGGCGGCGATTGTGCAGGATCTACTGACCCTGGCAAGAAGAGGGGTTATGGCCACAGAAGTTGTGAATCTAAACCTGATAATAAATGATTACATGAAGTCACCTGAGTTTAAGAAGCTGAAGGAGTTTCATCATCGTGTTAAATTTGAAAGAAAGCTTGAACATGGATTGCTAAATGTATCGGGTTCACCCCTCCACCTTTCAAAAACCATCATGAACCTGGTTAGCAATGCGGCTGAAGCAATTTCTAGTGATGGAAAAATTATCATATCCACCGAATGCAAATATGTAGATAGGCCCATCGGAAAGTATGATACCATTGAAGAAGGTGACTATGTTGTCTTAACGGTATCTGATACCGGTGAAGGTTTACCCGCAGAGGACTTCGAAAGAATCTTTGAGCCTTTCTATACTAAAAAGAAAATGGGGCGTAGTGGGACCGGCCTAGGTATGGCCGTAGTATGGGGAACCGTGAAGGACCATGATGGATATATTGACATGCAAAGTATTATGGGAAAAGGAACTTCTTTTTTCCTATACTTTCCGGTGACGAAAGAAAGAATACGGGCCAGAAAGAATGCGATACCAATGGGTGATTATGCGGGTAAAGGAGAGTCAGTTCTGGTGGTGGACGATGTTGATGACCAGCGGCAGATCGCATCTCGACTATTAACGAAACTAGGCTATACGGTCGCATCGGTATCGAGTGGTGAGATGGCGATTAATTATCTGAAGGACAATTCAGTCCAGCTATTGGTGCTTGATATGATTATGGACCCCGGCATTGATGGACTTGATACTTATAAAGAAATCTTGAAGTTACATCCCCAGCAAAAAGCGATCATCGCGAGTGGATTTTCGGCGACGGAGCGGGTCGAAGAAGCTCAAAAAATTGGTGCCGGCGAATATATTAAGAAACCTTATACACTCGAAAAGATTGGTGTGGCTGTTCGATCGGAGTTAGACAAGGAGGCCTGAAGATCTAAAGAACAGGTGGGGATCATTATTTACAAGCAGACCTAAAACTCTAATTGTTTGGTATCTATACATGTTGATCTGGTAGGAAATTCGCTGGTTATATTTTCAAACCTATTTACCGACATCCTTCAAGAACACGCCTTTAATATCCTCAACAATCAGGTAAAAGGCCGGGACCAGGGCCAGCGTAATAAAGGTGGCCAGCAGGACGCCGAAGCCGAGGGAAACCGCCATGGGAATGAGAAAACGTGCCTGGCGGGAGGTTTCGAAGATCATGGGGGACAACCC
>JAAELB010000024.1 GCA_024227155.1 Desulfobulbaceae bacterium
TAGGCTGCCTCTTATATTGAAGGCAGAATTGAATATATGAGGACATCATTGTTTTATGATTTTGTTGCGTCCCTGGTCTGAATGAATGTTTGCTTCTTTGTTGCGCGCCTCCCAATAGGGCTTGAAATCCTGCAAAACAAAATACTCCGGTTTAACTTCTACGTAATAAGCTGCATGTAGGCGACGTAAGTCTTCTAATTTGTCTGCATTCTTCCCACTGAGGTGCGCTCTGGATAGTGCATCGGCTATATCATTGTTTTGTCCCAATATGTGAGAGACTATGAACTTTATATCATGGAGTATGGCCAACCACCAAATGCTTCTAGCGCATTTGAGCATATTATTGCATTTGCCACGGCCTGATTGCAGTATACATATTGAGGATGCATTATCACTGCGTATGTGTATGGTCTTTCCTCTAAGTTGGTCTTTGAAAACATTGACTGCTATGAGTATATTCCACATTTCCAGTTCGGAAATGTTAAATTTTTGTTCTTGTATTTCAGTGGGCAGCTCACATTTGTACCATGAGTTGCCCAATTTCCCGCCTATGCCGGTTAGGCATGCATCGACTAGGAGTTCCTCGTCGAATATTGGATTTGTTTTTAGCATTTCTATGCCGTTAAACTGAGGAAGAAATTTAAGTATCCAGTAAATATCTTCTTTAAAGTTATTATCTAACTTAACTCTGGTGTGTTCGGGGGTTGCTCTGTAATTGTCCAAGATGCGATTTAGGAACAATCTGAGCGTGCTAGAGCAGGAGGCTACATGTAGTAATTTACCTAGTAGACTACGCAATTGTCTTTTAGAACAGGTATCTTTGTTAAGCCATTCATGAGCCAGTAATAGAGCCTCCTGAATTTTGGCTTGTGGTATACTCATTATACCGCTCACGGAATCGAATGTAATGCCTAACCATGTTATGTTAGTGTTGGGAGTGTTACGTTTTTCTTTAGATTCTTCCAACCCTAATTCTTCGAGCAACTGTATTGCTCTGTTGAGATCTCTGCTAGCCCCTTCTTTGGTGGCATTAAAACCGACTATGTCGTCGATATACGCTAAGGCGTTAATACCTTCTGCAGCTAGTATATTAGTAAAAGCTGTGGAGATGGCCTGCATGTCTCTTGCCCCATGAGTTAGCCCGAATGCTATGGCTAAATCTAAATAATACCTATTCTTCCATTTAAAGCAAGTGAGAGGCCAGTCAACTGGATCTCCTCTCATTTGCCGGTAGCCCCTGCGATAGTCAATAGACCATAAGTATACTACTCCCTTATCGGCTATCAGCTCTTTGAGTGAGCACGGGCCTGGAAGTTTGAGTTTACATTTATTGTTCATGTAGATTTCCTTGTCAATCCCATCGTTGACAGAGTATTTTTCTGGGAACGAGAGATCTAATATTACCCTACGCTTAGTAGAGCCTCGTTTGTCCCTTGTCATAAGTGGACTGGTTACTGTATGTTGGAATGGAGGTCGAATGAACGGTCCTAAGAGTGCCCCTTCTTCCAATTCTGTAAGTACGTAAGCATCAACGTCCTCTGGAAAGTCTTCTGCGGATTTATGATTTTTATCCGAGCCTAATGGGGGGGCATTAGCTCTGTAATCTACGGGAAAACCGTATTTGAGGTATTTCAACACGGACGTATCGTTGATAACTTCTACATATCTGTTCCAGTTATCTATGTTAAACTTGTGTTCCACTTCTGCTTTGGCCCCAACACAATTGTTAGTTCCAGCAGCGATGGCTTTTAGATAAGTTGTCATTGATTGTTTTAGGAGTCGGTGCTTATCGCACAACGTATTCCTCTTATCACAGTGTTGATCTTCACACTCCATGTTCTCCAGTATTTCAACTGGAAGAACAAAGTCAACGTTATTTACTATGTCAGCAAGGCTAAAACCTTTGGTTATTCCGCTTTCGTCGCTACCCGTTGTTGTATGAGTATCGTTGCGAAATGAAAGTTTTGGTGTGTAACCCTGTATGTTAACATGACTGTCGTTGTTAGAAGTTATTTGGCTGTCGCTACTGGTTAAGTTTTGGCCACTGAGTTTTGAATTTACGTTACAGTTGTTATCTGAGAATGTGTTTTTGACACAAGTGTTTACTGCATTTGTACTAA
>JAAELB010000025.1 GCA_024227155.1 Desulfobulbaceae bacterium
TAACAGGTGATTTTTTGTTTTCATGTTCTTTAAGTATTACTGCGAAAACAGAAAATCCTAAAATCGTTTCTACGATTGCTCATATCACAGAAGAGATGTCCCAGGGTGAAATAGATCAGCTTAATCAGAAAAATAAACTTGATCTTTCAGAAGATCATTATTTTAGAATTATAAGACGGAAAACAGCGGTTTTAATCGAAGGTGCATGCAGGTGTGGTGCTCTGCTTGTAAATGCATCAAAAGAAAAAGAAGATGCTTTGTTCAATTATGGGCATAATCTTGGTATGGCTTTTCAGATGGCAGATGATCTTCTTGATTATACATCAGACGCTGAAACTCTAGGGAAAAACCCGGGAGCTGATATAAGGGAAGGTAAATTAACTCTGCCTTTAATAAAAACATTGGAAAGTGCTTCAAAAGAAGATAAGGTCAAAATTGAAAAAATAATTAAGACTTCCGAATTTAATAAGATAGAGTTTAATGAACTTGTTGATATGATTCATGAATATAAAGGTATTGAATATACAGAAAAAAAAGCATTGGAATATGTTAAGAATGCAAAAACATGTCTTGAGATATTTGAATCTTCAGAGCAAAAAGAGTTGTTAACTGAGCTTGCAGATTATTCCATCAAAAGAAAGGTATAAGTAAAAATGGTACAGAATATGGTTTCA
>JAAELB010000026.1 GCA_024227155.1 Desulfobulbaceae bacterium
ATCAAGACATAATTCATTTACAAAGAATGAAATTTATTCTAAATATTCATTTTTAAAAACAGATGACCTTAAAAGCGGGTCTTGTTATGGTGATTGTCAGATGGATGATGCACGATTCACCCTTAATGTGATTGACAGGGCCTATATGTCAGGTGCGATAATAGCAAACTATGTAAGCGCAGAAAAATACATCACAGAGAATGATGCGATTGTCGGGGCTATTGTAAAAGACGGCCTGACTTTAAACGAATTTACAATAAAAGCGAAAAAAATCGTCAATGCTACAGGTCCATGGAAAAACCTTGTGGAAGACCATCATTTTTTAAAAAATTACATGAGATTCAGCAAAGGCATTCACCTTGTCATGCCCCAGCTGCCTACAAAGGATTCATTACTTTTAATGACTGAAAATGATGACAGGATATTCTTTCTCGTTCCCTGGTACGGAAAAACACTCGTGGGTACAACTGATTCAAATTATACAGGTGACCCTGACAAAATAACAGTTGAAGA
>JAAELB010000027.1 GCA_024227155.1 Desulfobulbaceae bacterium
TCCAAGATACCAGCGAGCTCGACTACACCGGCAAGACCGACATCCAGGGCCTGGGGCCGCTCAACTACGAGAGCCGCCAGGGACTGTATCTGCATCCCACCTTGGCCGTCACCCCGGAGCGGCTGTGTTTGGGGGTGCTCGATATCTACAGCTGGGTGCGCGAGCCCGGCAGTCTGGGTCAGGAGAAGGACCCGGACCGGCCCCTCGAAGAGAAGGAGAGCGTTCGCTGGGTCGATGGCTATCAGAAGGTCAATGAACTGGCCGAGTCACTCACCGACACCCGCCTGACTTATGTCAGCGACCGCGAGGGCGATATCTACGACCTGTTCGTCGAGGCTCCGTGCCCCGAAGCGGCGGCTGACTGGTTGGTGCGTGGCCAATACGACCGGGCGCTGGCCGCTGGCGGCACCTTGCGTCGGAGCCTGGCCGAGGCGCCGGTGCTCGCCGAGATCACCTTCGAGCAGCCTGGCGGCAACGGGCGTACCGCCCGTACCGTGCACCAGGA
>JAAELB010000028.1 GCA_024227155.1 Desulfobulbaceae bacterium
GTTGGTTCTGGAACAAGGTCTGCCCAGATTGCTTCTTCCTGTCTGATTTGGCAGTTGAGGAGGATCTCCCTCAATCGCGCCCATGTGCCCGGGGGCGATCTGAACAGGAAGTCTCCGTTGGCACTGACAGTGTAGGCGCAGTAGGACCCCAGGGCGTCGACCAAGAAATTGATGATCCTCTGGAGTGTTACGCTGCCGTCTCTCAAATCGGTTCTATCAATGAGGGCTTCTTCCGCCCTCTGGCCTTGACAGTAAATTTGCTCACCGCGAAGGTTATACCAGATGTGGCCTAAAACGCGTCTATTTTGCCAGTTGGTCTTGAGGCCGATTGGACTTAATCCATGATCCATTGGATTACCTCCGATTCTTCCCCTGAGCGGGAAGTTGGCGGGGGGTGTGGAGCCTAGGGTACCGATTTCTACGTTTTCGTCCCGGGTTCTTTGGATGGTGATTTTTCCCTTGGACCTCGCACCCAATGTGACGCCCATTTTAGTGGAGGCCGTTGAGGTCGAGGTCGACGACCTGGCCGCAGAGGGTCTGGCGGTATTTTGCCTTTTGCGGAATTTCTTTTCTCTCTTCTTTTCGGCCGCCTTCTTGTAAGCCTCGCTCGGAGGCGGTGGAGGTGCTGGAAAGAGGAGCGGGTTAGGCATTTTCATTTCTTGAACTAGATCAGGGTGGTTAAAGTCCATAAAAGAGAATAGTTTTTCATAATTCTCTTTAGTTTGCCAAAAATTTTCTTTTAGGTCGCTTGCCCATCTTTCTTTTAGTGGGGAATTATAGAAATTACACCCGTGTTTTCTCAAATCGTAGTTTAGGTGGAAAAGTTTATCTAAGAAGTCGTCAATTGAATTTTTGACTTCTTTTGAGCACTGCGATTTATCACTATTTGCCCAATCTAGCCAGGTCTCCATGAGATCTTTGAGACCGGCTAGTTCGGCGATCTGATTTGCTTCAAATATGTCTTCACCGTCAACACGGTTTGGACATCCTTTTTCACATGAGAACCCAAAGACATACTCACAAGCAGTTTGTTCTTGTGGAGGAGTGTTTTTGGGCATTTTCACTTTGGTATTCTTACCGCTTTGGATGTTAGTCGTCATGCTCCGAGTTTTAACCGGAGAGATGTTTTTGGGGGTGGACATCATGATTTTAGCTGCCACGACCTGAGGTTCAGAGTCTGACGTGTCAACGTCAACGATTTCCTTTGTGGATTCGTTTAACCTCTTGTCTTCGTCACCGGACATTTTGCTGAACGATTTAGCCGATATTCTTGGATTTCTTTGCGTTTGGGAACTTTCACAGGAAAGGGATGCTCAACAGCTGAAGTAGCAGCAGCATTTATTTTGTTTACAATTTTTTCCGCCACTTTTTTTTCAAAAAATGCCATTTCTGGCGATTCACTTGTTTTTGAAGATTTTTGATAATTCGATCGATTTTTTTGCACATATCGATGAATATTCTGGTTCTCTTCATTTGGTTGGTTGCGTGGCCCGTGGAAAACTATGTTTTCTGGGTTTACCAGCACGATTATCACTTTCTTTCATTCTGGGTAACACTTTTCCTTCAAACCTTAACTATATTGGCCACTGACAAAATTTGGATAAAAAATGTGCCAAAATCTGCCACA
>JAAELB010000029.1 GCA_024227155.1 Desulfobulbaceae bacterium
ACAGGATTATGGCTTATGGCAGGTGCCAGAAAATCTGCAGGGATGAGCTTTGTTCCCTGATGAATAAGCTGATAAAAAGCGTGCTGACCGTTTGTTCCAGGCTCACCCCAGATAACAGGTCCGGTCTGGTATTTAACTTTTGTCCCATTCCTGTCAATGGTTTTTCCGTTACTTTCCATATTGCCTTGCTGGAGATAGGCGGCAAATCTATGCATATATTGATCATAAGGCAGGATGACTTCTGTTTCAGCCCCAAAAAAATTATTGTACCAGATTCCAATTAATCCAAGTAATACCGGTATATTTTTATCATAATCTGCTTCTTTAAAATGTTGATCCATCTCAAATGCACCTTTAAGCAGGTCCTCAAAATTCTCAAAACCTATATAGCAAGCTATTGAAAGACCTATGGCAGACCATAGGGAATAACGACCGCCAACCCAATCCCAGAACTCAAACATGTTATTTGTATCAATTCCAAAGTCTCTTACACCCTTTGAATTTGTAGACATTGCTACAAAATGCTTGGCTACATGGGACTCATTCCCGGCATGGTTCAAAAACCATGTTCTTGCTGTAAAGGCATTGGTCATTGTTTCCTGGGTTGTAAATGTTTTTGAAGCTATCATAAACAGAGTAGATTCAGGATCAAGATTTTTCAAAGTCTCAGTAATATGTGTACCATCAACA
>JAAELB010000030.1 GCA_024227155.1 Desulfobulbaceae bacterium
AAGGATCCTGCCGTTACAGTCAGGTTGTTGCGAATTGTAAACAGCTCTCTCTATAGCTTTTCAACCGAAATAGAAACAGTGGGTCGTGCCATTACCCTGCTGGGTACCCAGCAGGTCCATGATCTTGTGCTGGCTTCAGCAAGGAAAAGGTTTTTTTTCGCCAATTCCAGGGTTTGTAGAGCTATAGAGACACTCACACGGTTTTCATCAGCTCGGAGGAAATTTTCGGTGACCTCTAGAACGATATTTCAGAGAATGAATATGGGCTAATGGCTCGCCACATGTAATGGTTTATATGGATTATGTGGGACATAGGGTAACAACACAGGTCGGTTTTGCCAAAACAGCCTTCCAGTGGGAACATATCGAAAAGCTGGGACTACAGTTAAAGCGTTATATGCGGCCCGTTCTGTCATCGGCAGATTTCAAGGGAGCACCTGCTCAATCTCGACTCATCGAAGGTGCAGAGCTTCCAATCATAGAACATCTGGCTGACCACGAAAAGGAACTTGAAGACCGGATTATTACGGTTAACAAGCGAATGGCAAATGGTGAAAACGAATACGTCAAAATCAAGAAAAAGCGTGGATACTAAAGCTGGAATCTCAGATATCCAGGCGACAAAGATGAGATCAATCATCCCGTTTTCGATAGTCTCAAGCAGGTCGGTATCGGCAGCGTCCTAGATTTTGTCAATCGACGCTGCCGGTTTATGGATGCCTTTGAACATGTGCTCGACCGTTATGGCAAAACTAAGGTACTAACCTCAATAAACGGGAATTAAATTGGAACATAGTATAGTGCCTCTCGAGTAAGGCATTAAATGGTCTCTTTTTCTAACTGGAGTAATTTTTTCTTACGCTCTGGTCCCCAACGGTAGCCTCCTGTTTTTCCTGCTTTTGATATAACCCTGTGGCATGGGACGACAACAGCCAGTTTATTTGAAGCACATGCAGTGGCCACCGCACGGACTGCACTCGGTTTGCCCAGCTGCTCAGCCACATCTGTGTAGCTCACTGTTTCGCCAGGCTTTATTTGCTTTAATACTTCCCAGACCTGTTGTTGAAAAGCTGTTCCTTGGATATCGAGCGGAACTTGAAGAGTACTTTGAGGTGATTCTATGAAATCAACGACTTCCTTAATAAGCGCTTCAAACGCAGTATCAGCCTTTTTGAACTGAGCATTTGGAAATCTGGCCTGGACCTGTTCGGGAAGCGTTTATGACATGCTCTCTGAATCTGAACCTTGCTCATTAAAATATTAGCTGCACGACCATCAATTGATAACACGCCAATACTGATCAACCCCATCCCCAGCATATGTTTTACTTCAAGCTGTTCTCCAAGCACTGCGGTCCCCAGTAAAATCGTACTGAGAGGTATGAGCAGTGTTACAAGCAGTAAATTCGTCGCTCCGGCGGTTGATAATATGCGAAAGTAAAGAATATAGGCAAATGCTGTTGAGATCAAAGCTAAACCCAGGATTGCCAGCCATATCTCGGGTCCGGGCATTGGCAGTGTAAATGGTTTGTCATAAAAAAGTGCCAGAGGGATAAGGAGTAAGCTGGATGCTGAAACCTGACCTGTCGCAGTAACAACGGGTTTGATCCCTGATTGTGCGAAACGACGGCCAAAGATGCCGGCAAATGAATGCGAAATTACGGCACCCAACACAGCGAGTTGGGCAACAACGTTATCACCAAGGCCACCAAGTGCCTCATGATCGAGCATAATTACAACACCGGCAAAACCAATGATTATTCCTATGAATTTCATCAGTCTGGACTGCAGTTGCATGATATCTATTTTCCCAGAATGCACCCTTTCTCTTTGCCGGGCCATCAGCAGAAATTGACAACATCGTTCTTATTGTCCAAAGACAAATGGAGGAGACCGAAATCATTTGGTAGGTAATGGATTCTCGCTTTGTAAGCATACCTTGAATTCTAAATATCTATATTTTTAACGATCTGATTATCTTAGTAAAACTTAGGAAAAGTGTAAGAACCTGCTGCTACCATAGCTCCTTGATAGCCAAAGGTGCACAGCATGGAATGCAGCGACATTGCCGGTGTCTATAAAAGAAGAAAGCCCCAGGAAACCACCCTGTGGAAGCTTCTTGATGACCACTTTCTCGAGGTCGAAGAACGCTATGACGAGTTTTTCCAGAAGAAGTATGGTTTTTACCGTCCGGTTATATCGCATGTAGTGAACAAGTATCTCGAATGTGGTGATCTTCATCAAGGCCTCGATGTCTCACAAGTTCGCTTTATCGGCTAGAATAAAGTGTCCCGATTGCCAGCACGAGTATATTTTGGCGTTCAGTTGCCGTGGTCGCTGGTTCCCGGAGTCTCGTCCCTCGCTTACCTTCCTTC
>JAAELB010000031.1 GCA_024227155.1 Desulfobulbaceae bacterium
CATGTGTAAATAATGGTGTTAATAGAGCGGAAATGACTTCTGGGGTAGAGCTTTTATACAGGTTAAAGTGCAAAACATACAAGCCAGAGTATAGAATATATAGCTATTGATATTCACACAAAGTACAGTTGTTCCAGTGGAAACCCCACCATTATTTATTAATTCAAAATTTGGAAATTTCAGTCCATATAAATCCCCACAAAGATACATATTGACATGTATTATACAACAGTATTCATAGTAAAAATGAAAGTTTCTTACACAGAATCAAAAAAATAAACATCACACTTGACGTTTCGACCAAATCACTTGGCCTTGATCACAAGATGGAATAGCCATCAAAATAGCCCACTGGGGGTGTTGCGGGCGGGCTGGCTATTCGGTATGAGATTGAGAAGGATTGTTGGAATTTCTTGGCCTTTGTCTCTATTTAACTCAGGTCTTTCTTTGTGGATACAAATGGCTTCTTTTATTTTCCTAGCGTCCAACTTTTGTTCTTTCACTAAGATTTTAGTGTCATCGATGTTGAAAATATGACCAGTTAGTTCTGTGTGTTCACTTATAGCCGAGTTGGGATGTTTTCCATCTGTATGTTCGTTGAATCGCGTCTTAAAAGTTCTCGCTGTCTCACCTATATACCTCTTCTCGCAGATCTTACATTTCGCACTATACACCAATCCACATTGTTTCTCTTTGGGGGTCTTGTCTTTGGGATGGACTAAAAGTGACTTCAAGGTGTTGAAGGGCTTGTGGTAGGATGGTATACCATGTGATTTGAAAATTCTATGAAGTTTCTCCGATGTCCCTTCAACGTATGGTAAGCACACCGGGAACTTTCTCTTGGCTTGCCCTGTGTCACTGTTTTCATTGTTATTGCCTTTCTTCTTTTTTGGAACCTCAAGAGCCCATTTCTTGTACCCATTAACTGATAGAACTTTCTTCACATGCTTAATTTCTTCTTTCTTGTCATTTGGTTTGGATACTATTGTTTCTGCTCTGTCTAGCAACGTTCTTACAACAGACCTCTTATGCTCCAGATGATGATTTGAGTCCCAATTCAAATATTGGTCTGTGTGTGGGGGTTTTCTATAAACTTCGGTGTTCAGGCTTGCATCATCTACCAACATGATGCATGTATCGAGGAAAGGTAGTTTACCATCTATTTCTTCTTCTATGGTGAATTTTATATGTGGATTCAAACTGTTGATATGTTCAGTGAATTGTTCGATCAGGGCTTGGTGCAAAATAGTCAAGGTGTCATCCACATATCTATACCATATCTTCGGGGGGTTTGGGGCTTTCTTGATTGCTTCTTCTTCAAATTCTTCCATTGACAA
>JAAELB010000032.1 GCA_024227155.1 Desulfobulbaceae bacterium
TCCGGTACCGAAAATCACAACATCGTATTGCGCATCCATAACATCTTCCCCCTTTACCGGCTCCTACGCCAAACTGAGAATTGTATTGAAAAATTTCCGGAATCATTAAAACTGTAAGCATGATGCCTGAATATGCAACTGACCCCTCCCACCCAGGTGTGGTATATTATAGGCTATAGACAACCCACCGCAGGAGGAGACATGGCCCTTAACAGGCTGTTGAAAAAGTCATTTTTCTGCTTGCAATTCAATTAGGTTCGTACTAGGCCAGAATAGTATTCAACTAATTGCAATTGCAGGGAATATTTATGTGAGGCACACAAAATAGCCAACAGTCAATGTTCAGCTACATCAGCCTGGAGGATCGTATTCCCAAAAATCACCCCCTAAGAACGATCCGAACCGAAGTAGACAAAGCGTTAGAAAGTATGTCGCAACAGTTGTCTGAGATATACTCGTCAAATGGTCGTCCTTCGATTCCGCCCGAGCAACTACTCCGGGCCATGCTCCTTCAGGCTTTTTACTCGA
>JAAELB010000033.1 GCA_024227155.1 Desulfobulbaceae bacterium
ATTCTTAAAAGGCAATTTTTCAGACTACAACGACACGATGTTGTGTTTAGTCTTCTCATGATTGATGTGGATCATTTTAAAATGTTTAATGATAAATATGGGCATGAAGTAGGAGATGAGGCATTGAAAGTATTAGGCAATTATTTTAAGAAACATTCACGAGGAGAAGATCTCAGTTGTCGGTTTGGTGGTGAAGAATTTGTTATTATCCTTGCGGCAACCAACCATGTTCAGGCAATAAAGCGTGCTAAGATGTTACTCAAGGAAGTAGCGAATGTAATTTCCATTGCACATAATAACGAAAAATTAGGGATAACAATCTCAATAGGGGTGGCAACCAGTCCTGAGCATGGAACATCACGAGATACTCTTCTTAAATCTGCTGACGAAGCTCTTTACAGGGCCAAAGAAAATGGTCGCAATAGGGTCGAATGTGCTATCTGAATGAAATTTAGGTGAGGTGATGGTGGTGATAAGAAATCGTTTTCCGCTTCTTGCTTTTGGGAGCGAATAGGCAGAAAAACATAGGGCCCGCAAACCACATTTTCCGCCTTCGGTGACACCTTGTCTTGAACAAAATTACCCAAGACAACCCGAAAATTCCGCAGAAAATTCCAGAAAAAATTTCGGGGACAAAATACTATTGGCCATTCAGGGAAATCTCCGTTTTCCCTTTGACAATACTTATCATGGATGTCCCCGGAATTTCTCACAGAAAAAACAAAATGCTGCGTGCAAAATCTTGTAACAGTTTAGTTCATATCTAATTTTCTTCTGACTTTTTAACAAATAATTTAATTCAACCACTATGGACTTTCAGTCCATAGTGGTTGAATTCCATAAGGATACTATTTTAACAACTCCGCATACTTTCTTTTTTTATATCGTGTTTTCATGTCATTTTTTCCGAAATAGTGAAAGTCCCACCCCTACAACGCTCATCAGCGCAAAAATGGTCATGCTGACATGCATACTTGTCAGGTAATCGTGATAGTTGTCGCTAGAGATTGGTGCATCACCCATAAACATTGAAATGACAGCAGTGTTGATGACGGTGCCAGTTAGGATACCTCCAGTGCGCATGGTTCCAGAGATGCTGGCTGCACTGCCGTAATGGTGCGGTCCGACACAACCCATTACTAC
>JAAELB010000034.1 GCA_024227155.1 Desulfobulbaceae bacterium
ATCATCAAGATAGGCAAGTCTCTCGAGGTTGGTGTCGAGCATATATACCTGAGCGCCAAGGCCGGCAGCCATCTTCGCAGCGTTGATACCAACAACACCACCACCGATAACAACAACAGTTGCAGGAGCAACACCTTTAACACCACCAAGGAGAACACCAAGTCCACCTTCTGGCATTTCGAGGTACTTAGCACCCTCTTGAGCTGCCATACGGCCGGCAACTTCACTCATAGGTACCAACAGCGGCAGGGAGCCATCAGCTTTCTCGATGGTCTCGTATGCGATATTGACGGACTTTGCTTTCATCAGGGCCTTGGTCTGTGGCTCATCTGCTGCAAGGTGCAGGTAGGTGAAAACGATCTGACCTTCGCGGATCAGGTCATACTCAGAAGGCTGTGGTTCTTTAACGTGCATTACCATATCACAGGCACCATATACATCAGCAGGGGCGGCAGCGATAGTTGCGCCAGCAGCGATGTACTCAGCATCAGGAAAACCAGCACCGGCACCGGCAGCGGTCTCAACAACAACTTCGTGACCGTTGGCGATCATGGTAGCAACGCCGCTTGGAACCATGCAAACTCTATTTTCAAGTACTTTGATTTCTTTTAAAATTCCGACTTTCATTTTTGTAATCTCCAGAGTTGAGGACAGTTTGTCTTACAAAAAGACAAGCTCCTAGTGAGCATTGAGTGTACGATCCAGCAGCTCAGAACGTGCACTGAAGGAAGTACATAATTTCTTTCCGTATGCATTAGCAATATACCTGCCAATTATCTGTTTGTAGTGTGGGTTGGCGTAAAATAATAATTAGATGTTATGTTTATGTATAAAAATAAACTATTTATACGACGTGTGGTTTTTTGGAAAAGAGAATAAGAAAACTGCGCTACCAATGGGTGTAAAACGGTGTGATGGTATGTATTGTTACCATGTGGTTTAAGAAAATGTCTTAACTATATAATATTATAATAATTAAAATACTGGTCGTTTTTTGTTCCACTGGTTGTTTTTGTTACCATTCTTAAGGTGGTATTTCTCAATTTTTTTCAAGAGAGCAGAGTGGGATATACTGAGACTCCTGGCAGCCTCTCTGATGCTTTGTGTCTTGTTCAGGGTTTCCAGAAGGATTGTTGCCTCGTAGGAACCAACACGTTCTTTTAACGATTGCAGGCTTTTCTCGGATTTTTCCTGATCAACTCGCTCTTCTCCATGCTCTGCTCTTTCGTGACTGATAAGTATAGAGTCTACATGTATTTCATCTGAATCGCTAAGTATTGAGGCTCGCTCGATGACATTTTTTAACTCACGGACGTTGCCGGGCCAGGAGTGATTATACATGCGGCTCATGGCCTCTTTGCTGATTGTTTGATACGCTTTTGCCAGTTTTTTATTGAACTGGTGCAGGAAATCCCGGGCAATGAGTGGAATATCCATTAATCGTTCTTTGAGTGGTGGCATCTGGATTGTCAGCACATTGATGCGGTAGAACAGATCTTCACGAAAACGTTTTTCGAGAACCATTTCTTTGAGGTTTTTATTGGTGGCGGTTATCACCCTTGCATTGACGGGGATTTCCTCAAAACCGCCGATTCGCCGTACAAGCCCATCCTGGAGTACCCTCAAAATTTTTGCCTGGGGGCCAGGCGGCATGTCGCCAATTTCATCGAGGAAAATAGTTCCGTCTTCCGCAGCCTCAAAGAGACCAGGTTTGCCTTTTTTTCTAGCACCTGTGAAAGCTCCATCCACATAACCAAAGAGTTCACTTTCTATGAGTTGCTCAGGTAGTGCGGCACAGTTTATCGGTATAAACGGTCCTGTCCTGCCACTCTCAAAGTGGATTGCTTTGGCAAACAGTTCTTTGCCTGTACCGCTTTCCCCGGTGATCGATACTATGGTTCCGGTGTCTGCAATTTTTTTAGCAAATGTTATGAGATTACTGATTGCCGGACTCTGACCGATAAAATCGTCAAAGGTGACCTCTAAGGGAGTTGAAATGGCGTCAACCATTTCTTTTACTTCCTTGAGGTTTTTGATCAATAGAACTGCGCCAACAAAGTTTCCCCGGGAGTCGTTAATCGGTTTTGCTGAGCCGTAAAAAGCAACTCTCCCCGTGTCGGTAACATTTACTTTTCGTCTGCTGACTGCTATCCTTTTTTGGATGCACTCCTGCAAAATGGAATCTTTAGGGCTGATTTCACTAATATGATGGCCAATAATGTTATTATATACAACGCCTAGAGTTTTACAGGCGACATTGTTTATGGTGTTGATGAACCCGCCTGCATCAACCGAGATCACGCCCTCATTCATACCATCAAATATGGTCCGGAGCCAGTGCTGCCTTTTTTCCTGGGGCAATAGTCTCAGGGCGGACTGACTCTCAAGTCCAGGAAGGGTTTCAAACAGGGCAAAGAGACTGTTGCTGGTGACACCGTTGTCTTCCTTTTCAATTTCAACTGAGATTTTGGCAAAACCTTCCTTCTGTTCCACTTCCATGGAGACAATGTTGAGTCCCTGATCCGACATTAGTCGTGCAATGTCAAAAATTATTCCGATCCGATCGTTGAAGATGAGCTGAACTTTTAAGTTGTTTGGCATAGTAGTGTCGCTAGAGTCATCGCAATATCAAACACGTATGGCTGTGCTTATTTTCCCGGTTACCGGGATTAGATCAAATTAAGCAGCGATCATCCTCTTTTATCCGTGACATTCCGGGGATCAGGGTTTGGGTCGAGGTCACCCCTTTTAGTTGGCGGATGGATGATTGTATAAATTGTGAGAGTATTTCAGCATCTGAGGAGAGCAGGTCGCGCATCAGAGTGATTTTGGCAATCATATCAATTGAGCCATTTACGGTATGAACTTCACGAACTTCCTTAAGCGCGAGAAGCTTGTCAAAAATCATCTGTTCGTATTTGCCCTCGACGTTGAGCAGTATAAAAACTGTTATCTCGCGCTTCATTTCCGGGTATTCCTGCTCTGTATGTTTTGCCATTTTTGTCCGGAATGCCTCCATGTCTGTTGGGATAAGCTTGTCTATGCCAATTCCGTATTTCCGTTTTTTTCCTTTTTCCCACTGGTGAACTGACACATAAAGGTAGAGGTCGTCTACGGTTCGTTCAGGAAAAGAATGCACCAGGCCGCTGTTGCCAATAATGGTATACAGAGGGCGGTAGATGGTGCGGTACCAGTCAACAGCAGCCTGTTTAAAGGTGACTGGCTGGTGTTTTTCAACCCCCAGGTGGTTTTGATGTTCCAGTATTTGCCATTCGAGATGTTGGGTTTGGCCAGGTTCAGTGAGGTTGATGGTGTCAGTGAGCCCCGCCTTATCTCTAAATTCGGTTTTCTCAATGTAGAGGTTGTTTTCCAGGCTGTTTTTGGATGGTAGTAGTTCGACGATCTTAGATCTGATATGACTGTGCCCCAGCTCTCTTGACGCCCTATAACGGTGGTGGCCGTCGAGGATGAAGAAGTCCTCCTTTATCTGGTACAGGGCGATTGGAGGGAGGTTTTTCCCCTCCCGCATGGCTTTTAGAATTCCCTGGAGTCGCTCATCCTTGCTGTGGCTATGGGTTTTGAACTGGTTGTCAAAATCGTGATACCTGCCTACGCTGCCGACGATTTTTTCAACGGAAACTTGCAGGGTTCCCCGCTCTATTGCTTCATAAGCCTTTTCTTTTTCCTGGCGAACGTTGAAATTACAGGGGTTTTCGTCTGGCTCTTCTTTCTGGCCGGTAAATATTTTTTTGAGTGTAGCCAGTGGGTTATATTTCGAGAACATAATAGCCATAACTGTTTATCACCGTGGTTGAGTTTATTTTGGTGATCCTCTCTGAGTCACTTTCAAAGTGTTTATGAATATGTCCATGGATAAAATACGATGGCTGGTATTTGTCAATGAACCAGCGAAAAATCCTGAAACCCCGGTGGCAGGGGTCTTCTGCATCGTGAATAAAACGTGGTGGTGCGTGTGTAATTACAATATCCACCCCGCCCCTTCTCCACAACGTAAAACGCATTTTTCTTATAAAACGGGCCATCTGTTTCTCAGAATACTGGTTGATATTACCGTTGTACCACCGGGATCCCGAAAAACCGAGGAGGTTAATTCCGTTAAAGTGAACTGTTTTCCGATGTAAAGGGGTGCATCCCACCGGAGGTTGTTCGGAATAACGTAGGTCATGGTTGCCGAGGACATAGTAGAGGGGGACGTCGAAACGGTTTCTTAGGGATGTGAGGTATTCGGGGGGGAGGTCGCCGCAGGCCAGGATACAGTCGGTTTCACGTAGTTTGGAGTCTTTAGGTATTGGAGCGAGAAGGTCTTTGGTGACTGTATCGGCGACTATGAGGATTTTCATTTGATTCTTTTCGTTGGCATACAACTTGCTTAGTGTTTTTTAAGTAAACATATTTTAGCAATTATTAAGGTGGTAGTCATTTACCATAAATTATAGAGGAGAATGGGGCGAATGAAAAAGAGCTTAATAAAAAAAATGTTAACGGTTGTATGTTCTTTAGGGATTGTTGGATTGTGTAGTTTTGGTGCTCAGGCTGGTTTGATTTCAAGTGTGTTTGACGG
>JAAELB010000035.1 GCA_024227155.1 Desulfobulbaceae bacterium
ATTATTGGACATTTCAAGAGACCAATGCAGAGGCAAATTTCAGAAGGAGTACATATATACAGATACAAATCACAATGTGATATTTTGATGAACAGTAAAACAGACCATTTTCAACCAGCAGTAGCTAGAGTTTACATCACAAACACTATAGAATAAAATTAAATGCATATTTTGAAGGGAGTAAGGTATGCTTAAGGGTAAACATATGGATATGAGGACATTATGATGAGATTTTATTCTGAAACAAATTATGCTAAATGTATGGTTAAATTTCAATATATATAGTGCTAATATTTATTCAAAGTTCTAAATTTATTAAAATTCATCTATGATGGTGTTTATTAATGATAATATTCTTATTAAATTATTACTTGATTAATATTGTATTTAAAGCAGGTTATTTAGATATTGCGAAATTATGTAATGTGCTATATATGGTTTGTAAAAAGTACTATGTTGATAAGGTGACTAAGCTCATGAAATCGATTCAAAAAGGATAATTGTTTTGTTTTGTTTTTTAATATTTGGAAAAAAAAATAAATGCCAGCAGGAAAATG
>JAAELB010000036.1 GCA_024227155.1 Desulfobulbaceae bacterium
CAGTACCATTTGGCTGTAGGCACGGTACGAAGCATCTACAAGCTGTGTCAACAGCGTTTGTACAAATCTTACAATCAGACGGCGTGTGGGCAATGTCATATATAGATGATATCGTGGGAGTGGCTAGCTCATTGGAGAAGGCACAAGAAGATTTTGAAAAGGCCATACAGCTTATGGCCAAGCTAGGTCTTGAAGAGGCCGAAGACAAGAGGACACCCCCATCATCTGTGGTCACGTGGCTCGGGGTTGAATTTGACACCGTGCAGGGCATCATGAGAATGCCCAAAGAAAAAATACAGAATAGTATTTCATTAGCTCAACAATGGCTGTCCAAAAAGTTCTGCTACGTTTCACAACTTAGAAGTATAGTGGGAAAGTTAATGCATATAGCATCATGCTCCAGAACGCTTAGGTTGTTCATGAACCGGATGCTGGAAAAATTAAGGGGGGCAAAAGAAGGGGAAAGAATATGGCTGGATCAAGATTTCAAGGCGGATTTAGAATGGGTCATCAGTTATTTGCCGTCCTTTAACGGAGTACAGTTTATGCAAGAACCCCCATTGTACCACAACGAACTGGTAGTAGACGCGTGCCTCTCAGGAGCCGGGGGATCGCTAGGTACAAAGTGGTACATGGCGGAATTCCCTAAAGAAGTTATGGACTTAGCATATAATATAAGTGAATTGGAGATGCTTAATGTACTGGCAGCCCTACGCTTATTCAAAGAAGATGTCAAAGACAGCACACTCCACATAAGATCGGACAACGCCGCGACAATAGTCATTTTACAGACGGGAAAGGGGCGCTGTAAGGCTATGCTAGAGTGTGCAAGGAAAATATGGTTTATAGCAGCGCAATACAACATACAGTTCCGGGTTTCTCATATATTCGGTAGAGACAATGTGGTAGCCGACACTCTGTCAAGGTATCACCTAAGTAATACATACAAGAAAAAGTTTGCAGCTTTGAGAGAGAAGTTCAACCCAACAATGTGTAAAATCCAGGATTCTGCTTTTCTATTGTAGAGATTCAAAGAATACATCAGGCAGCAGTCAAGAGGAGTCACCGAGCTTATCGTCCAGGTACAAGTAAAAACCAAGCAAGCATGATCAAGATTTATCTAGAGTTCTGTCAAAAATACGGTCTAACCGCACTTAACCCTAGCGTGTTCACCATAATGTGTTACATAGAATACCTGGCGAATCGCCTAAAATCTCCAAAGTCTGTAGCCAACTACTGGAGCGCCGTCAAGTTACTTCACAACATCAACAGGACCGTAATGGAGAATGCAGAGGATATTCAAGTAAAGCTCATGTTCAGGGCATTATCAATCACCAAGAGACACGTAAGTTTTCAAAAACTGCCATTGCTAAAATCTGAGCTGCAACAAATGTGTCAGATATTAGATAAGTTTCCAGTACAAGGTATCACCATTAAAACAGCCTTATTGATAGGCTATTATGGGTTTTTGAAGAGCCTCAAATCTCTGCAGAGAAGGAGGACAAATTTTCGACAGGACAAGGCACTTCACAAGGGCAGACGTCCAAGTAACACCGCAAGGTCTCATAGTGAAACTTAAGTGGGCAAAAAATATGCAAGACGGCTTACAACCACATCACATCAGGATACCCAAAGTGGAGCCAGAGTACGCAGATCCCGTCGCAAGCTTCATAAAAATGTGTAGGATCGTCCCAGCTAACAACAACAGTCCCCTATTCATGTTAAACCCACTACAGCCGCTATTTGTAGAGCAGCTAAGGAAAACCTTCAGGGCACTCTGCCAAGAAATTGGGCTCGACGTACAAGCTCTAAGTTTGCATTCCTTACGCCGTGGGGGCGCCAGTGAGGCATACCACAAAGGGGCCTCCCCCCTTGACATACAGAGACACGGGGGGTGGAATTCTTCAACTTTCTGGGATTACATCTATCCCAGCCTCTCTTCCCCTCACTCCGTCTGCCAGGCCCTGTCCCGTTGACCCATTAACCCTATAACATTTAGTGGCGTGACTACCCCTACTTTGGCAGTTCTATGTTGTCCACATCATGTTATAGCTTATAATGGTTAAATCTATTTAATCAAAATGTTTATTTCAGCTTATGTGTGTAAAATACTTATAAAATGTGTAAACGTTTATTTCTTAACCTCAAATGTTCTTAATTCATAGTCATGGCATTGGTCATACAATATAGTAAGTGTATGCAATTATACGGTTGGCATTATGTAAAATTCATTA
>JAAELB010000037.1 GCA_024227155.1 Desulfobulbaceae bacterium
CATAAGAAGAAACATCGCCAAGTCCCGCTGTTTCGTGATGGCATTGAAAAAGGTTGTAACCTCGCTGTTCTGAAGATACCGAGGCAGCGGTTTAGGTAGCCGCAAAGCCATTCCCCTGATGGCAGGGTTATCCAAATCTAACTCCTCTTCATCTTGGAGATAGTAATAAAAGCTTCGGATAACAATCAGGTGCGCATTAATGGTCTGTGGGTTCAGCCGCTTTCCAAGAAGAAAGTCTATATAGTGTTTCACATACACAGGTGCAACTGCCTCCACCGGCACAGGCAACCATACGAGAAAATGTTTAAGTCTATTCAGGTAGTTTTTTATTTTGTGGGCGGAGTAATTTCTTCTCTTCAAATACCTTCTGTAGTGCATTACTGATTCGGTAAGGTTCATGATTCCCCCCTTTTTCAATAACATTCATGGCTCTGAAATACTCTTCCTCTCGTGTTTTGTCCGATAGCCTTGCATAACGCATAGTCTGCTCAATGGATTGATGTCCAAGAATCTGCTGAAGAACTTCAATCCGCATACCGCTATTGAGCATCTCTGTAGCGAAGGTATGACGAAGATGA
>JAAELB010000038.1 GCA_024227155.1 Desulfobulbaceae bacterium
TGAAAGGGGATGGCGAAAAAATACTCATTATTGATGATCAGGCTGAACAGAACGAGATTCTGGAAGAATCTCTGTCAAAGCTAGGGTACAAACCTCATTCTGTGACCAGTGGTGAAAAAGGATTGGAATTTCATATTTCCATCATTAGCCTCTCGTACAGTAAAGCCAACCGTCGAGAGTATCTGTGACAAAAGTGTTCGATTGTCGGGCATATTTTCCTCATTTCATCACTGAAAGAATTGCAATAGCTTTGGGTAAAGGCTCCAACCACGCCTGCGTCTATCAGTTACTGATCGGCTACTCTGGCACCTTCGGGTAGTCACTCCGTATTTAAAATTATTTTCTGCTTTGGCCTTCATTTTTCCGGTAATTCTAAGGTATAGTAATTGTACTGTGGGCACTGGATAATTTTCAGGACGCTGGGTTTTACCCTGTCCCATTTTACCAGTTCTAAGAGTTATAAGAAAAGGGTGAAAGACACAAACCGGAGGAAGCCAACTGTGAGCGACAAACAGCTTTCCATTCTTGTGATGGACGATGAACCGTTCATCTTGGAAAGTATAGCCGATTATCTCGAAGATTTTGATTATCTGGTGTTTTCTGCTGAAAACGGTCGAGTGGGTCTTGAATGTTTTGAAAATGAAAAGCCCGATGTGATCTTGACCGATCTGCGGATGCCTGAATTTGATGGTTTGGAAGTGCTGAGGATAGTCAGAGAACGCTCGCCGGATACACCAATAATAGTGATGTCGGCTACGGGACGCATAGCTGATTCCGTGCATGCTCTCAGGCTTGGTGCCTGGAACTATATCCTCAAACCAATCGAGGACATGTCCATAATCACCCATGCTATTGACAAGGCTCTTGAACGTGCCCGATTGATTATCGATAACCGTCTGTATCAGGAAAATCTGGAAGCACTGGTGGCTGAAAGGACTCTGAAGTTAGAGGAGGCACAGAGAAAAATTTCACTCAATACCCAGAGACTGAGTGCTCTTGTGGAACTTGGCAGTATGGAAAAGTCCTCCGAGGCGGAGATTATTCAATTCGTTCTTGAAGAAGCCGTTCGACTGACTAAGAGTGATTTTGGTTTGTTTCATTTATATGATCAGAAAAATAAAATTATCACAGCCTCTTCCCACTCGAAAGGAAAAATGTTGGAAGATATTGAGTTTCCCCGGTTTCCGTACCCCCTTGAAGAGGCGGGGGTGTGGGCAAATAGTATTCGATGGAATAAACCTCAGATTCTCAACAATACTCTGGGGCTTAGATATATTAAAAAGTCTTCAAACAGTTCCTTAGTGATAAAAAGGCATATGAGCGTGCCAATTAACATCAGTTCCTTTTGCATTGCTGTTGCCGAGGTGAATAACAAGAAAGAGCCCTATGATGAATCGGATGCACAGCAACTGACCCTGTTGTTGACAGGGGCCTGGAGGATGATTCGAAAACGAAGGACAGAAGCGGCGCTGCGCAGAAGCGAAGAAAAATACCGTACCATGATGGAGGCATTAAATGATGCAGCATACGTCTGTACATCAGGTTTCCAGGTAGAATATATGAATCAGGCCATGATTAATAGATTGGGGTGTGATGCCACCGGGCAGTCCTGTCACAATGTCATGGAAATTCTGGGCGGAAAGTGTACCTGGTGCCCACATAAAAACATAAAATGGGAGGGGCATAGAAGTATTGAGATGGTCACCCCTGAGGATGGAAGAATATACCATGTTTCCAACTCTCCTATATACGACGCCGATGGGTCAATTTCGAAAAATATGACTATTTTACGTGATATTACAGAAATTAGAGGTATGGAAAAACATCTTCACCAGGCCCAAAAAATGGAAACTATTGGCTTGCTTGCCGGGGGCATAGCCCATGACTTTAATAATATACTTGGTGGCATTCTAGGTTTTGCTGAACTGCTTGAAGAAGACTTGAAGCAAATTGAGTGCTCTGATAAAATTATCGCGCGGGTGGTCACAATTATTAAAGGTAGTGTCAGGGCGAAAGAACTGGTGGCTCAAATTTTGGCTTTTAGTCGGGAAAGGGGAGAGTCTAAAGAACCATTGAACCTTACAATTATAGCGAAAGAGGTGGTTAAGCTCCTGAGTGCTACCTTACCGACAACAATTAAAATTAAAAAATCTTTCTATAGCAACCAACTGATTCTTGCCGAAGCGACCAAAATACACCAGCTGCTGATGAATCTATGCACAAATGCAGCGCATGCGATGAAGGATGAAGGGGGGGGGGTGTCCGTGAGTATAGCCGACATTGATCTTGATGAAGATATGTTATCTGGTCAGGAAATGGTCCTGCCGGGCCCTTTTCTTTATCTAAGTGTTGAAGATACAGGGCATGGTATGGATGAGAATACCCTGAGAAATATTCTGAAACCGTTCTTCTCAACAAAGCCCGAAGGTGAGGGTACAGGGATGGGGTTGTGGGTTGTTGATGAAATAGTCCGTGATATGGGCGGTTTTCTCAAGATTAAGAGTGAGCTTGCGCGAGGAACAAAATTTGACATTTTTTTACCGGTATTTAATCCGGAAATAGATCAATCAAAGGCCAGATTGATTGGAGTGGAGGGTTCTTTTCTCGGTACGGAGCATATACTGTTTGTCGATGACGAAAAGACTCTGACCCAGTTAGCTAAGGAGTATCTCACTGATCTAGGGTATAAGGTTACTGTATTTAATAGTCCTTTAGAGGCTCTGGATGATTTTGAAATCAACCATAAAACCTACGATCTGCTGATAACAGATTTAACTATGCCAGAAATGACAGGAGATAGCTTATGTCTCAAAGTCAAAGAGATAGCACCGGAAATTGAGGTGATTCTGGCCAGTGGCGTGCTGGAGAATGTTGATGAAAGCACATTGGATATGTTTGATGCTGTAATGCAAAAGCCCATCTTAATCAAAGATATGGCAAAAACAATCCGCTTGGTGATCGATGAAAGCAAATACTAAGAACAGTGGCGCATCCATCTTAATTATTGATGATGAGGAGCTTATCCGTGAAAGCCTTTCCCTGCGAGTTGAGCGATTGGGACACCAAGCCGGAACAACTTCAACCCTTAATGAAGGCCTGGAAGTCCTGAGAAAGGAGTATTTTGATCTTGTTTTCCTTGATGTTAATCTGCCGGATGGCAATGGTCTGGATGCTCTGGCTACTATCAAACAGAGTCCATCGAAGCCCGAAGTAATTATTATCACAGCGGTTGGCAGCAGTCAAGGTGCAGCAATGGCTATCCAGAATGGAGCCTGGGATTACATCACGAAACCATTCAGTAAAGATGAAATAGTTTTGCATATTGAAAGGACCATCGAATATCGAATCGCAAAACAGCAACAAGCCCAGCCCATTGCCATTGATTCAGCGAGTATTATAGGGCAAAGCGGTAGAATAAAAGACTGTATAAATCAAGTGGCTCAATGTTCCATCCGTGATGCAAATGTTTTGATATTAGGTGAAACCGGTACAGGTAAAGAGCTTTTTGCCACGGCAATACACGATAACAGTCCGACTATTTCTGGTGATTATGTTGTCGTGGATTGTGCTGCTCTTCCGGATGCGTTGATAGAAAGTGTGCTCTTTGGTTACGTTAAAGGTGCTTTTACCGGGGCAGACAAATCATCTGCAGGATTGGTTAAAAAGGCGGATGGAGGAACTCTTTTTCTCGATGAAGTGGGTGAGTTGCCCCTGTCGATGCAGAAAACATTTTTAAGAGTGCTTCAGGAAAAGAAATTCAGGCCCGTTGGCAGTTCGAAAGAGACCACCAGCAATTTCAGGTTGATTTCTGCAACGAACAGGGATCTTGGTCAAATGGTTGAAGAGGGGACTTTCAGAAAGGATCTGTTCCACCGGCTAAAAACCATATCAATCACCTTGCCACCGTTGCGTGAAAGGAAAGAAGATATTCAACCCCTGGCCCAGCATTATATAAGTAGGTTATCCAGGAAACACGCAATCAAAACCAAAGCTCTTCTTGCCGATACCCTGGAAATTCTGGAGGCGTATGAGTGGCCTGGAAACGTCCGGGAACTGGTTAATGCCCTTGAGAAAGCAATTTTGTCAGAGCCTGAACTGCCCATCCTGTATCCGATGTTTATACCAAGTGAGATACGAATAGACTTTGCTAACAAGAAACTTTATGGTGGAAAGTCAGAAACCTCCGAAGACTCCATCGATCCGCCGATATTTACATCAATCCACTCATCATTATCGTCTCTGGCCCCCCTTCCTGAGTTAAAACTGTTCCGTGAACAGGCAATAAATGAAATTGAAAGTTTGTATTTAAAATCAGTTTTTCAACAGACAGATGGTGATATCGACAGAGCGATTACCATATCAGGTTTGAGCAAAAGCCGTATGTACTCCTTAATTAAAAAATATAACCTGAAGAATCTGCTCAAATGATTCTGTTCCTGTAAGATAGGAAAATTTCTTATCTCACAGGAATCCTTGGTCGTTATTTCTCGCTTGTAGATCCTTTCCCCTCCCCTCCTAGGAGGTTGTCCGAGAATGCCCTTTCGCCCAAACTCTTCAGAATTGTCAAAAAATAATGCTCGCAATATCATGTATATGGCTGTGCTTATTTTTTGAAAACTCTTCGATTTTGAACGAAATTCCTACTCTCGGACAAACTCCTCGTTATCTATTGTGTTGTAATAATGGCACTATGTATCAGATCTTCGTTCTGGTGTGTTTCTTGCTTGTTGTGTGTCAAGCACAATATTCAGTTTAGTGCCTTACTCCATAGAAGCTGTAATAAAAAACAAGAAATTATGAGATCGCTTTGAAAATCATAAGCTTAGAGTCATTGCCAGATAGTGAACGTAGTGAGATCTTCGAGGCACTTATCCAGCGATTCTAAAAAAGTTTCCGACTAGTCGGGTTAGTAAAGGAGAAACATGAAGGTCTTACTCTATAATCCACACCTTCCGGATCTGAACCGGGATATCACGAATAAAATTCTGAACAACGGAGGATGTAATATCTCTGAGGTGTATACCTACGATGAATTCAGAGAAGAGTTCTCCAGTTGCCTGAGCGGGGATACAATTGTGGTTTTTTCACTCCATGACGAGGAAGATGTACGGTTTCTTGAATCAATGAAGAATGATTTTGTAGATATCAAACTCCTCGTTAACAGTATGGCAGGTATGGAAAAGTTACAGGATAGGATTTTTAAACTCTATCCAAGAATTGTAACTTCTACCGATTCTAAAGCCTGTTTTGGGCTACTGCCTGATGCGATTGCGCGAATGGTTCAAAGGACGTCTGATAATGGCAACAACTTTTCATGATATAATATAGTCAAAAAGAATAACGAAATTTGAAATATTAGCGAGGATGTTGTCAATGTGAACATTGCGGCAAGGGAGATCTCAGACAGTAGCAATGTCTTGCTACTTAGTCGTAAGACAGGAAAGCACGCCAATTTCAAAGGGTGAGGAATAATGATTAAGCAATGTTATGTGTCCGGATGTTTTACTGTGTATTCCTGTCAACAATCTGTAGTGATATTTTGTATCAACGTATTGCTTCTTTTGCTTTTTCTTTTCCCGCTTTCAGCTGCAGCAAACATGACAAACGTTCTTTCAGCTAAATCAGGCCCGTTAACTGATCAATCCAGTAGCGCGACTTTTTCGGGCCTGGCCAAGGGGCTGGAAATTGACTTCGAGGCCAGGCAGAAAGCTGTAGTTCATGAGAGACTGATTGTAGGCCTACTTTTGGGTAACGGTGGTCTTGGTGATCAAAGTTTCAACGATATGACGTATGCAGGACTTATCAGAATCAGGCAGCAGTACAACCTGAAACTGATCATAGAAGACAGTGATAAAAACGATGCCGCTTTTGAAGCTGCCATGCAGCGATTGATTGACGATGGTGCTCATATCATTGTTGCCAATGATTTTTATCTCAAGGATCTTGTGGCAAAATATGCTCCAGAAAATCCCGATAGATATTTTATTTTACAGGATGCCATCCTTACAGGACTGCCTAACGTGGTATGTCTTAGCTATTCTGTAGAGGAAGGTTCTTTTTTGGTCGGAGTTCTTTCCGGTTTACTTACAACTACCAATAGGGTCGGTTTTATTGGTGGTGTCGATATCCCGGTTATGCACGTTTTTAGAAAAGGTTTCCGTGATGGGGTCTTATTCTCCAATCCTGCGGTTGATATTATGGAGGTGTTTGTTTCCAAGGCACCTGACTACTCGGGTTTTAGATCACCTGCTGCCGGGTACGATATTGCCATGTCCGCCTATGAAGATGGTGTGGATATAATTTATGCCGCGGCTGGTCTCACCGGCAATGGAGTGATCCAGGCGGCAAGAAAATCTGGTACATTCGCCATAGGCGTTGACTCGGACCAGGACCATCTCGCCAAAGGCTCAGTCTTGACCAGCATGATGAAGCGACTGGATATAGCCACGTTCAACGAGGTAGTACGGATCATTGAAGGTAAGTTCATTCCTGGGGTAAAAAAATACGGGCTGAAAGATTGTGGAGTAGGTCTTACTCCGATGAAATATAGCCGTCAGTTTATCCCTGATGCGGTTATCAGCGAACTATCCCATATCGAAGCTCGAATTATTGATGGTAGTATTAACGTTGCTAATTTTATGGATACAGTTGAGAGCGGTGCCAAAGGAAGTAGTCAATGAATATCGCGTTTCGGCTTAGGGCTAAAATGACAGCAGGAACCCTGGCGATTCTCTTTTTGTGCATGTTTGTCACCGGCTCTGTGTTTATTTCCCGAGAGAGGAGTCGACTGCAGGATGAAGTGCAATTAAAGGGGCAAAGTCTTGCAAACCTTGTTGCTGAATTCTGTGCTAGCCCTATTCAAAAGTATAGTCTCTATATTGTGGAAGAAGTTGCGCGAACCGTCGAACAGGCTCCAGGAATTGTTTTTTGTGAGATTTACGATATGGACGGTCAATCTTTATTACAGGTGGATTTCACCATCCATGGTAAGAAGATGACCAGGAAAAAGCGACGATCGGGGGATGATGTCCTGATTGTCCATACCCCAATAGTGATAGATGAATCGATAATTGGCAAGGTTGAGATAGGCTTGGACCTTGCCTCAGTAGAGGATGAGATTTATGTCTACTCTGTGGGTCTGGTCATTCTTGTTTTTATAGCACTGACACTCGTCGCCATGGGTATTTCAGTTTTCCTCTCCTACAACTGTATTTCTCCAGTAGTACTTCTGTCGGGTGTTGTGAAAAATTTATCTAAAGGAGAGTTTGTTGAGATAGAAATTGCTGAAAGAAACGATGAAATTGGGGATCTTGCCCGCTCCTTTAATATCATGAGCGGTAATCTTAAACAGCTTTATCAAAATCTTGAAAGAAAGGTGGCCGAACGCACCTCAGATCTGGAAAAAGCAAACAGACAATTACAAAAGGAAATTCTGGTGCGTAAGAAGGCTGAACTGGCCTTGAATACAGCCAAAGAAGGGGCAGAGCGGGCCAATGAATACAAGAGTAATTTCGTTGCCAATATGAGTCATGAAATTCGTACACCTCTTAATGCCATTCTCGGTTACGCACAGATATTACAAGACCGTGATGGTTTTGATATGCAAACAAGAAAGGCATTAAAGGTAATTGACCAGAGTGGCAGCCATCTTCTCTGTCTCATCAATGACATTCTGGATCTCTCGAAAATAGAAGCAGGGAAAATGGATCTCAAGGTCACTACCTTTGATCTTAGTGTTTTGATCCACAATATTTCCAGCATGTTTCAGCTTCGATGTTCTGAGAAAAACCTAAGCTGGCAGGTGATCGGTATAGATACTCAAAAAATTACTCCGGTTTCAGGTGATGCGGGTAAAATTCGACAGATCTTTATTAATCTTTTGGGTAATGCGGTGAAATTCACCGATCAGGGAGGAGTCATTCTCCGGATAACAGAGACAGAAGGAGGCCGGTATCGTTTCTCTGTCGAAGATACCGGCCAAGGCATACCCGAGTCAGAAAAAGAAAATCTTTTCAAACCTTTTAATCAGATGAACGGTCGAGGTTGTGAAGAAGGTACTGGACTCGGACTTTCAATATCATTGCGTTTTTTGAAAATGATGAATAGTCACATAGATGTGTTCGCCAACGAGCCGCGAGGAACGTGCTTCTGTTTTGAATTGCCGCTTCCCGGGGAGAAAATATCCTCTCTTACCAAAGATACGCCATCCCACAAAATCGTAGGATTAGAGGCGAACAGCCCAGTTACTGCCCTTATAGTGGATGATGATCAGATCAGTCGATCAATGCTGTCACTGTTACTGCATAACAATAATATCAACACGCTTGAAGCTGGAAATGGTCTTGAAGCCCTTAACACTCTTGCAAAGAGCAGGGTAGATATCATCTTTATGGATAAATTTATGCCTGAGATGGATGGATTCGAAACCATTAAAAAAATCCAGCAACAGTATGGGGCCGATGCTGCTCCCGTTATAATGCTCACTGCTGCGGCGCTTGAACACAATAAGGACAAGCTTGAAGAAGTAGAGCTGGCCGGATTTCTTATAAAGCCCTGTGAGATCGATCATGTTTTAGAGTGTATAGCCTCAACACTCGGACTGTCATTGAAATTGGAGGAAATTTCGCAGCTCAACAACCAGAACCTCCCTCCAGTTACAGTATCACAAGGGGAATTCTCGATGCCAAAGGTTCTCCATGAAAAATTCATGGAGGCCTCTAAGTTTGGCAGAATCAGTCAGTTGAAAACCTTAGTCAAAGAGCTGGAAGCCACCGATGCAGTTCATCCCGCACTTGTTTCAACACTGCGGGAACAGCTTGAAACATATTCATTGCAGGAAATAAACAGGTTGCTTTGCACTGTTAACGCAACTTCACCGAGAGAATCTTTATGAACTCGAATACATGAGCCCGTTGATTTAATGCCTTTTCGCCCAATCTCTTCGTTAAACAAAAAAGTTTATCCTCAGAATATCAACTATATGCCTGTGGTAAAATTTTTTGTTTGCCTCGACATTGAACAAAAATGCTATTAAATCAACAGACCCATACATCCCTTGTGGAAGTAGAAAGTCCTTTAAAAATTTTGGTAGTTGATGACAATACCGTCAACATTGATGTTATGCTCTCCTTTCTTGAAGTCGAAGGCTATGAGGCCTGTCGTCGACTAAAAAAACAACCTGCTACTCAGACCATACCTATAATTTTTGTTACGGTAAAAAAAAGAAGTAGATGTCGAATTTTCCCATGGTATCTGTATGGAGTGCGCTGCGAAGCTTTACCCTGTTTTTGATGACAGTTAAGAGCGATTACTTATATTGCATATTGTAAAGCAGTTCGTATTCACCCCGTCTGGCAATCAGGTTGTCATGTGTGCCTTCTTCGATTATCTCACCATCTTTTACAACAACGATCCTGTCAGCATTCTTTATCGTTGAAAGGCGGTGGGCAATGACAAAAGTCGTTCTGTCCTTCATCAGATTTTCTAATGCTTTCTGTACTTCTCGCTCTGATTCAGTGTCAAGTGCTGAAGTCGCCTCATCTAAGATGAGGATTGGGGCATTTTTAAAAATTGCCCTGGCAATGGAGAGTCTTTGTCTCTGTCCTCCAGATAGACGTGCTCCACTTTCACCTATTATAGTATCAAAACCTTGTGGTAAAGCTTCGATAAAGTCAAAGGCGTGGGCAGCTTTTGCCGCTTCAATAATTCGATCTAGTGATGAATTTTCCTCTCCATAGGCAATGTTGTTACGAACTGTATCATTGAAGAGTATGGTCTGTTGTGTCACCATGGAAATCTGGTTTCGAAGAGAAGTTACAGTGACGTCACGGATATCTGTTCCGTCGATAAGGATGGCCCCATCTTTGATTTCCAGAAATCTCGGTATAAGGTTGGTCAGTGTGGTTTTTCCGCCTCCACTTGGACCGACTATGGCAAGTGCCTCTCCTATGGGTACTGTAAGGTTGATGTTTTTTAGAACAGGGGCTTCATGGTTGTATTGGAAATTTAAATCTTTCAGCTCGATTTCAGACGCAAAAGGGGCAAGCTGGGTAGCATTTTTCTTATCCTGGATTTCCGGTTCCACATCCAGGATTGAGAATACTCTGGTTGCTGCGGCAAGGCCCTGCTGGATGGTGGAGTTAATTCGTGTTACACCTTTTACCGGTTCATAGGCTGCTATCAAGGCGGTTAAAAAGGCAAAAAATGTTCCTGGGGTGGCGGTGCCGTCAATTACCTGTAGCCCTCCGAACCAGATGATCGCAGCAATCGCAATGCCCCCAATAAATTCCATCAACGGATGCTGCATGCACCTATATTTGGCATCCTTCATCGTGAGGGTGAAAAGTCGTCTGACTTGTTCTAAAAATCTATTTCCCTCATATTCTTCTTTGCAGAAAGCTTTTACGATACGGTTACCTGTAATAGTTTCGTGGAGAATGTTTGAGACATGTGCAGTTTCTTCCTGGGTTGAGGTGCTGAGTTTGCGAAAAAGACGGCCAAACTTGATAATAGGGAATGCTGCAACTGGTAAAACCACAAAAGAAATCATGGCCAGTCGCCAATTCATATAGAACACCACTCCCAGCAGGATAACCACTTGAAAAAAGTCTCGTATAACACCAACAAGGGCGTTTGACACAGCCTGTTGCAGAAGGGCCACGTCGGAAATAATCCGTGACATGAGAGTGCCGGTTGGCATGGAGCCAAAAAAGGTAAGGGACTGCTTGTGGATATGGTTGAAGATATTCACCCTGAAGTCTTTGATTACAGACTGTCCCACCTGTTCAAGTAGGATTGTGTAGATGTAGTAGACGATTCCTTTAAGAAAGAAGATTACAATGACAACAATGGGCAAAAGTTTGAGGTAAAAGGTGTCTTTCTCCATAAAGATCTTATCAAGAAGATCTTTGACTAAATAGGCTTGTGTCCCTGTGAATCCGGCAACACAGATCATGGAGATCATTGCTATGAATAGTTTAAGCCGATATGGCCTCATGACCTCATAAAGTCGGAGCAAAATTTCTTTATTAGACATAAAATGATTTTGGGTTGATGAAAGATGATAAGAGTTAAGGCTTCACTATCTATGTGTGTAGTGAAGAGGGCATTGTATTGCCGGATGCGCAAGTGCAACCTTAATATACCAGACTGCAATACAGAAGATAAATATACAATTTCAAAGCTGAATCAAAAGAAAATCTGTTTGATGCTGCGTTTCACCGGTAGATATCCCTTCTTGGTCCAGAGACGGTGGAAAAGGCTAAACCACTGATCGGGGTACTTTCTAATAAATGATTCATATAATACGATAGATCTGGAGGAGACATCCTGGATATTTTCTTCGTTTATTGCATTGTATTCGGGAAGGTCCACTCGTTTGAAATCTATATGAAGTTTGCCTCCATCCATATAGTAGACACTGGTGAATACAGGTGCCCCTGTTCTCAGATGAAGAATACCAGCACCTTTGGCGCACGCAAGAAAACGATTGAAAAATTTAATAGAGGTTCCACGGCTTCTATAACTTTGATCTAGACTCACAATAAGCAAACGATTGTCAGATAAAGCTTTCTGGTAAGCCTTCATGCCGTCATAGCTGGAAAGATGCTCAAGGCTTGTGCCGTAGCGGCCACGTTGTCGAACAAAAAAACGGTCAGATAGTGGGTTGGACTGTTGTTGATAGATAAGACTGGTGGGTAGTCCTGACATATTGAACCAGGCAAAATACGCTTCAAACCAGCTGGCATGTATGGTTGTAAGAATGACGCCTTTACCGCCTTTCAGAGCTTCTTGCACTTCTTCAAGACCGGATATCTGCGCATTTTCAACTAGTTTAGTGAGTTTTTTTCGGTGAAGGATAAATATCAGACCAAAGGTTCTGGTGAATTGCAGGTATACTTTCTTGAGTAATTTAAGCTTTGCTTTATGGTTAAGTTCTGGAAATACCGTGGATAGGTTGTGGTAGGCAACTTTAATCCGGAAGGGAAAGATGACCCATGCAAGATAGCCAACTGAGCTGCAAAGAAGCAGGATAATCTGAACAGGGAGCAGGTTTATAAAAAAAATCACACTCCTGAGGAGGGAATATTCGAGTTTATGCTTGGTTCTCATATTGTATTAATTGGTGTTTTATAAAAATAATGTCAAAAAAAAGAATAATTATACAGTCTTGGGTCTAGCTGGCAGTGGGCATAAATTCCCTGGGGATCGCTCAATTGCAGCAAAGGTTGAAGAGAAGTGAGGATGGATAACTTAATTTTAGACAGCAAGGAATCGGGGGTACGGGTTGCTGCTGATTGCACTTCTGTGAGGTAGGTTAAAATCTGATCTTTCATTGATCGGGGTTTGGTTATATAGCTCGCCGAATACTCCGTTAAGCCAGCATGTTTGGCCGCAGCTGAAATGGCCTGTTCTAAGTGGCCAATATTGTCAATCAGACCAAGATATTTTGCGGTATTACCGTCATAGACACGTCCCTGGGCCAATTCGGCTACCTTCCTTGGTTTGATGTTTCTACCCGAGGCAACAATCTGCAAAAAATTTTCATAGCTGTATTCCACTGATTGCTGAATTACTGATTTTAGAGCAGGTGAGAGTGGCCTTGAAATGTTTAAACCAGCCGCCAGGGGAGTGGTTCCGATGCCGTCGCTGTAAACCCCAAGTGAGGCCAAGCTTTTTTCAAAGGTTGGGATTGCTCCGAAAATACCGATTGATCCTGTTATAGTTGAAGCCTCCGCCCAAATTTCATCAGCGTCCGCTGCAATCCAATAGCCTCCTGACGCTGCAACGCTCCCCATAGAGACCACAAATGACTTACCACTTTTTTTAAATTCAAGGATCTCCTGCCTAATGACCTCTGAAGCAAAGGCGGACCCTCCGCCTGAATTAATTCGTAGTACCAAACCTTGTATTTGGTTATCCTTTCTGGCGATTTTAATAAGCTGGGAAAGAGACTCACCACCAATCACTCCAGTTGGCTGTTTGCCGGGGAGGATTGTACCTTCGGCAATAATAATACCAATAGAATCTTCTTGGTTTTGCTCCCTAAAAGACAGCTCAGCAAGCTCCAGGTACTTTGAGGAGGAAATAATAGATGGCTTATCCATCTCGCTGTCTACAATGGAAAGCAGATGTGTGTTTATCTCCTGTCTTGTAAAGAGATGATCAACCAACCCGTTGTTTAGGGCGAGTTGACCAATGTTGCCATGGGCCGCGTCTAAAAATTCGCCAATATTGTTAGTGTATTTTGCCAGTGCATTACTTTCAAGATTTCTGTTTTCAGTTACCCGGTCTGTGTAGAGACTCCAGAGCACTGACAGCCAACCTTCATTCTGCTGTCTGTCCGCCTCGGACATATCTGTTCGCGTAAAAGGCTCCAAGGCGGATTTGTATGAACCGACTTTGAATATATTATAATTAATTTTTAACCTTTCGAGGGCTTCCTTAAAATAGAGTCGGTAGACCCCCATGCCGTGGATGTCTACTCCACCCATGGGGTTGAGGATTATGGTGTCAGCATAGGAGGCGAGGAAATATTGACCCTGGGTATAATAATCTTCCGCTGCAACGACTGTTTTACCACTCTGCTGGAATTTTTGTATAGTTTCACCTATGCTTTCCAGTTGATTAAGGCCGGCACTACCCATGTTTTTCAGATTAAGAAGTAAAACAGAGATATTATCATCTTTTGCAGCACTGTTTATTATGTCCAGGATATCCTGGAGTGTGGTTTCCACCTCACGGGAATCGCCCCAGAAAGGATCTTCAAGTAATTTTTCAAAAGAACTGATTATTTTCTTCTGCTCTACTATGTTGCCGGAGATATCGAGCCGAAGGATACTTTCACTTGGGAGTGCCAGTTTTTCTTTTGCTTCGAAGGGAATAAAAGAAAATAAAATGACCGCCAGCAGGGAAAAGAAAAGAACGTTGAAAAAGGTGTTTCGTATGACGGTGAAGAGTTTGCCTGCATACCTGAAGGTATTAAAAATGAATTTAAACAGAGTTTTCATATTAATTTGTTATTAGAGTTTAGTGCCTTAGAAATTCAATTCTTGTTTTTTGAATGAATTTCGTGAAGGTACTTATCCAGCGATTTTAAAAAAGTTTCCGACTAGTCGGGTTAGTGCCTTATAAATTATTTTTTGTGTTTTTGTGGCAGGAAAATAATCATCCCTGATCGATTGTACAGTAGATGATCGGTTCCTTTGGAATTCTCTATGAAATTTTTTTCAATAATGTTTTGATGATTATGGTTGTTTCTGCAGTTGGAGTTTCTCCTTATCCATAAAAGGAAGGCGCAGTTGCCGGGGGATACGTTTGTTTCCCGTGAGTTTTGAAATGGACAATCCCAGAAGACGTACTTTCTGACTGCCAACCTGGGTTGATTCCAGCAATCCAGGAAGAAACCTTTCTATGTCATCACCATTATAGAGAGGAAACCCTGTGGTCACAGATCTCGATATAGTAACAAAATCATGGTATCTGATTTTTAAGGTAAGGGTGTATCCTCCTGTATTTTTCTTCTTCAAAGCTGTTTCCAGTTTGCTGACAATATCTTTAAGGATAGCATGTATCTCCAGAATATCGTCAGTGTCGGTGGAGAGTGTGGTCTCGCTACCAATGGATTTTCGAATACGTCTTGGTTCTACCCCTCTGTTGTCCACACCTCTGGCTATGTTATAGAGAAAGGACCCAGCTTTGCCAAAATGGAAGGTAAGGGTACTCTCTTCCCATTTTCGAAGATCAAGTCCTGTTTTTATTCCAAGATGTAACATCTTTTTTTCCGTGACCTTGCCAACTCCAAAGAATTTTCGTATTGGCAGTGAGGAGATAAAGTCCATGGCATGATCTGGAGGAACGGTGGTGATTCCATTAGGTTTATTTACATCTGAGGCAACCTTTGCTAAAAATTTATTAAAAGATACACCTGCAGATGCGGTTAACTGTGTTTTGCTGAAGATATGCTGCCGGATGTTCTCTGCAACTATTGTCGCTGAATTTTGCCCCCTGGAGTTAACCGTCACATCGAGAAACGCCTCGTCAAGAGAAAGTGGTTCAACAAGGCTGGTGTACTGACGGAAAATATCCATTATTGTGGTGGAAACTTCTTTATATCGTTCTAGTCTAGGTCTGGTAAAAACTGCCTGAGGGCATAATTTGACAGCCCTTGCACAGGGCATCGCAGAGTGGATGCCAAATTTTCTTGCCTCATAGGAACATGCTGCCACCACCCCCCTTCCTTGGGGGTTGCCACCAACAATCAGAGGCTTGTTGCGAAATTCTGGGTGGTCTTTTTGCTCGACGCTGGCATAGAAAGCATCCATGTCGATATGAATTATTTTTCTCTGTGAGTACATTCAATATGAAATGATTCGCCAAATTGACTTCAAGGATGGTGTAAAAAAACGGAAATGCTGGTAAGTTCCCAGGGATTTTTATCAGGCGAAAATAACTTGCGAAAGCATGACGTAATAGACACATTTAATCAAGATAAAATATGAAAAAGAAAGAAACCATAGCTTCTAGTATTCTCTTTGAAGGTCTCCCCTCTGATCAGATAGATATTCTTGCTGAAATTGCCATAGAAAAGAAATACCAGAGGGGCCAGAATATATTCTTTGAAGGCGACCTGGGCACCGGTTTTTATATGGTGGGTGCAGGGAAGGTTAAAATTTTTAAAGTCTCACCGTCTGGTAAAGAACATATATTACATATTTTTGGGACGGGAGAACCTTTTGGTGAAGTGCCGGTATTTCATGGAAAACCTTTTCCGGCGTCTGCAGAGGCGCTCGCAAAAACGACAACAATTTTCTTTCCAAGGGATAAATTTGTTCATCTTGTGGAGAGGAACCCATCAATTGCCTTAAATATGCTTGCCGTTTTGTCTTTTCGTCTGCGACGATTTGCAACCCAGATAGAAAATCTATCATTAAAAGAGGTGCCAGCGAGGCTTGCCGGTTATTTACTCTACCTAAGTCAGGAACAGGATGATTCCGAACAGGTAGAACTCGATATCTCAAAGGGGCAGCTAGCGAGCCTGCTTGGAACGATCCCCGAAACGCTGTCACGTATTTTTGCTAAAATGAGCGATGAGGGTCTTATTATAGTTCAGGGCCGTAAAATAACTTTACTCAATATGCAGGGACTTATGGATAAAGAGTAGAGGCGGTTTTTTTTATTTCTGCTGGTTTTGAACTAATACTTGACTTGTATTTTGTATTTCATTAGGAACCTATCGACCTCGTAAAGTCGCACAGAAATAGCGCATTACTGCTGAAAGCCTTAGTTTTTGTAACCTAGGAAATGTTTGATATGAGATTTGAAACAATTAGTAATTATAAGTGGTTATGGGAAAGAAGGAGTTTTTTATGAGTTCTGCTACGGAAAAAGTTCCACTTATATCTGTAATAATTCCAGCCTATAACCATGAAAAGTTCATTGGTGCCGCAATCGAAAGTGTCCTGAATCAAACAGAGGATGATTTTGAACTTATCGTCATCGATGACGGCTCAACCGATACAACTGGGGAAGTGGTTCAAAGTTATAATGACTCAAGGCTGAGATATTATCATCAGGAAAACCAGGATGCCTATAACACTATTAACCGTGGTCTGGGACTGGCCACCGGCAGCTATATTTCCATCCTCAATTCCGATGATGTCTATACTCTCGACAGGTTTGAGAAGTTACTTGGCCACTGCAAAAATAGCGGGGCAGAGTGTGTGATCAGCGACGTTATTCCAATCTCAGATAGCGGTGAGGTGTTTGATGATCCTGAGTTCGGCTGGAATATCTGGCATGCGGGGAATCGAGATTTTTACTTTAAGGTTGAGGATATCTATACAGCCTTCCTGAAAGGTAACTTTATGGTTACCACCTCGAATCTGTTTATGAGTTCAAAAGCGGCACAAAGGGTAGGGAAATTCTGCTCCCTCAGATACCTGCACGATTATGATTTTATTTTCAGAATGATGCTCGCCTTTCCAGGCGGGGTTGACTATCTAGCGGATGAAAAGCTACTCTATTACAGAATTCATTCCGGCAACACCTTAGGGGAAGCTGCAGTTGTCGGCAGGGAACAGGATCAGCAACTTATTTCACAGTATATGGCAGCGGTTGTCTCTGAGTCGGAGCGGAAGAGAATAATCGCCGGTGCCGAAAGACTTGTTGAGCTCGGCGAAGAGTTACATGAAGTGCGTACAGTTCTGAATCCGGATCAACCTGTGGGGGTACGGCCCGCATTTAAAACATTGGTGGGCAGCTTAAAAACCTGGGCTAAGAAAAAGATCGGCACAACGAGTTGAGCTGGTTGAATTCGGCACTTTCACTAGGAGCTGACTAAGAAATTTTCACATAGGTTGGATTTTGCAAACATATTACTCGTTAGATACTTTAATAAAAGCAGGTAAAAAAAAAGCAGCGGAGAAGGATGTAATCACCTTTGATCTTTTTGATACCCTGCTGATCAGAAGAATTCATGATCCTGATCTGGTGAAATTACCGGTTGCCCGATATATAGCAGCCCTTGCTGAAAAGGCAGGCAGGACAATATCCTGGCAAAAAGTCCAGAGTGTGAGAGATCGCATAGAGCAGCGCCAACGCGGGGAAACAGGTCAGAGGTTTGAAGACCATGAGGCGTGCTATCCCGTTTTTATGGAAGAGACCTTGCGGGAACTATTTCAGGAGTGCTATGACGGGGCGTTGCTCCAGAAGGTGACAGACTATGAGTTGCTGATGGAAAACAGTATGCTCGTGCCAAGGCATGAGCTTGTGGCCTGGTTACGAGAGCTTTCTGAGGCGGGTAAACGTGTATTTATTATTTCTGACATGTATCTGCCGGCTACACATCTTGAAAAACTGGTGGAACATGGTGGTTTTCTAGATTTGGTTGAAGGAGTTGTTTCCTCGGCTGATTCCTTTCTTGCAAAGGCCTCTGGCAAAGGATATCAGCTGGTGGCTGATAGATATGGTCTTGAGCCTGCTTCATGGCTCCATGTCGGTGATAATGCTTTCTCCGATGGCCTGCGGGCTGAAGAGTTTGGCATTGAGCCGCTGATAATACACGATCCGAGAGAAGACCAGCGTAAATCCATCGTTAAGAGGTACTACAATTACAGTGACGGCAAACCGTTCTGGCGGGGAAGGCTGCTGCAGCAGTTGATGGCGCCCCATGAGGGCGAGAATAGCAAACAAGACCCCCTGTATGTAGAAGGATATAACTTTTTTGGCCCGCTTATCGGCGTTTTTGTTCAACAGATCGCAGAGCTCTGTAAAACAAATGGGATCACCAAGGTTTTTTTCCTTTCCCGTGAAGGGTGGACCTTCAAGAGATATTGGGAACAGGCCATTCCTCAACTCTATCCGGCAGGCGGCACTCCCGAAATTGAATATCTGTATGTCAGTAGAATGGCACTTGCAGGAGCTTCCTGTGCCTATCAGGGCTTAACAAAAACCAATGCGGATATCGCTTTTTTACCCGCAGGGAATAGGGATTTTACAGATGTCTGCCGGATCTTCAGCTTGGATTATAATAAGTTCCAGTCAATACTTGAAAATTACGAATTATCCATTGATACCTGTCTCAGCCATATACACGATGGCTACGATCCGGAAAATCGTAAAAAATTTGAAGCGATGCTCGGGGATAGTGCATTTCAGCAGGAAGTTAGAACACAGACAAAAGATTCTAATAGTGCACTGCAGAGATATCTAGAGGATGTTGGGTTTTTTGATCATACCAAGGTAGCCATAGTTGATATCGGCTGGCTTGGTTCCATCCAACGCTTTCTTTTTGAAGCCATCGCCCATAGAGAGGATGTACCAAAGTGTATAGGCTACCTCTTTGGTGCCACCAGGGGAATTCCATATCCTACGGATGACAAGAATTCTGTCACCGGAGTGATGTATGACAGGGACAGGTTTGACCTTGCGGGCTCAACTCTCTTTTACGCCCGCGATATTTTTGAAGAGGCGTGCAGAGCTCCTTATCCTACCCTCAATGGCTACAGACTTGATGGGGATGGTTATGAGCTTGTCTTCAGGACGACCGAGGATGAAATCGGCCAGGCAGAATTACAGCAGGATAGCTATTTTGCGCCTCTGCAGCAGGGAATTTTTGATTCGGCCGCACGATTCGGTATAGCTTCAGCACTTCTGGGCTACAGCTTTGATGATTATAAGCCCTGGGTAAATTACACCCTTGTCAATAAGCTTGCCTTCCCGCAGGCAAAAGAGATTTCACGGATCAAAAATCAGCATCATCTAGATGACTTCCATGGACAAAAAAAGCCAAAAGCTGATTTTGGCAAAGGTATTGTCCCCCTGTGGGAGTGCTCACAGCGGCAACTGCGATTTAACCCGTTTCTAAGAATGAGATACTTTTTCAGCCATCTTCGGGAGAGAATAAATGAATAGAAATAGTCTCAATAGAAGATTCGACCTCTCTGGAAACGAGATATCCAGGCTATTGAAAATATCATTTTTTGGCAAAGTGGTGCCCATTGGAAATCTTCGGGGAGGGCCCGGGGGACGGTGCCTGATTGTCCTCACTATTCTCCACTATTGTGGCTACCCTATGTATTGGCTGCAGGCGAAATATGGACACAGGCTGGCTCTTATCCGTAGGGTGGTTGGGAAAATTATACAGAGGTAACAGCTGACTATTTACGGAGGGACACCGCCATAATCCGTTTACCATTGGCGTGAAGCTTGAATTGACGATTTGAAATAGTTTTATCAAGTTTGAGTGTTTTGTTGCCAATTCGTAAATTGGTTCCTTCATGGACTTCACCCTTGATATCAATAGTGATTTCTTGAATATCAATACCATCATCGTCGTTATAATCCGGATTATTTGTATCCATTTCGTCTGAAGGACCTGCTACTCTAGAGTGTAGTCCGGTGCCAGGAATCAGGTTCGCGCGCAAAAGGAGCAACTTTGATTCGGCGAGCTTATTTTCCATCATCTTCACTTTTTTCGATTTTGAAGTTCCGGGATATAGCTGTAACCATTTAATAATATCTTCTTGTTGTTGTATTACATTCTGTTTCAGTTCATTGTAGTATGTCAATCGCTCTGGCACAACTCCAGCTGCAATTGTTGCCGGAGTGGCTGTGTCTCCTCCAACGCTCCAAAGCGTGATATCGCTCTGTGCGATGATACAGCCTCCCATAACTATGCTGGAATCTTTACAACGCACCTCAGACCCAGCCTCGATGACGGAGTAATAGGATTGTTTACGCACAACACAAAGCCCGCCGCATTCGATTCTGCCCTGTTCAATAAAGGAAATGTCCACATCGCCTACAGATACTATGCTACTCTTTTTCCCAGTGATACCTCCCTGCACGACCAGATTACCCTCACAGTTGACAATTCCCGACATGATACCACCAGCTATTTTGATATCTCCGCCTGCAGAGACTTTGAATCCTGGCTGAATTGAACCCTGAATGGTGAGACAATTTTTTGATTCAACACTACCGGTCTCATAGTTTATGTCAGTGAGTATCTTCTGGTGTGAGAGAACCTTAATAACATTATTATTTACAACAGATAAAACCCCATCTTTATAGGCCGTCACCTGCATTGTTTCTGGAGAAAACTTTGCGTCGTTGAGTAATTTTACCACCAAGTCTTTTCCTTCTCTTGCTGGATTTTCGTCCCCAAAAATATCGATCCCTGGCTCCCCCTGGACAGCTGGTATTTTGGTAGCAATCACTTGCTCATTACTGACACCGACCATTATACGTCTATCCCTGAAGTCAATGGTACCGTCCTCGAACACAGTTCCAGCTATAGGGCCGATTTCAATGTCAAACTGCAGGTAGGCATCTGTGGACTCGCCCTTAGATTTGCCCCTGGCAATAGTAAATTTTTTAAACTCGTTTTCACCTTTTTCTATGAATTGTTTAAGATTTCTTAGTGCGTCCTCGTCAATACCGTACTGTATGCCATGGTCTGTGAGAAGTTCAATTATATTTTGATCTTGAAGCGAATAACCGTCTTTGAGCGGGGGGTGGACGGCAACGGTCAGAGTCATTTTATCTGGTGGGATGATAAAGAGAGGTTCTATGTTTATTTTTGTGACAAATCCTTCAACTCCTTTTTGGGTTTTCTTGATAATCTTTGGGTAGCCTGCAACCGTTGCCACAATTGCTTGCTCATCGTCAGACCATTGACAGTTATCTCCCGGTTCAATGGCCGCTTTTTCATAACCTTTATCTGCAAATATTTGAAAATTTGGGAAGTGTGCCAACAGGTGGCCAGTTGGAACAAGCTCTGATACAGGGATTTTATCAGATGTGTCATCCTCACCAATTTTGATATGGCTGGTTAGAAAATTTAGGGTTGGTTCAAGGATTTTCTTTTTTGGCTCATTGGACAGATCCTGTGGTTCGTTCATATCGTAGTCTCTAACTTTACAGGTCAAATTGGATAATTAAGCATCTGCTTGTATTGTCTGTAAAGGATATCACAGCTGATGTCATAAATTAAATCAAATTTTATATCTTAACGTAATTTATGATATCTAATCAGGTTCTTAGGTAAGAGCACGGTTACTTTGGCAGAAAATTGACAAAATAATGACAACAGGGAGTTACTTACCTGTTTTCTGTGCAAAGATCGCCAGTTCTTTATCCCGCAGCTTTATTTCACTCTGTTTCTCTGGAAATTTACCGGTTTTGTTTGCGTAAAAATCTTGAATGATTTTAAAATCCGCTGTCATATCGCCGCTTGGTTTCAGTGTAGGACCAAGGCCAATCGTTTTTGTGGGGTAGTCTAAATAACCTAAACAGATCTCTACATCCGCTTTTGTTGCAATATGGTAAAATCCAGCTTTCCAGTGGTCTGTTTTAGATCGCGTACCTTCAGGCGCTATTGCCAATATGAGTTTTCTGTTTATCTGAAATGCTTCCACCATCCCTGATAAAAACCCTCCTCTGACGGAACGGTTTACAGGAATTCCTCCAATTTTTTTGAAAAACATACCAACCGGGCCTTTAAAAAGAGTGTGCTTGGCGACCCAGGAAAACCTGATGCCAATGGAGGAAAGCCCAAGGAGGGTGAGTGGGAAATCCCAGTTGCTGGTATGGGGGGCGCCTATTAGCAGAAATTGTTCCGGAATGTCATACTCAGCTTTTGCTTTCCAGCCACAAAGTGAGAGGATCGAGGTTGATATGAACTGTAACATAGGATTGATTGGGAAGTAGTTATTTTACAGGAGGAAATTGTGCCAGGATAGATGTTACCAGCTCTACAGCATTATTTGTTTTTTCAGCCGGGGGTGAGTGAGTGAATACTTCCTGGGTACCAGTTCCCCTCCAGATAAGTTGCCCGCTTGCGCTTAGATGTATATTTATGTCAAGCTTAGCCTCTTGGTATTGCCTGATATAGGTCCCTGAATTTACTCCAACACCACCATACCTACCGTGTCGACCATAACCAAAATTGAATCCGGTCGTTAACGGGTCTGATTCAAGTTTATTCGTGATGTTGTATATGCAGGAAACCAGATAGAGGGGTTGGGTGGATTGTGTAAAACCTTTATTTTCAAGGACAATTTCTATTGTATCAACAAAGCGCTTAGCGAGCAATTCATCTTTAGCTAACAAACCGCTGTTGTCCTGCTGTAATTGATTATTCCAATTGTAGCTAGCAGGTCCAGCAGGAAAGACATACTCTGAATTGTAGTCCTGGCTCACTCGGACCGTCGAACAGGCTCCACAGAAAAGAAGAAGTATAAGTAAAGGTGATAGTAACTTTCCCATAGATTATGCCCCTTGTTATTATGCTTTAGTGCTGTTATTGCTCTGATTTTAACACGGCTAAAAAGGCGGTTTGAGGGATATCGACATTGCCCACAGTCTTCATCCGTTTTTTACCGGCTTTTTGTTTTTCAAGAAGTTTACGTTTTCTGGAAATATCACCACCGTAACATTTTGCGGTGACATCTTTTCGCAGTGCGGAGACGTTTGTTCGGGCAATTATCGACCCTCCAATGGCGGCCTGGATGGCAATTTTAAACATCTGTCTGGGTATTTCCTCTTTAAGCATTTCACATGCGTGGAGCCCCCTTGCCCGGGAATTTTTTCGGTGGACTAATTGAGACAGGGCATCGACTACTTCACCGTTGACCAGAATGTCTAGCTTAACAAGATCACTGGGGCGGTAGTCAAGCATGGCGTAATCAAAAGAGCCGTAACCCTGGGTGATCGACTTCAGTTTATCGTAAAAATCGTAGATGACATCTGCGAGCGGCAGCTCACATTGAAACTCGATTCTTCCCGGAGTAGGGTAGTGAAAACTGGTGTTTTCTCCTCTACGTTCCATGCACAGGGTCATCACCACGCCCATATATCTTTCTGGGATGAGGATCGTCGCTTTAATAAAAGGCTCTTCAATCTTGGCAATGTTGGCAGGGTCAGGAAAGTGTGCCGGATTATCTATCTGCAATTCTCGGCCATCTGATAGATGAAAAGTGTACTGTACAGATGGTACAGTAAGAATAAGGGAAATATCAAACTCCCGTTCAAGGCGTTCCTGAATGACTTCAAGATGAAGTAGTCCGAGAAAGCCACACCTGAAGCCGAAACCAAGGGCAGCTGATGAGTCTTTTTCAAAAGTTAGCGCCGCGTCGTTTAGTTTTAATTTCTCCAGTGCAGCGGCGAGATCTTCATAATCATCAGTACTGATGGGGTATAAAGAAGAAAAGACAACCTGCTGAACCATTTTAAAGCCTGGTAGTGCGGAGGTGGCAGGTGCGCTAGCGAGGGTAATAGTGTCGCCGGGCCTTGTATCTTCAACAGTCTTGATTCCTGCGAGTATATAGCCAACTTGACCTGCAGATAGTTGTTTTTGTGCTTCTCGGTTCAGTTTGAAGAGTCCAACCTCGTCAACTTTATATTCCTGATTATTTGACATGAAGCGGATTGTGTCACCAGGTTTAACTGTTCCGTTAATGATTCTGACAGAAATAATAGTGCCCCTGAACGAATCATAATTTGCATCAAAAATAAGAGCCTGCAGGGGAGATGATGGGTCACCCTCGGGCGGGGGCAGGAGAGAGACGATGGCCTCAAATATGTTTTCGACCCCCTTGCCAGTCTTTGCCGAGCAGAATTGAACATTGTCACTTTCCAGGCCAAGGTCTTCTTCTATCTGCAGTGCAACTGTTTCAGGCTCTGCGGAGGGTAGATCGATTTTGTTAATAACCGGAATAACTTCAAGATCGTTTTCCATCGCCAGATAGAGATTCGCCAGAGTTTGTGCTTCAACCCCCTGGGCCGCATCAATCAGTAAGAGAGCACCTTCGCAGGAACTTAGGGCCCGGGACACTTCGTAGCTGAAATCAACATGACCGGGTGTGTCAACGAGATTTAAGATGTATTTGCTGCCATCTTCAGCGGTATAAGGGAGGCAAATTGTCTGGCTTTTAATGGTGATTCCCCGCTCCCTTTCAATGTCCATATTGTCAAGAAGCTGGTCTTTGAATTCGCGATCTGTTACCAGGTCACAGAGTTGAATCATGCGGTCAGCGAGGGTGGATTTTCCGTGATCGATATGCGCTATAATACTAAAATTTCTTATGTTTTTCATCTTTTGTGTATGGTGAACTGTTGGAGTCTATTAAAAAATCTGTCAAATGATGGGATGTGAGGCTGGGAGTAAGTTTGTATCTGCTGCGATCTTTTTTAGCACATCCCATCGACTATTAAAATATAATTTTCTACTTATTTTTGCATGTGATACAGTTAAGGGACGCTAGTATTTTGAACGGGCACACGAAGTTGTAAAGATAAAATGATTGCACTTTTCTTCTACTAGAGTAATATCATAATCTTTGAAATTTTTCTGGGTATATTTTCCCGCGAGATAATTTAATGAGCAAAAACACAAAAATCGACGTTGAAACAAAAGTCGAACCCCTTGATACTGCTGTTGTAGGTTCAAAAGATTCCCCCACAGGCTATGAAAATCCCCTCGTATCTGTTGCAGATGACGAAAATCTTCCAGCTTTAAGCAATCCAGCACTACACAGGTATCTTCAGGAGATCAGCCAGTACGAACTCCTGTCGAGAGAAGAAACTGACGAACTTGCCATACGTTTTAGGGAGGAGGGTGACCAGGATGCAGCGTATAGACTGGTCAGTTCGAATTTGCGTCTTGTGGTTAAGGTTGCTATGGATTTCCAGAAGTACTGGATGCAGAATTTTATGGATCTGATACAGGAAGGAAATGTTGGCCTCGTTCAGGCAACCAAAAAATTTGATCCCTACCGGGGAGTCAAATTTTCCTACTATGCTGCATATTGGATCAGAGCCTATGTCCTAAAGTTTATAATGGACAATTGGCGTCTGGTGAAAATTGGCACTACCCAGGCCCAGCGAAAGCTGTTTTTCAGTCTCAATAAAGAGAGAAAACTTCTTGAAGGACAGGGGTTTAAGGCCGAGCCTAAACTTCTTGCTGAACGTCTCAATGTCAAGGAACGTGAAGTCATTGAGATGGGGCAGAGGATGGACAACTGGGATGTTTCTCTGGAGAGCCCAGTACGCTCTGATTCCGATGATGAACAGAAAAACTTCCTGCCGAGCAACGGTCCCGGGATTGAATCCACTGTCGCCGGAAAAGAAGTCAAAGTTAAACTGAGAGAATTGTTAGAAATTCTGAAGGTTAAGCTGAATGATAAAGAGAAGATGATCCTTGAAAAGCGGTTGCTTACAGATGAACCGCTGACACTGCAGAATATTGCCGACAGATTTGATATATCCAGGGAAAGAGTCAGGCAGATCGAAGTCAATCTGCTTAAAAAGATGAAAAAATTTCTGGAAGCTGAAATGCCTGACATTGTCGATTATTTTGATGGTGAAAAAATTGTGATCAGTTCCTCCAGCTGATATCCCCATTTGCAAACCATAGAACAGGGCTGGGTAGGGCCCATTGGCGAAATACAATTGCTGAAGATTATGCAATTGTATTTTGGTTTAGAGGCCCAACCTTTGAGATAGTCTCTTACAATTTTAAATTTTAAATATAACAAATCACAGGTTGCAGACATGAAAGTACCTTTGCTTGATCTCCAGGCACAATTGGAGTACCTAGAAGATGATCTTCAGGCAGCAGTAAGCCGAGTAGTCAAGTCCACCCGATATATACAAGGTCCTGAAGTTGAGGGATTGGAAAAGGAGATCGCAGAGTACTGTGGTGCCGGATATGGTGTTGGGGTTAGTAGTGGTACTGATGCTCTTTTAATAGCTCTAATGAGTCTTGATATACAGGCGGGCGATCATGTCCTTACAACGCCCTACTCATTTTTTGCCACCATGGGTGTGATATTGCGCCTTGGTGCGGTGCCGATCTTTGCTGACATCGATCCGGTCAGCTATAATATAGACCCTGTTAAGATGGAAGAAGTCCTTGTAAAGGACACTGAGAAAAAAATCAAAGCAATAATACCTGTCCATCTGTATGGGCAATGTGCGGATATGCAGCCTATCATGGAGCTGGCAAACCGTTATGATCTTCCCGTTATTGAAGATGCGGCACAGGCAATAGGAGCATCCTACCCGGGATTGGCCAGTGACTCCCCGGTTGGCGGCTCACGGGCAGGATCAATGGGGCTTGCCGGTTGCTTTTCCTTTTTCCCAAGCAAAAATCTTGGCGGCATTGGAGACGGGGGTATGGTTGTAACCCAGAACAAAGAGTTCGCTGAAAAATTAATACTTATGAGAAACCATGGGGCACATCCTAAGTATTTTCATAAATTAGTGGGGGGCAACTTTCGGCTGGACCCTATTCAGGCTGCAGCCCTTCGGGTGAAATTACCTTATCTTGACTCCTGGCATAAAAAACGATCTGAAAATGCTGCTGTTTACAATGACCTCTTTCAGAAATCTGGACTCGTTACCCAGCAAAATGTTGTTGTTCCCGGTGAAGTTTATAGCGGTGAAGCAAATGTTCATATCTACAATCAATATATTCTGCGGGTGAAAAAAAGAGATCAGTTAAGAGATTTCTTGCAAAACAGTGATATAGGCTGTGAAATCTATTATCCAGTGCCGCTTCATAAACAGGAGTGTCTTGGTGATCTCGCTGCTGGGTTATCGTATCCTGAGGCGGAGTTGGCCGCAGACACAACTATTGCCCTTCCAATTTATCCTGAATTGACAAATGAAATGCAACAATATGTTGTGGAGAAAATCGTGCAGTTTTACGGGTAAAGAGGTAACATGGTGAGGTGAAGAAAAGCTCTCTGTTAACTATAGTAAACAGTCAGTCCTGTGGTAGAGAGCTTTTTATTTTAGTGCCTTATAAATGCATTTCTGGCATAAAAAACAAGAAACTCAGGAACTCCTTATGAAATCGTGAGCTTACTTTTCCCACCAAGGCACTTATCCCGACTTATTTCCCGTTTATCGGGGTCAGTAATTAAGGGTAATTGACAGCGATCATTTGCTTTAAAAAACAGTTAACAACCTCGTTTACAATGGGCGACTTCAGACTGAAAACATCCGTTAACAGTCATATAATTCTAATTTTTCTGCTCTTTTTCAATGCTTTGCCAGCTGACGCTGTAGATGAGATTACCCCTGATCGCTCTATTGCAGTGGTGCGCAGCAGTCCCGATCCGCAATGGAAAGATCTATGGGATGCTGCCAGAAAGTTGGTTCGGAAACAAAAATACCAAGATGCGGCCGCCGTCTACGCTCAGTTATTTAGGATCAAACCCAAAATCGAAGAAGCAAATTTCGAATATGGTAAAGTTCTCCTTAAAATAGAGGATTATACCGGGGTGGCACACGTCATTGAGGCCCTATTGGAAATTGATCCCTTGAGAGCCGACTATCAGCTCATGGCTGGCAGGGTTGCTTTTAAAAATAAGGACTATCTGAGTGCCGTTCACCACTTTGGTCGTGTTTTAGAGAATGACCCGGCAGGAGAATATTCAACTGCCGCCATTGAGGGTTTGTCGGATAGCCTTAGAGTACGTGGAAGAAGAGAGTTGGCTTTTTCACTTCAAGAGCAACTGACAGCTCGAAATTCTTTTGAGAGTGTGGAGAATATTTACAATCTAGCCCTTGATGCAGCCGCTATTGGTGAAACTGAAAAAGCTAGATGGTTATTTGGGCGCCTGCTTAAAGAAGAAAAACTCGATGACAACGTTCTTTTCCAGGCTATCCAGGTTTTTGATGATATTGAGCATAAAGAAACTCTTGTTGAACTGTTAGATGAATATGTGAAAAGGAATCCAGGATATTTACCTTTTCGACTTCGACTTGCCGATTACCAGGAAGAGGAGGGCGATTTTGTCCATGCGCTGGAAAACCTTACCTATCTTATCGATCATACAGAAGATGATCAAACTCTTCTCCTCCGAGCTGCAGATATTGCATTTCATAAAATCAATCGTCCAGATAAAGCTCTTGGGTTTTTTGAAAAATATAACAGTAACTATCCGAGAGATGTCAATATAGAGTTGCAGATAGATAAACTTCAAACTGCTTTGGCCAATGATTTTCTGGCAATTGTCGAAAACGATGGTGCAGGGCAATTGTGGAGTGATCTTGATAAAGTCACATCAAATCGTCTTGCGATTTTCCAGAAAATGGCGTTTATTTTCGAACAAAATGGAAAGGAATTGGAGTTAATCAGAATCCTTGAGATTATTTATAAAAATTACCCTATGAAAGCTGAGGTTGCCTGGCGTCTCGCAACTCTGTTTTATTCGCTGGAAGCACCGCAGGATTGTCTTGATTATCTCAAGACAATTGATTCCTCAAAATGGAATAAGAAATATCATTTATTAAGAGGCGACGCTGAATTATCCCTTGGACTTGAACTAGAGGCGATAGAGAGCTATGGAAATGCACTGGAAATTGGACCTGCAAATAACGAGCTCCGTATTAAACTACTCGTTCTTTGTGGCAAGGTAGGTTTTGTTGAAAGACAAATTAGTCTGTTTAGCTATTGGACGGACAACTCGCATCAAGATATTCCCGTGTCCTATGTTATTTCTCATATGAAATGGCTTGGTTTTAATTACCTTCTTGGTGAGGCTGAAAAGGTTGAACATTGGGCCCAGCATATTTGGGGAGGAAAACAAGAAGCATTAACCGCTATCGCTTTAGAAAAATCGAGGGTACTAAGGCGGGTAGGGAAGGCAAGAAGTGCGGAGCAGCTACTGAGAGGTTTGCTCAATAAAAAAATCTCGGTGGACAAAATCCTCTTTGAACTGGCTGAAGATGCCATAGCAGATAAAAAAATTATTGAAGGTAAGCAATGGCTGACCATTCTTGAAAAAAAATCGTACACGGGCCAGCGAGTATATAGTGATGCGGAATATGGGATTCGTTTATGTCTCGTGAGGGGCAGGTTATTACAATTGCAGGGTGGCTTCGGTGAGGCACGTATCGCCCTTGAGCACGGTAGAACCGAATATGCAAAGCTTTCCGCAACATCGCAGGCAATACGTTCTTTTCTCAAGCAAATTTATATAGAGTTAGGCCATCTGGATGTATACAGCGGTAATTATCAAAAAGGGTTGCAGTTTAAGGGGGATGTCAGCCTTAACAATACATTTAATCCAGAAAGTTTTGTACTTGAGCAAATACTGGAAAAAAAGAAAAATAATTCCAAAGACACCCTGTTTGGCGAAGAAAAATTATATATTTTTCATAATCCGGTGGTGTCAAAGATCCTTCAAGTTGCAGAGCTAGAATTACGATACGAGCAGTACGATGCTGCGCAAAGACATCTGGATTTAGTTCAGGGTGAAATAGCGAATTCGTTAGTGGCGGGGGTGTTACAAGTAGATGTAAAACTAGAAAAATCAAAAGTGGATATAGCCAGACAGGATCTGGTGGCAATGGCTGCGATATTTCCACAGGAGTTTTACTTCTTTAAGAAAAGAATCGATCTGGAAGCTCAAAAGGGCCGGTACGACACTGCACTAAGGCAATTTGGTAGATGGTATGGTTTTTCAGATGATACCAGAGGTGTTTCCAACCATTTAGCTAATACAAATGACATCGCTGGCTCACTGCATCTTGCACGCCTTTTGTGGGGAAAAAAGCAGTTTGAAGAGTCACTGTCAATCTATGAGGGGCTACTTTCCCCCTCAATTCTTGACCTGTTATCACAACAATTTTCTGAGAAAAAGATAAACTATCTTTATCTAATACGGGATGACTCCTTCTGGAGTTCTGTGGTGCTGCTACTACAGTCAAAACCTGATGTTGTAGATGAACTCATGGAGCCCGCTTTCCTCATGAGTAATTTAGGTAATGTAACCGGTGAAATTCTTTCTGGAAATTATGAGCAATACAGCTGGCTTAGGTTGATCAATAACGAGTTTTCAGCGCGGAAAGCAATGTATCGCCGTAATTACAAATATGCAGAAAAGAGTTATCTTAAGCTTTTAGAGGAAGAGAGCTCAAGGGAAAAACTGGTGGACCTGGCCGCAATTTATGGTCGTATTGGTGAGTATAGAAAAGAGGCACAAATTTACGAGGATATAAAAATTGGTGGGGGAACATCTCCAGAAATCGATGAATTTATTGAACAAAGCAGCATAAAAGTTAGTCCGCAAAACATCATAAATGGTGAGTTTGTCAAAAAACAGGGGCGGTATGAGTTTATCGATCTACAACAGACAAGTGCAGGGCTATCGTTCTGGTTTACCCACGATTTTAACAAAGATTTCAAATTTGATTATAATAACAATAGATATGAATCCATAGATGGTAGCCAGACGACGGGCAGTGATTCAATTAGAGTTGATACAAGTTGGGCGTTGAGTGAGAATTACGAATTGGATGCGGGGGTGGGGAGCGAAAAGCTCAATGGCGAAAGTCTTACGACGTTTTTGTACCATACACGACTTGAGGCTCAACTCGATGATAACCTTAACGGCTTTTTAGAAGTTGATAAGGAGTTGGTGAAGGATAGTGTTCTAAGCCTCAGAGAATTTATAACAGCTGCATCTTTTTCAACTGGGTTGGGGCTTGACACTTTTTTAGGGATTGGCTTTGGTGGTGATATTCGTTATAGAAAATATAGCGACAGGAATTCTCAAAAACGGTTCCATGGCTATTCCTCATACTCTTTTTTTAGTGAGACAATACACCTTGATCTTCGTTATGATTACACGTTTCTGAATAATGAAAAAGAGAATCCCCACGCCTTAACTGATCTGGATAAAAATCAGTTCGTCAATGATGACTACGTTACAAGCTACTGGAGTCCAGATTCTTTGTCAGAACATAGGCTTGGTTTATATTTTCAACATGACTTTTTGGGTTATGAGGCTGGTGGTCGTCGAAAAATGAGTTACTATGCAGTGGATACTGCCGTTGCTCTTGAGGACAATGAAACACTCATTTATTACGGAAAATTTGATATTTTCCTTGAAATGAGTCCACATTTTTTATTAAAAGGCAATTTCAGTTTTAATACCAGTGACGTTTATGAGGAGACAGCGGTATCTGCCTCTCTCCATTATCGCTGGTGAACGGTTATGGACCTATGTTATGCAATCTTTCGAAGGTGTCGGTGAACGCTTACGAATTATCCAGCCATGTGAGGTGTTCTAAACATCTCTAAGTGTTGTTTGGGCTGTATGTATTATTAATGTGTATGCAAATAATTCCTGTTTGGGGTTTGAAACTGCAAGAACCCGGCAGGATTTTTTTATGGAGGAAGAGATGGTTGAGCGAATACCGATGTCAAAAAGCGGTAATCAAAAGTTACGTGATGAATTATTACATCTTGAGCGTGTTGAGCGTGGTGTGGTTGTTAAGGCTATTGAAGTGGCCAGAGAGCATGGAGATTTGAAGGAAAATGCCGAGTATCATGCTGCAAAGGACAGGCAAGGCCATATTGAGGGTAGGATTATAGAATTAAAAGACAAACTCTCAAGGGCAGAAATAATCGATTGTTCTAAGGTTGGAACAAACATCGTTGTCTTTGGCACGGTTGTTCAGTTACTTGATCTTGATACCGAAGAAGAAGTTACTTATCAGTTGTTAGGGCCTGAGGAAGCAGATGTAAAGAAGGGTTCCATCTCTGTGTTGTCACCGATCGGCAGGAGCATGCTGGGAAAAGAGGTGGGAGATGACGTTCTTGTTGTAACTCCGGGCGGGAAAAGAGAATTTGAAGTTGTCGAGATTCAAAGTAGTAGTTTTTCATGATGTTCTGAATAGATAACGATTAGTGGTGAGGCCACCTGTCAGCTACCCTTTATACGTTGGCTGGTGGTTTTTTTATGCCAGTAAGAAAAACTGATAGAACTTGCTCCGATACTTCTTCAACCGAATAATGGGTTTCTAAAGAAGAATTCCAGACTCGGGATACTTCGTCTAAGGCACCAAAAAATATTCTTTTCACTATGTCAGGGTTAAGATCTGACCTGAAAGAATCTGTCTGCTGCCCAAGTTTTATGATTTTAGCTATGATTCCTACATATTCACTGAATTTATTGTCTCTGTAGGTTCTAATTATCTTGTTCGTTTGCCTAAGTTCAATCTGGATCACTTCAGCAAGGTTTTTATTTTTCTTCATGGAAGTGAGATGTTGGATGGCATAAATTTTAAGCATCTCAACCGGATCATCTTCCTTGCTGATCAGTTTTTCGGTTTTGTCTACAATTTTACCAACCTCCTCTTCAAAAACAGACAACAGTATGTCGTACTTGTTGTTGAAGTAGAGGTATATTGTTCCATCAGCAACCTTGGCTTCTTTTGCAATATCGGATATTCTAGCAGTGAAAAACCCTTTTTTTGCAAAGACCTTGGTTGCCGCTGAAATTATTTTTGAATGTTTGTTTTCTGCTTTCATTTCATAAAAAAGAAAGATCGAAACTAATGTAAACATTTATACCAAAAGATGAATGACTATTCATTCATGTAATATTTCATCCCGGATTTGTCAACGATCAATCAGTAAGACAGGGAATTGAAATTGAGACTCAACGTATAAATATCTAAGAATTACGTGTACATAATATAAATAACTATCTGGAGTAAGTTATGAAAATTCTTGTTGTTGGTTCCGGTGGTCGCGAGCATGCTTTAGTTTGGAAAATTAATCAAAGTAAAAAAGTTGATAAAGTATATTGCGCACCGGGTAATGCTGGTATTAGCCGTATTGCTGATTGTGTGGACATTGATGTTACTGATGTAACAGCGCTGTTGGCCTTTGCTCAAAAAGAGCAGATTGATCTCACTGTTGTTGGTCCGGAAGCCTCTCTTGTCGCAGGCATAGTCGACGAATTTCAAGAAAATGGATTGAGAATCTTTGGCCCCACCCGTAAGGCTGCAGAGCTTGAAGGAAGTAAGGTGTTTTCCAAGCAATTTTTGGAAAAATATAAAATACCTTCCGCCGCTTTTAAAGTATTTAAAGACCGAAAAAAGGCTAAAAAATATATAGATAACTGTGGAGCTCCAATAGTGGTTAAAGCCGATGGCCTTGCCGCCGGCAAAGGTGTTATCGTTGCCAAAACAGTTAAAGAGGCCAAAGATGCTGTTGATCTTATCATGGCCGATAAGGCCTTTGGCAGTGCTGGCAAAAGAGTTGTAATTGAGGCGTGTTTGACCGGTGAAGAAGCTTCTTTTATTGCCTTTACTGATGGTAAAACAATTTTGCCTCTACCCACTTCCCAGGATCATAAAGCAATCTATGAAAATGATGAGGGGCCTAACACGGGTGGGATGGGGGCCTATTCGCCTGCGCCGGTTGTCACCGATGAGATTGCCGAATTTGTGATGAACCGGGTAATGCTGCCAACTATTAAAGGACTTGAGGAAGAGGGCCGTCCATATAAGGGCATGTTGTACGCTGGCCTCATGATAGATGGGGATGATATCAATGTTCTCGAGTTTAACTGCAGATTCGGAGATCCTGAAGCTCAACCACTACTCATGCGGTTAAAAAGCGATATTATAGACATATTTGAATCGGCGATTGATGGCAAGCTTGATAAGGTCGACATGAAAATTGACCCACGCCCAACGGTATGTGTTGTAATGGCTTCCGGAGGGTATCCAGGGAAATATGATAACGGAAAAATTATCAGTGGTTTGACTAAAGCTGCAACTATTGGCGGAGTTGAAGTTTTTCATGCAGGAACTGCAAGAAAAGGTGGCAGGATAGTCTCCAATGGGGGCCGAGTTCTTGGTGTAACAGCTGTTGGTACAACTTTGAGCGCTGCTATCGAAAAAGCCTATAAAGCTGTCGACTGTATTCAGTGGACGCAATGTTACCATCGCAAGGATATCGGGGCTAAGGCTATAAAAAGATCAAGCACAAGTGTAAAAAAATCAGCTGTTGTTGGTATTGTCATGGGAAGCGATTCCGATTTACCGGTGATGAGAAGTGCTGCTGATTTTTTAACCTCCATGGGTATTTGCTGTGAAATGACTGTTGCTTCCGCCCATAGGACTCCGGAACGAGCATGTGATTATGCACGAACAGCAGAAGAACGCGGGTTGAAAATTATTATTGCCGGAGCGGGAATGGCCGCACATTTGGCTGGAGTTCTAGCAGCTCACACCAACTTACCGGTGATTGGAGTGCCTCTTGATGCTTCGCCTTTGAACGGAATGGATGCTCTGTTATCAACTGTTCAAATGCCCCCGGGGATACCTGTTGCCACCATGGGTATTGGTAAGGCGGGAGCTAAAAATGCAGGCGTATTCGCACTTAAGTTACTTGCTTTATCTGATCCTGAACTCGGTAAGAAACTTGTGAAATTCAGACAGGATATGGTTGTAGAGGTTGAAGAAAAAGCCAAAAATGTCCAAATTTGAGGATATTTCGCCCAACCGTTTTGGTACTTCTCTTTCCCTTGCCGCAGACTATCTGCGGCAAGGGAAGATAGTCGCGTTTCCAACTGAGACATACTATGGACTCGGGGTTGATCCAGGTAATGACGGGGCGCTGGCACGGCTTTTTTCTTTAAAACAGAGGCAAGCTGACAAGCCTCTGCTACTGCTTATAAAAAATCGAAATCAACTTGACTCATTAGTGTCTCACGTTCCGTCGCAATACCCTGAACTAATGGATAGATATTGGCCAGGGCCCCTCACTTTGATTTTTCCTGCACACCAGTCACTGAATAGTAAGCTAACGGCAAACACCAATACAGTGGGTATACGCATCTCTCCCCATCCCGTGGCAAGCTCGCTGGTTCAACATGTTGGCATGCCGATTACTGCGACAAGTTGTAATATATCCGGTTATTCCCCTGCAAAATCGGCAGAGGAAGTGTTGCGTATCTTTGGGGAAGGGGTCGATTATATTCTTGATGGAGGTGTTACAGAGGCTGGCTTCAGCTCAACTATCATGACAATTTCAGAGGGTAGACTGTCATTGATCAGAGCCGGCAAGATCTGCGTGGCTGAAAAATATTTCCAAAGGTGAGGACCCTGAATCTTTGTCGTGATAGATGCTGTTTGTCATTAAAAGTGTGTCAAAGAAACTATTTTCAGATCTCTTGTTATAAGATTGAAAAATATGATAGACTAGTCATATGTTTTATAAATGAAAACCTACTCTTCGGACAATATCGATGAATCATAGGTAACTATTTTAACCCGACTAGTCGGAAACTTTTTTAGAATCGCTGGATAAGTGCCTTGGTGATAACTCGAAGTTTATGATTTCAAACCGATCTCATAACTTCTTGTTTTTTATTACAGCTTCTATGGAATAAGGCACTAAAGGAATAAGATGAATGTATTGAAATGGGATAAAGACTTTGCAATGGAGCAGGCAGCTGACGATACAGAACTGCTGGCAGAGTTGATTACAATCTTTAAAGATTCACTAAAATCTGATATCGCAATTGTAGAGGTGGGGCTTTCTGAAAGTTCTGCAGAAAAGATTTGTAGTGCTGCGCACTCGATCAAGGGTGCTGCTGCAAGTCTTGGTATTCAGGGGATTAATGAAGTTGCAACAGCTATAGAAGAAGACAGCAGGGCAGGGGGAATAACCATTGCACAGGAGAAGGTAACAGACCTGCACCAAATGTTGGCGGAACTTCTTCTGCTCTGAGCCGATGTTTCCGCCTCTCTGGATACAACCTGCGGGAGGCGGAATTTCTTTTTTCACTTCTCAGCTGTGGTAGATTTTAATCTCGAGTGAGATTACGATATTTGAGTCTATGGGGCTGATCAGCTTCACTGCCAAGTCTCGCTTTTTTATCTTTTTCGTAATCTGAATAATTCCCCTCAAACCAAACAACCTGAGAGTTCCCTTCAAAAGCTAGTATATGTGTTGCAATTCTATCAAGGAACCATCTATCATGGCTAATTACTACAGCGCAGCCTCCAAAATTTTCAAGTGCCTCTTCAAGGGCCCGAAGGGTATTAACATCCAGGTCATTAGTCGGTTCATCTAAGAGCAGAACATTACCACCCTCTTTTAAGGTCCTTGCCAGATGTACCCTGTTACGCTGCCCACCAGAGAGCAGGCCTACTTTCTTTTGCTGATCTGTTCCGGAAAAATTAAACTTACCTACATATGCGCGGCTGTTTATCTCTTTAGTTCCAAGCCATACAGTGTCCTGTCCATCGGAAATTGCCTGCCAAATAGTTTGTTCTGGATCGAGCTGATCTCGACTTTGATCAACATAGCCAAGTTTAACCGTATCCCCTATTCTGATATCACCAGAATCTGGAGATTCCTGGCCAATGATCATTTTGAAAAGTGTACTCTTACCCGCCCCGTTAGCACCGATTATGCCGACTATACCACCAGGGGGCAGGTTGAAATTCATATCTTCAACCAGAACCCGATCAGCAAAACATTTTTTTACAGAATCCGCTTCAATGACCACTTTTCCAAGTCGCGGGCCGGGAGGGATGAAAATTTCCAGGTCTTTGGCAAGATTTTCACTGTCTTTTGAAAGGAGCTGTTCATATGATGATATACGCGCTTTTGATTTGCTCCGTCTGCCTTTCGGACTCATTTTGATCCATTCAAGTTCTCTCTTGAGAGTTCTTTGTCGGTCACTTTCTTTTTTTTCCTCCTGGGCCAGTCTTTTTTGTTTCTGATCAAGCCATGATGAGTAATTTCCTTTCCATGGGATACCAACCCCCCTGTCAAGTTCGAGTATCCATCCTGCAACGTTATCGAGAAAATATCTATCGTGGGTCACTGCGATTACAGTGCCGGGGTAGACTTGCAGGTGTTGCTCCAGCCATGCTACGGATTCCGCATCAAGATGATTTGTTGGTTCATCAAGAAGTAAAATATCTGGTTGATTGAGTAAAATCCTGCAGAGTGCCACCCGTCTTTTTTCACCTCCGGACAGAACCTCGCATAGTGTGTCTGAAGGAGGACAACGCAGGGCATCCATCGCCATTTCAAGACGACTGTCAAGGTCCCACGCATTTAAGGTGTCAAGCTGGTCCTGAACGGTCCCCTGTCGATCAATGAGTTTTTGCATCTCATCATCGGACATGGGTTCTGCAAATTTCTCATTAATTTCATTAAATTCGTTAAGAAGATCAACCGTGTCCTGGACGCCTTCTTCAACGATCTGTTTAACAGTTCTTTGAGGGTCGAGTTCAGGCTCCTGGGGAAGATAATCAACCTTGTGGCCTGGAGAAAGGTGGGTTTCCCCATTGAAATCCTGGTCAATTCCGGCAAGGATCTTTAGTAGAGTACTTTTTCCTGAGCCGTTGAGGCCGAGAACGCCTATTTTGGCGCCGTAAAAATAGGAGAGTGATATGTCCTTTAATATCGGTTTGCTATCATAATATTTACTCACTTTTATCATCGAGTAAATAATTTTCTTATCATCAGTGCTCATGGTGTGATTCCCCGTAAAACGATTCTATTTATAGTTGGTGTTCAGGATGCGACTGTACAGGTCTTGTATCTACTGGTAGTTTGGGTGCAGATATTACAAAAAAAAGCGCGATAATCAAACAATTGATTATCGCGCACCAACTATCTTTAAACAAAGAGTGTACAGCAGTCACCTCAGTTGCTTTCCAGTACAGAGAAAGCGTACTGTGAATTTGCCTATTCTTTGTTGTCCTTTGAGATGTTGCTAACAGCAATAGCGCCAGCCAGGCCGAGTAGACCAAGGCCCTGAACCTGTTTCAATGCTGGCTTTACAAGAGAAGCAAGCATTGCACGGCGTCTGACCTGCCCCATATCGGCAAGTTCTGGGGTGTGGCTTTGAAAAAGTAGTTCGATATCTTTCTTCTTGCCGATATATTTTGAATTAGGCCCAAGTTCTCCTTCGGTAGGTTCGATTCCTTTAGCACCTTTTTTTACATATTTGGAGACTTCTGACTCCGGATCGTCAAGATCACCAAATATCCTGGCATCTGCTATGCAGGTCTGCACGCAGGCAGGCTCCAATCCGGCTTCAACCCTGGGTTTACAATAGGTGCATTTGTCGACCTTGCCGTCTTCAGAAACATCGTCGATAAGATCAGGATTGACGTATCTGGCATTATATGGGCAGGCATCGGCACATGCTCCACAGCCAATACATCGGTTTTTATCTACCTGTACGGTGCCATCGAAGGGGTCTTTCCATGTGGCAGCTACTTCCATGGTTTTTGTCTCGCCGGTTTTAGGATTTTTAAAGGTCACATCCTCTGTATCCGCTGGACATTCCGGTACGCAAACTGGATCTAAGCAATGGTTACAAAGACCAGGGTAATATGTGGCGGCAATTTCATTGCCAACGCGACTGGGCCCCATTCGAAACACCCAGTTGCGGTTAAACTCTACAGGGACCTCCCACTCTGCTTTGCAGGCGATGGTGCAGGCATGACAACCTACACATCGTTCAAGGTCAATAATCATTCCATATTGCATTGTATCCTCCTGAATTTACCTTTAAAGCTGAATTAGTACCTTAGAAATTCAATTCTCGTTTTTTTTGATTGAATTTCGTGAAGGTACTTATCCAGTGATTCTAAAAAAGTTTCCGACTCGTCGGGTTAGGCAGTTGCCGGAATATCAAGTGTTTTGCCATCTTTAATAAGTTTGACAAAGTTATTTCTCATTCCGTGGGCCCCTGTCTCGGGGTCTATGGTGATTTTACTGATCAGACTCTGATCATCAACACCTGCATTGATACCAACGCTCATCAGTGGATTCGCTGAACCATATCCATGGGCCATATAAACCGAATCCTTTCTGATCCCGGGGGTGGTTTTAAGGGTCGTTGTGGTGCGGGATTCAATGCCATCCTGATTTACAAATCCAACAATGTCTCCGTCTTTGAGGCCAATTTGAGCGGCAGTTTCATCGTTGAGCCATACAGGATTGTCCGGCATGGCCTTGTTGAGCCATACGTTATTCTGGGTTCTGTTAAAAGTGTGAACCGGAACACGTCCATAGAGAAGTCTGGCAAAGCCTTTTGGCGGCTGTTCTACACCTATGTATGTCGGAACACCAGGGAATCCTGCGTCCTCAATGTCTTCGTTGTAGAAAAGAACTTCAAAGTCTTCAGGCATGGTGTACGGGTCTTTTCCATCCTGAATGTGAATGCCATCTTCCTTTTTCAGTTGAGCGAGGCTGAGACCGGCTACTTTCAGGTTTTTTTCCACCATTTCTTCAACCGTCTGAACAGGAATATCTTTTTCGTAGCCCATTCGCTTTGCAATTTCGTTGGTGATAAAAACCTGGTCTTTTCTTTCAAACATCGGTGCCGCAAGAGGCATTCTTGCAGAAATATATTGTTGCTGTTTGTCGGCAAAATCCCACTGTGTACCAGTTTTTATGTAATCGTATCTTTCGAGGTAGCTCACCTCAGGCAGCAGGATATCCGCCCACATTGTAGCATCGGTTGGCATAACGTCAACACACATGACGAAGTCCATTTGCTTTAAAACGTCCTTCATCTTTTGCTGACCGGGGATAGTCTGGATAGGGTTTTGGCCCCAAATAACACACCCCTTGATTGGATACGGTTTGCCTGTCAGCGCTGCATCACGTATGAGCTCGGTGGAAGTACCAGGAGGAGTAAAAGGATACAGCATTTCCTCTTCTTCATTCATGTTCAGGTTATGTTCGTCGCCGTGATCATGTTTGGCCCAACTTACCTTACCCACCTTTGGATTTTTAGCTGGAACCCAACCACCTTTTACATAAAAGGCACCAAGTACACCAGTGAGGCAGGCAAGTGAACGCTGGCGCTGAAAATCGTTGCCGTACCAGGAGACGTGTCTACCAGGATGGATGGAAACGTTTGGCGCATTTGAAGCCAGGAGTTCAGCAACTTCCTTAATCTGGGCAGCAGGTATGTCACACTCTTTTGCTGCTTTTTCAAGGGACCAATCAGCTATACCTTTTTTGAACTCTTCAAAGCCATCTCCATACTCCTCAATAAAATCCTTATCATACTTATCGTTTGAGATAAGGTAGTTCATAATTGCGAGTAGGAATGCGGTGTCTGTACCAGGTTTGATCTGGACCCACACATCTGATTTGGCAGCAGATGCTGAGTACCTTGGATCAACTACTATCAGTTTTGCCCCATTCTGTAGGCCCTTAATGTACCTCTTAATATGACTTACGTGAACATTCTCACCAAAATGACCACCCAGGAGCAGGATCACTTTTGCATTTGGCATATCGACAAATTCACCGGGCGCTTTGCCTATTGTTGCAATGTATGCGGTGTCACGAATTCCACGACACTGGAAAAATGACGCTTCACTCACATTGTGGGTGCCAACAGTTCTTTCCATGAAGTGCATGGGGTACTTGGCCGTTGATCCATGGGGAAACATTGACAGTCCCTGGGGCCCGTATTTGTCTTTGATCTCTTTTAGTTTTGCCCCGCATTCGTCAAGGGCTTCTTCCCAACTAATACGCTTCCATTTAGGATCACCCCTTTCCCCAACATTTTTAAGTGGGTATTTTAATCTGTCAGGATCGTAGAGGAGTTGGACACCAGCATTTCCCCGGGCACAGATAGATGTACCATTATCAATTGACTTTGGGTTACCTTCGAGTTTGACTAACCTGTCGCCTCGTTTTTTACCGACTAGCTGGCAGCGCCAGAAGCACATTTCACAGACTCCACCTACCACGGTTTCGTCAGCAAAAGATCCAACTGCTTCAAGTGCGGATCGCTTTACACTAGTTTCTGAAGCAATCGCTTTAGAGAGTGGTAGTGCAACAGCAGCCAATGAGGCTGATTGTAAAAATTTACGCCTCGTTAAATTAAACGCCATATTCCTCTTCCTCCTTTGTGAAAAAATCAATAAGGCTAATGATGACCTGGTAAAAAGGATGTTCAGCTTCTTCTTTTGTTCTTGCTGCAAAAAGAGGAAACCATGGTAGGAAAAATCGGGAAAGAAACTCCTTTTCTCCTTCAAAATTTTGATCCTCTGCTAAGAAAGAGAGGAACTCTAGCTGGTGGACTAGGCTGTCCGGAAGATCTGCATCTGGCGTAAGATCATACCCAAGGGATCTGTAATGGAGCAGTATCTCGTCCGAATACTTGCCTCTTAATGTTTTTTCCAGATAGACAGAACCGTACGGAGGAGCCGCAACGTGGGGAAAGCCATTTATAAATAGTCTTGTGTGCTCAATCTGCAATTCTTCAATAAAGTCATGGCTTGCAGCTATAGCCTCCTGGATGAGCTCTTTTTCTTTTATGCCACCTAAAGTGTCAAGTAGCAGGTATAAAGTTTCAAAGTACTGCTCTGTACACCAGTCAGCATCAGGGTACTGCATACTTTGTGCACAAAACCGATAAATTGTTGCTACATGGTCAGTGGGAGAACTCTTTGGCATTGAATGGATGGTAGTAGAATATACAGTGTTGTAGAGATTTAAAGACTATCTCTTATGAATTTGTAAAAGGATCAAGGTACCACAATGTGAGTACGCCGTAATCATACTTAGATGAAGAAATTTTGTAAAGCCTACATTGTAATATTTATTTTCATGTAGCCCTTACTGCTTTTTAACGAACCGGGAATATCTAAACAAAACGAAGGTATATGACAAGTAAAATCTGAAAACTATGTAATAAATAAATTAAAAGCTGAAATTGTGGTTTTCTCGAAGGAGGGTGGAAATCGTTAAGGTAAGATTTATTTAAAAGGGTGATGTTTCAATAGATAGACGTAGTAGCCGTTTATTTTACCAATAAGATTCTCGGTTTCTTGGTAAGGCGCATGTTTACCATGATAAAGGGAAGAAGTGTTTTCCCCGGCGTTCCATGCCGAGACAACAAGGTCAAGTTTACCGTCAAATTTGAAGTTATATTTTGCAATCAGGTAACAGGTGATCAGTATATTGGTGGCTGGGTCATAGAGGTCTGTTTTTCGCAGGTTACCAAGAGATTTATTAGAGATATATTTGAAGTCAGTATTTGATCTGGCAAGCTCTCTACCTGCCTGGGCTCCAGTTGAAAATAAGATCTGACCTAACCCCATTGCATTTTTCCCGGAGATGGCGGCAGGGTTTGCACTGGATTCAGCAAGAATCAAGGCTCGAATAAAATCCGGGCTCACCTTATGGTTTGGCACGAAATATGAAAAACTGCTGAAATATCGAATGAAATGGTCGAATTTAGCAAGTTTTCTTATACTGTCATTATCAACAGTACTCTCTTTATACTTGTTAACCGAAGAATAGAGATCAGCAGAGCTCTCAGGAGGTAAATGTACATGGAATAGAACGAAAAATGACAAAGCAACAGTAACCTTAAATGTATATTGTCGCATTGTCACTGTCACGAAAGTACTCTATGGCAGTCACTTTGGAGAAACGTGAGTAAGGGTCTGTACAGCAGAAATGGGTCTTTTCTGCCGGTGAGTTCACGGATTGAGTGCATCCCAAGGGACGGTGCGCCAATATCGATTGCTTTAATTCCCAGTTTTGCTGCGGTCATAGGGCCAATAGTGGAACCGCAGGCCAAATCACTTCGCATTACAAATTCTTGTGGTTCGATGCCTGTTTCTATACAGATTTTTTTGAAAATAGCCCCACTCAAACAATTGCTGGTGTAGCGTTGATTTGCGTTGATTTTAATAACAGGTCCTTGGTTCAGGTGTATTTCGTGTTCCTTATCCATCTTCTCTATGTAATTGGGATGAGTGGCATGTGCATTGTCGGCAGAGATAAGAAATGAATTACTGAGTGCAATTTGTCGTGTTTGATTTTCAGGTACGATACGCTCAAGAACCGATGTTAAAAAAGAGCCTTGGGCCCCGCTTGAAGATAAAGAACCATTTTCTTCATGATTTGCACAGAATAGTAAACTGTTCTTGGTTCGATCCGAATTTACCAGTGCAGTCATGCCTGCATGACA
>JAAELB010000039.1 GCA_024227155.1 Desulfobulbaceae bacterium
AACGCAGCATATCCCGGAGCCATCATTTCAATTGGTCAGATATTACGGTTGGTACAGTAACCGGATGCGTGGGGACAGAAAGAAGCAGGAGGAGAGAAGGGTGAAGATGTAGTTGCCAGTGATCAGGGAGTTATATCCATCAGGGGGGTACTGAACTGAGTCCCGCTTAAGGGGCTTCGAATTTTAAAAAGCCAAAAGACTGTGAATGGATAAGTCTGTTCAAAAACAGCAAAATAAAGAAGGGGACGAAATCTTATACCTCATAATATGTACTGCAACAGTTTGAAAGCGTAAAATTCCTTGAAATGACGGTTGAAGAAAGATAGATTAATGTGAACTGACAATTGGTTGAAGGAATGTGTTAAAAATTAGGGCAGGCTTAAAAAGCGATTACCTATCACCTCACCTGGTAAACATAAATCAAAGACCTGACCCTAAGGCCCGCTGGGTAATTTGAGCCGGAGGGCAGTGGAACCAGTCGGATTGTAGATATTTTTTTTGAAATACCTATACTATAGCTGGGTTCATGAAAAAAAATTAGCACCGTTGGTATGTCAAATTACGGCTTTACTAATTTACAATTTGAAACAGAGGGGTTTACATATGAAAATAGTCACAACCATACTTGTCCTGCTAAGCCTGTTAAGTTCTGCTCAGGCTGTTGCATGTAGCGTATATATCACAGTATACAATAATACAGGAGTAACACTGGATAATGTGAAGGTAAAGGGACCATACAGTCGCAGATCATCGAG
>JAAELB010000040.1 GCA_024227155.1 Desulfobulbaceae bacterium
TGTACCGAAAACGAGCATTGTGGCAATTCTGGTACATTCCTTTGTCGATTTTAATCTACATATACCGGCTAATGCGATTCTATTTACCGTTCTTGCAGCTCTTGTTGTCGGTGGACCGAAACAAGAAATCCTAACCCGAATAAATCGGAATTTTTAAAATGCTTGGATAAGTACCTTTTTATCCTGCACGTCAGACCTGTTTTTCCAGTATTACGACAGTCTCAATGTGGTGGGTCTGGGGGAACATGTCGATTGGTACTATTTTGTTGATGGAAAAGCCGTGGGAGGTTAGGGCCGTAAGATCACGGCACAGGGTGGCAGGGTCGCAGGAGATATAGACAAGCTTTTTATTGGTGAGCTGAGTGAGTTGTGATGCAAGTTCAGGGGCTCCCTGTCGTGGTGGATCAATGACAACAGTATCGAAGATTTTTCCTTCTTTGATCAGTTGATCGCACGCTGTGTGCACCGGGGATTTTTTGAAGTTTGTATTGGTCAAGCCGGCTTGTGTTGCATTTCTGCGGGCGCTGCGGATGGCCGATCCCTGGCCTTCAATACCGAATACTTCTTTTACCAAAAAAGCGAGGGGGATTGAAAAATTGCCCATTCCGCAATAAAGATCGAGGAGTGATTCTTCTTTTTGCGGTTGCGATAGTTGCAGTACCGTCTCTATCAAGGTTTTATTCTGCTTAAGATTAACCTGACAAAAACCACCCGCCTCCCAGCTTAGTTGAAAATCCTCAACACCATTTTCTAGAGACAAACTACAGCTCATTAGATTATCTGCCGTGGAGCTCTCCGGTTGCTGAGAACAAAAGGGTCCCTGGAGGGGGAAATCTTTTCCGGAAATAAAGATCCGCTCAATCGATATCACGGTTTCACAAAGCTTCTGCGCAGCCTTTATGTCAGCGGGCCGTATTTTTCGTCTGAAATTGAAAATTACGACACAATTTCCACTGTCCGGATTTGATTGTAGTTCAACCTCTGTGGAGAGTGCGATTAGTTGCTCCGCTTCTTCGCTGTTTTGCAACGACCTGAGACTGCTGTTGAGATGTTCTTCGGCAAGCAGGCAGGAGTCTATTGCAACAATATCGTGGGAGCGATAGCGCCTGAATCCTGGTTGTCCGTCTTTGTCTACCTGGAGACGGATGCGCTGACGGTAGTGAAAAAAATGTGGCGATGGCAGGGGAGATGGCAGCTTTGATGCCACTTCTTTTAATGGGCTGCTTTCCTGGCGAAGTAGAAGGTCTTCAAGGATCGCTTTTTTAATTTCAAGTTGGGTGTTATAGTCAGAATGCTGGAGGTCACAGCCTCCACATTTGCCAAAATAGCGACAAGGTGGAGTGGCTCTCCCGGGGTGTCCCTTTCTGATTTCCTGAACTTTACCAAAAAGATAGTTTTTTTTCGCCTCCTGAGGAGTTACAATAACAACTTCGTCCGGCAGGACATTGCGAACAAGAATCACCTGCCCGGATGCGAGATGGCTAAGGCCGTAGCCGCCGTTTACAATCTTTTCAATGGTAATGGTCTCTGTGCTCATCTTTTTTACAGCTTGAGGTTACTATCTTAATTTAGAAAACATGGGTGTTGCGTTTGCAACGATAAAAATAACTTTTGCAGTTTATTAATATATCATATCCTTCTTGTCGAATTTTAATCCTTCTGGTTCTACTTTTTTCCTGGCTGCCCGTATTGTCTTCGGCGGGGGTTAAGGTTGATGTCGTGGTCACAGGGATAGAGCCGCCAATTCTTGATAACGTGCTGTCCCGTCTCACAATATTCCTACAGAAAGACAATGAACGTTTACAGAAAAATGCAGTTCGCAGACTGCATGCCAAGGCTGAAGAGGACATCAGGCAGGCCCTTGCCCCTTTTGGCTATTACAATCCTTTAATTGACTCCAGCCTGGTAAAACTAGAGGCGGGGTGGCGTGCAGAATATACTATTGATAAAGGCGTTCCGCTTCTTGTTGAAACGGTGGACCTGCAATTGACCGGTGCGGGGCGGGAAAACAAAAAACTTCTGGATGCATTAAGCCTTTTTCCACTGACCGCAGGAAAAGTGCTCAATCAGGTCGATTATGAAACTGAGAAAAAGAAACTGGTTAACCTCGCCATTGCAGAAGGGTATCTGGATGCCCTGTTTTCTTTAAAGAGATTGCAGATTAACCCCCGGAACAACAGCGGAACAATAGCATTGACGTTAAACACCGGTCCCAGATACCTCTTTGGTGAAACCACCTGTCTGGATAATATTCTTCGTGGGAGTCATTTAGAACGATATTTACCCTATAAGGAAGGAGACCCTTATAGTAGCGCCAAGCTATTTGAACTTCAATCAATTCTGTATAAAACCGATTATTTCAGCAAGGTTGTGGTCAGTGGTAAGGTTGATCGGATTGTGGGGTTGGATGTGCCGGTGGAGATTGAACTGGTCAGCCCTGATCATCTCAATAAGTACAGTGTGGGTGCCGGATATGGCACAGATACGGGGGTTCGTGGCAAAGTTGACTGGGATAATAGATTTTTTAATGACCGTGGACACCGGATCAGTGCATCACTACAGTTAGCTGAATTGGAAAAAACCATCTCTCTGAGTTATGAAGTGCCCAGGGAAAAAAATCCAAGGTTTGATAAGGTTGTGCACAACCTTGCATACCAGGATAAGACCTGGGAAGATACCACTACCAGGTTGTTGACTGGAGCTGTGTCGCGGGAGTACTCCGGGCCTAGATTTAAACTTGGAGTCGGGCTTGAGGCCCGTGCTGAAGTATATGATATTGGTGACACCAGTGGCACTTCAACGCTACTGTTACCATCGGTGAATCTTGGTTTGGTGATCGCTGATGATATCTTAAACACCAAACATGGACTGCAGGCATCAGTAGGAGTTAAAGGTGCGGTTGAGGGTGCTTTCTCAGATGCGACCTTTCTCCAGGCAACTGTAAACGGTAAAGCTATCATTACCCCATATGAAACCATAAGGATCATCGGACGGGTATCTGTAGGTGCTACCTTGGTTGATTCCATCGATTCCCTTCCTCCATCGTTACGATTTTATACCGGTGGTGACAGCACTATACGTGGATATAGTTATAAATCCATTGGAACAACTGATTCTTCCGGGACCGTCATTGGGGGACGTTATCTTATTGTAGAGTCCATAGAAGTTGAGAAAACATTTGGTAAGTACTGGAGTCTTGCCGCTTTTTGGGATGGAGGTACAGCGACGGATGATCTGGAACTTGATTATTATCAGGGGGTTGGAGGTGGGTTACGTTTTCGTCTGCCTTTTGGTCAGATTCGCCTGGATGTTGCCTCGGCTATTACAGAGGATGGTTATCCCGTTCGAGCCCATCTGACAGTGGGGGGAGATTTGTGAAAAAAATTCGATTGAAAATTATCCTGCCCCTGTTTTTTCTTCTACCCTTACTTTTTATACTCATCCTTGGCGGGACTCCCCTTGGATTGTTGCTGGTAAAAGAGAGTGTCAATCGATTCGGTGGTGATGTTGTTTCCATGGGCCGGGTGGAGGGACGTCTGTTGAGCAGTTTTGTTGTTGAAGAACTTCGTATTGCAGGGACAGGGCAGGATCTTGTTGTGGAAAAAATAGCAATTTCCTGGAGTCCATTAGCTCTAGCTACGGGGGATCTGCACCTTGAACACATTGGCGTCTCTGATCTTACGCTCACTTTTAAAGAGACGGCTGTTGAAGAAGAAATAGTAGTAGCTGAAAGCACAAAACAGCAGGAAGTAGAATTACCACTCTATCTGTTGCCGATTAAAGTGCAGCTGGATCATTTTTCAGGGAAAAATATTCAGTTGTTTGAGGATGATGGAGAACTGCTGTTTCAATTTGATTCTTTTAAGGTAGCTGTAACCGGAGATATCAATAGTCTCACCGTTAATGAGTTTGATCTGCAGGGGCCTGATGTTGGCCTTGCCCTTCATGGCAATATTCATGCAGGTAGAGATTGGAGAGCTGATTTTATCGGTAATTGGCGCCTCGCCGGATTTGGGTTTCATAAGATGTCCGGAACCTTCTCTGTTGATGGACCTTTGGAAAGATTAGATGTTACGGCGGCTCTCGTTGCTCCAGGGGATATTCGGGTTCAGGGGATAATTGACAATCTGCTGGAGACACCCGCCTGGACGGCGACACTCAAGGCAAAAAATGTCAATCTTTCCACATGGATTCTTTATTGCCCGGAGATAGAACTTCTCTCTGTTACCGGCGATCTCTACGGAGATTTCGGCAATTACAGGGGGAAAGTGCATGCCGATGGACTCTGGGGCTATTTTGATGGTATGCATCTGACCAGTGAACTTGACGGGGATGGTTTGGGTATAGACTTTAAATCCCTGCGGATAGATCGTGGTGACGGCTATGCCAGTGCTGACGGTGGCATGATTTCATGGGCGGAGCTTTTTTCCTGGAAAGCCGATCTTAAGGTGGAGGATTTTGACCCTTCAGTTTTTTCAGAGAAGATTCAGGGCCAACTGAGTGCATCGCTCAGCAGTGTGGGGGATGTTCGGGAGGAGGGGCTGGAGGCCACAATTGATATCGATAACCTCCATGGTAGTATCCATGAGCATCCGGTTTCTCTCAATGGTGCACTGTTACTTACTGAAAATGGGATTTTTAGTAAGGGGCTACAGCTGCAAAGTGGAGATATTACAGGTGTTGCCAAGGTGGAGGATGCAAAGTTCATGTGGGACGATAGTTCCATCTGGTCCGGGAAGGTTTTGTTAGACAACTTTGATCCCGGTGTTGTGTGTCCGGGATTTTATGGGCAGGTGAACGGCAATGTAGAAGCTGAAGGATACTGGGACAGCAATGGTTTGTTTGGTAGCATTGCGCTTTCTGATGTATCAGGAAAATTAAGGAATAATGTCCTCAGTGGCGGCGGGGAACTCAGAATTTCAGAAAAAAATATTGAATCAAAAGGTTTTTTTCTCAAGGCCGGAGACTCAGAATTCAGGGTAGTGGGTGGCGTCTCAACGGATGTTGCTCTTACGTTTAGTTTTGCATCCAGTGATTTATCCGAGTTACTTCCTGATGTGTCCGGCAACCTGTCCATAAATGGGACAGTAGCTGGATCAGCTGATCAGCCAAAACTGGATGCAAAGATTGACGGTGGTGGACTTCAGTACGCGGGAAACCGTATTGGCAAGCTAGGTGGTGAAATTGCAGCGAATCTGCTGACGGATGGTGTTCTCACTGGAAAGCTTTCCTTAGAAGATGCTTTGTTTGCCGAGTTTCCAGTACAATCTGCCTATTTTATCCTTGATGGTACAACATCTCAGCACCGGCTTAACGCACGGATTACAGGTGAGAAAGTTGATGCGGGATTTGTGGCTGATGGCAGCTATTCCGGAGAATGGCAGGGAAACATCCAGGGCCTGTTTGTAGATACCGTTGACTTTGGTGAGTGGAAACAGAAAAATGAGGCGGAGCTCCATTTAAAAAAGGAATCAATATCAGTAGTAGACTTCTGTGTAGGTGGCGATCTTGGTAAAGGATGTATGGAAACCCAGGTTGATTGGGGCAAGGATCTGGAGTGGAGTGTCAGCACTGATGTCGAGAAAATTTCACTTGGACTGCTCAGTGGGCTACCATCAATGCCAGTCACTTTAAGCGGAGATATTAAGGTAAAAGCGCATGCCTCGGGGGATGCTGACCAGGTGATTACGGCCAGCGCCACCATTGGTTTACCTGCAGCCGAGCTTTATCTGGCTGATACTCATGTTGAGGAAGTTCTCCAATTTAAAGATTCCTTTCTTGACTTGGAGCTTTCAGCGCAGTTGTTGCAAGTAAACGGTGCCCTCCGGCAGGATACTGGTGGACAACTGGTGTATGACTTTCAGATTGTCAATTTTGGAGGCTTTTCTACTCCTCTGTCACTGATGAATCTGGAAGGAGATGTTCAACTCGACAGGTTCCATGTAACGATGTTCGGTGCTCTTGATTATTATGGCATCCAACCAACGGGCTGGGTTAGCAGTTCTTTGACTCTTGGTGGGACGATTGTGGAGCCTGAACTTTTTGGTAGCATTGAGCTCAGAGATGGTGGTGTAGAGCTGATTTATCAGGGAATAACCTTAAACGATGTGAAGCTTAATGTCGAAGCATCACCTGCTGGTGCAAAGCTCAGGGGGCAGGCCGTTTCTGGCGAGGGGTATCTCAATGCTGATGGAATAATCGGTTATGAAGATTCCGGGATCAGTGGACTCCTTCATCTTACGGGAGAGCAATTTCATTTGGTTAACCTGCCTGAATATTCCTTTGAAGTCAGTCCCGATGTGAATTTTAAATTTAATGCGGTAAAAGGTGAGATTGAGGGAAGTGTTACTGTGTCCCAGGGGTTGATTGCGCCAGAGGAGTTAAGCGGATCAGTTGGAGTTTCCGATGATGTTGTACTGATCGGAGGTGATGGGGAGGAAGAAAAGAGAGGCTGGCCTTTTTATCTCGATCTGGAGGTTCTTCTGGGCGACGATGTCGATATCAATGGATATGGCTTAAGCGGCCGTCTTGGCGGTAATCTCAACGTGAAGATTACTCCCGATGATTTTATTACAGGCCACGGTGAACTTGATCTGCTAGAGGGAAAGTTTAACCTCTACGGAAGACCCTTTGATATAGAGCGTGGCAGGATGCTTTTTACCGGTGGCCCTATTGATAACCCCGGTGTTGATGTTCGGGCTCAGAAAAAAGTGAGTGATGAACAGGCGAGAGGGTTGGGGTATACCGTTGGTGTTGATATCAGCGGACTTGTGCAGGATCTGCAATTCCATCTTTTTTCTGATCCTTATATGGATGATACTGAAATATTATCTCATATGATTTTAGGGCATTCCTTCGCCGGTTCAAGTGAGCAGGAGGGGAACCTGCTTCAGAAGGCTGCTTCAACTTTGGGATTGGCTGGGGGGGTCGCAATTCTGGGTAAGTTAGGGGATTTGTGGCTGATTGATGATCTACATCTGGAAGGGAGTGCCAAAGACGAGAATGTGGCTCTTGTGGTGGGGAAGCGTATTACTAAAGATCTTTATATTGGCTATGATATTAATATGTTTAGTCAGCTCGGCCAGTTCAGGGTTCGCTATGATCTCACCAGAGGCTTTTGGGTAGAAACACAGAGTTCCTCAGAGTCCACCGGGGCGGATCTACTCTATACCTTTGAGAGATGACTTTGCTTTCTCAGGTTGTTAGCCCTCTTCTTCGAATCTGTTTTTGTCCAGGTTCTTATGAACATTATCTGCCATGAACACCATGCCGTTCATGGCAATATATACTCCACTGGGCAGAGATTGTACTGCTCCGATGGCGCAGCCGATGTTAAAGACGGCATCACTTGTCTTAAACAGTGCGGGCTCGAGGGCTCCTGTCAGTACAATTGTTTTGTTCTCAATATGTGTAAGGGTTTTGGCGGTGTTGGCCATGGTGTCGGTGCCGTGGGTTATAAGGATATGTTCGCAGCGATCTTTTTCTACAGTAGCGATGATAAGATTCCTGTCCTCGTCGGTGAAGTCAAGGCTGTCTTTTCGCAGCAGGGAGTTGATGGAGTATTTGATTGAAAGATTCAGTTCTCCCAGCACCTTTGCTATATTTGGGGGGCCTACTTCATATTCGCTTTTGGCATCAAAGTAGACTTTATCGATGGTTCCACCAACAGTAATTATTGAAATTTCACACATAGTACACTCCTGGTAAAATAGCAGATGCTGGTACGGCCCAGCTTCGCAGTTACGGGTTTTGTTTTTTCTGATTACTCTGCCATATAGTGATATTTTACCAGATAAGAGCTCATTTCGTAAAATTTCTGTACATGATCAACCATTTTAAATACAGGCTATAGCATCATGGCTAAAAAAAGTGAAGTGACAATCCTGGTTGTGGATGACGACCAGGTCCATAGGTATATGCTCTCCTCAATGCTGGCGGAGTGGGGTTGGAGGACAGTTGAGGCGGATGACGGTACAACTGCTGTAGCGGCGGTGGAAAAGCATGAGTATGACGCCGTGCTCATGGACGTACGTATGGCAAAAATGGATGGCCGGGAGGCGTTTAGTCGGATCCAGAAGATCAAACCGGAATTACCGGTGGTTATCATGACGGCATATTCAACGGTGGATGATGCTGTGGAGGCAATTCAGCAAGGCGCCCATGACTATCTTACAAAGCCTCTTGATTTTGAGCGTCTGCGTCTGGTGTTGTTGCGGGCAGTTGATCATCAGCAGGTGGAGAGCAGGAAACAGACGACAGATCTCCAGGAAACAAATCTTACGACATCCATTATCGGTTCCTCACCTCCCATCAATGAACTGCTTGAGATGATTGCTTATGTCGCTCCCACGGAAGCGACTGTATTGATCTATGGAGAATCCGGTACAGGTAAAGAACTCGTAGCCGAGGCAATGCATCTCAATAGTGAGCGGCAAGCGCAACCCTTTATTAAGGTAAACTGTGCCGCTCTTGCAGAAAGTTTGTTGGAATCAGAACTTTTTGGACATGAAAAGGGGGCATTTACCGGAGCGGATAAAAGGCGGGAGGGTAAATTTGTCCAGGCGGATGGCGGAACCCTTTTTCTAGATGAAATTGGTGAGACCTCCCAGGCGATGCAGGTAAAGCTTTTACGGGTATTACAGGAGCAGGAACTGCAGCGGGTTGGTGGTGAAGAGACTGTCAGAGTTGATGTTCGAATAATCGCTGCGACCAATCGGGATCTTGAAAAAGAGGTGGCGGAGAACAACTTCCGGGAAGATCTGTATTACAGACTCAATGTGGTCATGTTGACGGTTCCCCCTCTACGGGACAGAGAGGGCGACGTTGAACAGCTTGTAAAACATTTTGCTGAGAAATTTGCCAAAAAAAATCGCAGGGTCCTGGATGCAATCACTCCGGACTGTATGGAGTATCTTAGCCATTATTCATGGCCCGGTAATGTTCGTGAACTTGAGAATGCCATAGAGCGTGGCATTATTCTCATGCGCGGTACAGAGCTCACTGAAAAGACTTTGCCTCTGGCTATTCAAAAACAGCATGTAGAAACTGATGTTAGAAGTGTAGAGGGGCCTACCTCGCTTTTTGAAGTGGAAAAGCAGCTTATTTATAAGACTCTTGCTGAAACTGGCGGCAATAAGAGTGAGGCTGCAAGGCGGCTTGGGATAACCAGAAAGACTCTGCAGAATAAATTAAACCGCTATGAAAAAGAGTAATATTGATCATCGCTTTCCCCATCCTTTCTTTGTACCTGCACCGGCCTGGTTTTGTCGTAAAGTAAAGCTCTTTTTTAAATCCTATTTCAGTCTCTTGACAAGGAAAATCCTGCTACTTATTGTTGCCACAGGTTTAAAGCAGGGCCGCTGGAAACGACGGAATATAACTGTGTTTCTGAGCGGTAATTGACATTGCAACGTGAAGGGAGGAGTAGGTGAGCGAAGTGAAGGTAAATGAAGAGCTTCAGGAAGAACCTGAAACTGATGTAGAGGTTGAAGAGACTACCGAAGCCACCGAACAAGCCTCGGCTGAAGAAGTGCAGGATGACGAGCAGGCGGTAGATCTGGGAGGGGAGCTTGCAAAAGCAAGAGAAGAAGTTGTCGAGCTCCGTGATAAAATGCTGCGTGCAGCCGCAGAAAATGAAAATTTCAAAAAACGTGTCGAGCGGGAAAAACAGGCGAGCCTGAAGTATGCCGGTGAAACAATTTTTAGAGAGATTCTTCCGGCGGTGGACAACCTGGAACGTGCATTAGGCCAGGGGATCACTGAAGGTGCAGATGCAGAAACAAATCTTAAGGCCCTTCTGGAAGGTGTGGAACTGACACTTAAAAGCCTTGTTGCAAACCTTGGAAAGTTCGAGGTGAAGGCCGTTGAAAGTGTAGGAGAACCCTTTGATCCCAAACTCCAGGAAGCACTCACCATGGAGGCCAGTGACACAGTGCCTGCAAACCATGTAATTACCGAGTATGAAAAAGGGTATTACTACAAGGACAGGTTATTGAGAGCAGCAAAAGTGATTGTCTCTTCCGGGGAAAAATAGAAAATATTTCAGGTGAAACCCCTGTCGAAAAGGCGTGTCGATGCCTTGACAAATGATCGAAGATGACAACTTTAGAAGAGGTTGCCACTACCACGGGTAGAGCAATTAATAAATTTGAGGAATGCTGAACGGATATTATAATCCGCTGAGATTGATTTAAGGAGAGAGAAGATGGGTAAGATTATCGGAATTGACCTTGGTACCACCAATTCATGTGTGGCAATTATGGAGGGTGGCGATCCTAAGGTAATTGCAAACGTTGAAGGAAACAGAACAACCCCCTCGGTTGTTGCCTTCACCGATAATGATGAAAGGTTGGTTGGTCAGGTTGCAAAGCGTCAGGCAGTAACAAATCCAACGCGTACATTGTCCGCTTTTAAACGACTCATTGGTAGAAAATTTACCGATGCGGAGGTTAAGCGCTCAATGGAGGTGAGTCCTTTTAAGATTGTAGAAGGCACCAATGGTAGTGTCTCAATTGATGTTGCTGACAAGGTATATAGGCCTGCTGAGATTTCTGCGATGATTCTGGCGAAGATGAAGCTGACCGCAGAAGAGTATCTGGGAGAAGAAGTTACCGATGCAGTTGTTACTGTACCTGCCTACTTCAATGATGCCCAGCGTCAGGCAACTAAAGATGCGGGTAAGATCGCCGGGCTTAATGTTCAGAGAATTATCAACGAGCCGACTGCAGCGTCTCTTGCCTACGGTCTTGATAAGAAGGGCGAAGAGAAAATAGCCGTATTTGATCTTGGTGGTGGTACCTTTGATGTGTCCATCCTTGAGATTGGTGATGGCGTATTCGAAGTAAAGTCCACCCATGGAGATACCTTTCTCGGTGGTGAAGACTTTGATATGAGAATCGTCAACTGGCTCGCAGATGAATTTAAGCGTGAGCAGGGTATCGATCTCAGAAGTGATAAAATGGCTCTCCAGCGTCTTAAAGAAGAAGCTGAAAAAGCCAAGATGGAGCTCTCAACCACCAAAGAGACCGATATCAATCTGCCGTTTATTACGGCTGATGCCTCCGGTCCAAAACACCTTAACCTTAAGCTGAGCCGTGCCAAACTTGAGAATCTGGTTGACGATCTCATTGAGCGCACCGTTGGCCCCTGTGTCACAGCTCTTAAGGACGCAGGTCTGAACGCTTCTGAAATTGATGAGGTAATCCTGGTTGGTGGTATGACCCGTATGCCTAAGGTTCAGGAGAAGGTTGAGGAGATCTTCGGTAAAGAGCCCCATAAAGGTGTGAATCCTGATGAAGTTGTAGCCATTGGTGCTGCAATTCAGGGTGGTGTACTCCAGGGTGATGTAAAAGACGTACTGCTCCTTGATGTAACTCCGCTTTCTCTAGGTATTGAGACCCTTGGCGGTGTTACTACAAAACTGATTGAAAAGAACACCACCGTACCAACCAAAAAGAGTCAGATCTTCTCTACTGCTGCGGATAACCAGCCTGCTGTTTCCATCCACGTCCTCCAGGGAGAACGTGAGATGAGTCAGGATAACAAGACCATCGGGCGTTTTGAGCTGGCTGATATTCCATCCGCTCCAAGGGGTGTTCCTCAGATCGAAGTTACCTTTGATCTTGATGCCAATGGTATTCTGTCTGTATCGGCCAAAGATCTCGGAACCGGAAAAGAGCAGTCAATTAAAATTACTGCTTCTTCTGGGCTCACCCAGGATGAGATTGACCGCATGACTAAGGATGCAGAGCTTCACGCCGAGGAAGATAAGCAGCGTAAGGATCTGGTTGAAACACGCAATTCTGCTGATGCACTGGTACATGCCACTGAAAAAACTCTCAAAGATCTTGGTGACAAGGTAGATGAAGAAACTAAAGGCAATGTTGAGCGTGAAGTAGAGAACGTCAACAAGGTTAAAGACAGCGACGATGTAGAGGCTATTAAGGCCGCTGTTGAAGCACTGACCCAGGCTTCCCATAAGCTCGCTGAGCTTATGTATCAGCAAGCATCCCAGGAAAATCCTGATGCTGCTGCAGGCGGCGATGCTGCCGGTGGTGGAGCCAAGCCAAAAAAAGATGACGATGATGATGTCGTCGATGCCGATTTTGAAGAAGTGAAGTAAGTTTTATAGACTCAAAGTGGAATAGCCACTGAGAATCTACAGAACTCTTTAAGGGAGTAGGGAAATTTAATTTCCCTACTCCCTTTTTTTTTTCTTTTGCGGTAAGGTAGCGGCTCATTTAATGTAACCGGTAACCGCACAACGTCGGTGTCTTTTAAACCTATTTGACAGTAAATAATCACTATGAAAATACTATCTGGTATCCAACCATCGGGACAGCTCCATATCGGAAATTACTTCGGTATGATGCAGACTATGATCTCTAATATGGAGAAATCTGAACTCTATGTGTTCATTGTTGATCTCCACGCACTTACCTCGGTACACGATCGTCAGAAACTTGCTACAGGTACCCTTGAGGCTGCGGCTGATTTTCTGGCACTGGGGCTTGATTCGGACAAATGTATATTCTGGGTCCAGTCAGATGTTCCTGAAGTTTGTGAATTGACCTGGGCTCTGTCGACCCTTGCCCCCATGGGTCTCATTGAACGGTGTCATTCCTATAAAGACAAGGTCGCCAAGGGGATTACCGCAAGCCATGGTCTTTTTTCTTATCCGGTACTTATGGCGGCTGATATTCTTTTATATCAGGCGGATAAGGTCCCTGTCGGTAAAGATCAGAAACAGCATCTGGAAGTTGCACGGGATCTGGCTATTAAATTTAATAATCAGTATGGAGATACCTTTGTTGTGCCGGAACCGGCAATTAGTGAGACAACCGCCACAGTTCCCGGAGTTGATGGCCAGAAGATGTCCAAATCCTATGGCAATACCATCCCAATTTTCTTGGATGGAAAGCCATTGAAAAAAAGGGTTATGGCCATTGAAACGGATGCAACACCCGTTGAAGATCCAAAAGACCCTGATAACTGCAATCTCTATAAAATCATGGAGCTTTTTGCCACTAAAGAACGAATGCAGGAAATTAACGATCTTTACGTCAATGGCGGCGCTGCCTATGGCTACCTGAAGCTTGAATTACTTGATCTACTCAACGATAAATTCGGGGCTGCACGGGAGAAAAAGAAGGAGTATCTGGCAGATCCGGCAGAGTTGAGGGCTATACTTGCTAAAGGTGCGGATAAGGCTCGGGAGAAGGCCGCCGTAACTCTTGATCTTGTGCGTGATCGTATTGGCTTAAAATATTAAAGGGCGCGAGCCCAATGGAACAGAAACGCACGCTAAGCAACGACACCAGTGCTTCAATTCGTAAATGTCATTAAACTACTGCCATTCCCGCGCAGGCGGGAATCTAGGTGTCTTTTGTTGACAAACTGGATCGAAGTTCCGCTTATCTGCCGCCCATGCGGGAATGACATGAAAATGTTAAAGGTGGTCTGTCCCCGATTGCTTCGCCCACCATCACCTGTCACTCCTCCTCCTCATCATCATACAGTTTTTGTATACACTGTGGGCATATACTATGGCTGAATAATGCAGCGGAATGCTCTTGGATATATGCTTCAATCTTGTTCCAGACCCCCTGGTCGTCACGGATATTTTTGCAATGGGCACATATTGGAATTAATCCCCTTAAAGTTTTTAGCTCAACCTCTTTTTTTACTCTGGCCAAAAGCTCTGGTGCTCTAAAAGGTTTGGCAACATAATCAGAGCCACCCACGTCAAACCCTTTCACAATATCTTTGGTCTCTGTCTTCGCTGTAATGAAAATAACCGGGATATGCTGGGTGCCGCAATCATTCTTCATTTTACTGCAAACCTCATATCCGTCCATTCCCGGCATCATAATGTCCATAAGAACCAGATCAAACGGTTTGTTGTTGATCCACTCAAGCGCTTTTTCACCGCTTAGAGCAAATTCAACTTCATAATTATTTTTTATTAAAAGATTACCTAAAAGTTGAATGTTTACAGGTTCATCATCAACAATTAAAATTGAAAATGTTGGGTTTTCTGCATCTGACATCATGAATTTTCCTCGATTAGTGCTTCTATTTTTGACCTTAATAAAAGAAAATTATTAATCGTAATTTGCATAGTAGCTACATCAAAGTTGTCAATATCAACCAGTAGGCTCTTTCCATAATCAACCAAAGGGTTGATCTCAAATTCGCGGCCCAGGTCTTTTAAATCCTTTCCAAATTTTTTCACTTCTTCAATGGGCTGTCTTTTTGCGAACTCTTTCCATTGATCCATATATTCAGAATTGAGAATTCGGATCAGTTCAGGAAGTCTTGATAAGGTTTTGTCAGACAGCGCCTTCCACTCATCTGTGATTTCCCTTTTTTCGGATACTTTTTTGTGTTCATCAGTTTTGGCAACAGGCATGTATTTCAATAACTCAGCCAGCAGTTTATCAGCTTCAATCGGTTTTGAAAGAAAACCGTTAAACCCTTTTTCCATTATCATGGAAGGTATCAATCCAGAAAATGATGCCGTCACTCCTATAACAGGGGTTTTGTATATTTTTTGATTATTTTTCAATTGCCTTACTGCTTCAAACCCATCCATCACCGGCATCCGAATATCCATAAAAATAATGTCCGGTTGACATTCAAGTGAGATAACAATAGCTTCCTGTCCGTTTTGTGCTTCCAGCACATCCAGATTCATCTTATTAAGCAATTTCTTTAAAATTTGTCGGTTGGAGTCAACATCATCCACCACAAGAGCAATTCCGTTCTTAAATTTAACATCTTCATGATAAATTTGCTCTTTAATAACCTGTATTTCTTTGGCTTCTGATAACACATCTTTGATAATGATTTTAAAGGTACTGCCTTTACCTTCTATACTTTCAGCATTGATGCTGCCGTTCATCAGTCTAACCAGTCTTTTACAGATGGCCAGCCCAAGCCCTGTTCCCCCGTAACGTGAACTATCCTGACCCGTCTGCTGCTTAAACGAATCAAAAATGACATCCATATCCTTTTTTAACACACCGATCCCTGTGTCTTGCACTGAAATATGAACATCGAGTATTGATTCCTCTGATTGGTTCAAGGCCTCCGCAGATAATCTGACAAACCCTTTGTCTGTAATTTTATCAGCATTAGCGGCAAGGTGAATCAGGATTTGTCTTAACCGGAGTTCATCTAGAAAAA
>JAAELB010000041.1 GCA_024227155.1 Desulfobulbaceae bacterium
CAACTACGAGGAGAGACAATCTGATCGCGGCTACAGTAACTTTACTTCCAATATGAGACGAAATGATAATCGTTTAAACTAGTGGACACCCCTCTTGACCACAGTCAGGAGAGGGTGTATCGTTGTAATATGATAGTGTTGCCACGCAAAGAAATCAATCCAATTTCATTTAACACCAATAATGTAATAAATATAGGTTTGGGAAACTTAGCTAGGGTTCCGGTCCTAATCGATACGGGCTCACAGATAAACTTTCTGCCCCTATCCATTTTAGCGGATATTGACCCAAATACGATAACAGAGTGCGAGTTGGACGGATCCATAACACTTAAGGCTGCTTGTGGGGATACTACGAAGGTGACGCATCATATATGGGTCCCAGTACATATTAATGACCATGACTACAATGTTGAGTTTTATGCAGCCCCATATATAAATCAAGCGATTTTGGGTAGCCCCTTTTGTCGTAAATATGGGGTGATTATTGATTTCTCAGACAATTCCATATCTTTACCTAGGGAATATAAGTTTCAGATTGATACGTTAGAGCTGGACGTCAATTTGCCCCCGGGGGGTAGGGCAATTGCTAAAGGTATTTTACCGTTTCCAACGAGTAATTATATGTCCTCGTTAGCTGGACTTACTTTAGAGGTATTGTCATTACACCACCATACGGGACTTTATATAGAACCAGCTCTGGTTACATGGGATGGTGAGTGTATACCTGTTTTGCTCTCTAACAAGAGTCGAGATGGTATACAGCTGCCACACGTAGATCTCGAGGTATGTGTAAGATCAATTACTACAGATGACAACCAGATGGTTATGGTGGAGGACGATGGTTCCTCAGATTTAATATATGATGGGTTAGAGGGGTTGGAGGAGGATGATGTTTATGACAAAGAACGGGAGCGTGGGATTACAGAAGACCCCGAACAAAAACAAGAGAGTAGTGAGAGCCTCGATTGGAGGGGAGCCTATACAAGGCATGAG
>JAAELB010000042.1 GCA_024227155.1 Desulfobulbaceae bacterium
CTCCATGTGCGGCTTGATGCTCTCGTTTTCTATAATCAGGGCCTTTCATGGAGGGTATTCTGTATAAACGCATGTGGGGCCATGGAACACTTTTTACTACCTCATTTTCCGCTCTAAGCTCGCTACCACTCTTTATAGTGGACAGGGTAAGCGAGCAAAAATGGGCTAGAACTGCACTTTGTAGTAGAATTTTGAAACTTTGCACAGTTGTTGATTAGGTTATGTAGAAAAGAAAAATTTGTGGAGGCATTTTAGATAGGCTCATATTTGCCCTTAATTAGCATAAATTATGCTAATTAGGTGTGAAAATCCAATAAATGACATTTTATCAGCAACAAGTCATAGAAACCTAAACATAGCTACCTTTAAGAACATATTAAGATTGCATTTTGTTTTTCCAATAACATGAAATAATCTAATTCAAAGTTTGAAGAGCTGTAATAACAAAATTTGCATAAATTATGCTAATTATGCATGGAAAAATAACATTTTGGTGATTTTCTCATAAAATCATTACCTGAACACTATGTATACATTACATAATGGAGAATTTACTCTATTCTACTAGTGCAATACTGTGTGTGGGTAATTAAATTATAGTAATATTAACCTTAGTTCATATATTATGATAATTAGCCCCAAAGTACGAGTGACTCATTGAAAATAAATGTATGTGTAGTCCATTGGACAGGTCAAACATTCATGACATCAGCGTTGCAATGTTTGGAGAATTGTTTTATAGTTGACATTTTATTC
>JAAELB010000043.1 GCA_024227155.1 Desulfobulbaceae bacterium
ACAAGGAACTAAAGAAAAAACGTGACATTGGTGAGAGGTGTTTTAATAATAGTGTGTACGGCCCCCCCCCCCCCCCCCCCCCGAGTATTTCATGGCTAGATGGTAAATTAGACAGATGGGTCTGGTATGCAATTGGAGTTTCCATGCCTTTAGCATTGCAGGTGTGAAATATGCAGAATGATGCACCAGTACTTCCCCCAGAAGAGATGAGATGTCCAAGTACCATTTGTGTTTGATGGATGTCCTATTTTATTATATGATGTTTACAGAGACGTTTTGCTATTGGAGTATACTGATACTCAGATGTTACGTGTATATCAGCTGATAACTACTTGTCTGGAATTGAAAGGCTCCTATGATTTCGAGAGGAAATCACCTAAGTATCTACCTGCACCAAATGGATTTATGATACTCATGAACATTTCAGATTTTACTTCACAAGGTTGGCTGATTACGTAGTAGGTTGACCCTTGTGTTGTATTTATGATTTGATGTGTTTCAACTTGCACCCC
>JAAELB010000044.1 GCA_024227155.1 Desulfobulbaceae bacterium
GCAGAATATTGCACAACGTTGTCCACGAATCGTGGATACCTGCCTGGCCCAGTCGGTACAGTATTGCATGAATAAGGTGGTATGCCAGGACGGTGATAAAAAGATGACCTGAAACTCTGTCAGCTATCTGATGATGCACTGGACGTAATCCAAGCTCAGACTTCAAGGAGCGAAAGACCGCCTCTAGATCCGTCAACATGGTATAGGTTTTCCATAATGCAGACTCATCCCAACCTGTCTGATTGGTGCGCAGGCAATACACCCCCGGATGCGTATCGGTTGTGTCCGGTTCTGGTTTGCGGTGCCAGGTTATTTTACTGGCATTACCACTCTTTTCATCTTTCTCCACTGAAATGATATACAATTTAGCTGCCTTAGAAAACTGCTGTTTAAGACGACCAATTTTCTCTATTACCTTATCGTATTTTTTCATCCGTCTCTTGAGGGTCAACCCGTCATGGAGGTATTGCAGGGCATCTTCAAATCTTGTTGTAAACCTATTGCCGATAGCCCGTTCTTTCTTTTCCCGTTGGCTGGAGTGGCAGTATAAAAGGGTTTCTCCGGTTTCCTCATCAATGACTTTCTGAACCTTTATGGTGCATTCATCACGGGTTTTCATAGTTAGTAAGCCCCCTAATTTTCGATTCTCTGCTACATGTAGTTTCTCCATGCATCTCTAGTAAATCTCGCATTATCAAATAGATACATGCTCCACTTCTATTCGTGTCAATTGTTTTCTTACATTTCTCTAGGGTCTTTAAATGTAACTATAAGCATTCCTCGGCACTAGTAATTGTCACCCATGGCCCTTTAGATAGTTTTTTTGCACAAATAACGTATATTTAGATTGATGTTTCTTGAGTATTGTGTTTTTAGTGTATTTACACGCACGCTTAACATGCTAATAATGAACCCTAAATTGGTGCAAAATGGAACCGACTGTTTTTTTTACCAACCCACAAAATACCGTCCAAAA
>JAAELB010000045.1 GCA_024227155.1 Desulfobulbaceae bacterium
AACGTGGAAAAGAAGATATTGGAATTCTTCAATTCAATCAAATCGCCATACGAAATAAGGGATCGGATCAAGGATGATCCAAATTTCGGGAGTTCATTTCGGTATGGCGTAACTTTATCGACTGCAAAAAGAATTCTAAAAGAGAGAAATAAAACAGCAGATGGCCGCTTTACCACTATAGAACAGATAGATGCTGTTCAAGGAGTGGGGCCCAGTGCATTTCATAATATCCTTTACACGTTCCAAATTGATTCCTTGGAAGATTCCAAACTAATATTTACCGTCAGCATCGAAGGGATTGCTCAAGAAAACTTTTTAGAGATTGAAGGGCTGGAATCCACGACAAAGATTGTAGCGTATGATGACGGCTACGACCCTATAAAACGAAAACGTCCCGGGCGAACATCATTTTCCAATATTATTTTAAGACGTGGATATTTCGATAATGCGGAGCTTTGGAATTGGCGACGAAAAGTCATTGGAGGCTTCATCGAACGGAAAAGCGGATCTATTGTTATCAGCGATAAATACAATAACGAAATTGCGCGATACAACTTCTTCGAAGCATGGCCCTGTAGGTGGGAAACCAATTTGCTTTGTAATACGAACGGGCATTCGATGCCAACAGAGGAGATCGAATTGGTTGTGGAAAAATTGGAACGCGGATAGTGAACGATCATGATCAGGTTGATTGTCAATAAGGCTTTGGATTAATATCCAACTATAGAAACCAATCCTCACAAAAATCTTAGTCAAGGAGGAAACGATGCCAAACCGCAGGGAATTTGACCATATTGGAAACTTTAGCTTCAAAGTGGAAATCGAGGGAGTCACTGCTGGGAGTTTTATGGAAGTGGAAGGACTGGAATCCACAACCGAAGTGGCCTGCACAACCGATGGTGATGATAGGATAGTCCGAAAACGACCGGCCAAGACCACTTGTTCTAATCTCTTGTTGCGACGGGGGTTTAAAAACAATGATGAATTGTGGAATTGGTATAAAGTGGTTCTCGATGGCCATATCGAACGAAAATCCGGTTCGATAATCATTTGCGGTGATGATGCCAGTGAAATAATGCGCTACAATTTTTACGAAGCCTGGCCGTGTCGGTGGAAATTGAGTAAACTCAGCGCTGCTGAAAACGGAACCTTAATTGAGGAAGTTGAGGTAGCAATTGAGAAAATAGAACGCGGCTGAGATCATACCTAACGATCAAATCGATCTTTGAAATTGGGTCTTTCGTTTTGTAAGGGCACTGATCCTTTATCCCATACCACGTGGCTGCCATCTTGGCAGTGGAAACCTGTTGCTTCTTCTCGAGAGGTTGCTAAAAATACACCCTTATGGACTGGAAAATGGTAATCCACGTCCCACACCTCAGCTTCAGGATTTGGCCCTAAAAAATACGGGTGCGGATACAAAAGGCCGCATCGCACAGTCCAACCGTTCTCTGAAAAATGAACAGAAGTATATCATTTCAGAGGCTGATTTATAGAAATTAAGGTAAAACGGTTATCTATAAAGATCAAGTTGAGCCAAAATCGCTGGATACCCGCTTTCGCGGGTATGACGAAATCCTACGCATATGCGTCATTCCCGTGAAAACGGGGCACGCAGTGAAGCTTTAGCGCTATCCAGAAATTTACACAATTTTAAACAACTTGGTCTTTCCGGATAACCGGGTAAGGCAATAATTCAGATCATAAAAACATTCAGAAAGGGA
>JAAELB010000046.1 GCA_024227155.1 Desulfobulbaceae bacterium
ACTATATAGTTTGTGTATGACAGGTTATGTCATTCATTCGCCAGTGGTTTGAATACATTTAGATTAATAGAATACTAAATGTGGAAATATATGTATTAATTATGCATTTTCTTTTGCTTTGTTTGGTTCGTAGTATGCCAAAAGTGAAGACCAAGACGAAGCATGGAGAGGTGTATATGGATGAAGAAGGAGCTGGGGCAAGTACACAGGGAATGGGACAGGACTTATCAGTGGTGGAACGACTCCCTTTCCTCAGTAATGTATCCTCCACGGCGGAAATAGAGCAGTATATGAGGGATATTGCGAAAATGTATGCTGCAGCTCAGTTGAGGGAGGTTAGTGGTGAGGATGTGGAAGTTAGTACTGAGGTGAGTGATATTATTCCCCAGACCCCTCTTAACATTCTTGAAGATTCACAATACCAAGATGCACAGGTGGTGACCCAAACTGGTCAACAAATTAGGCAGCCAGAGTTGTTCGAGTCTCCAGTTAGAATAACTAGTGTCACCAGAGTACAAACTGATTTACAAAATGCTCCTACTACCCCTCCCAAAGTTAAATTTGCAACTTATGAGGGTAGAAGGGGGATTAGGAAAAGAAAATTGGTGGACAATCATCCTCCTCCTTTACCACCCAGAGGAAGGTCTGCTACAAGAAAAACCACACCCCCTCCTCCTCTACCTCCTAGACATCGTAGTGTACATAAAGTTAAATATTGTAATAGGTCAGCTTCTCCTGACCATGTAAATGTCTATGATTTCAGTCAATTAGCAGATTCGTCGGAGGAGGAAAATGGTATGCTGAATGCGGGTTCAGTTAGTGCACCTCCGGTGCCACCAAGGAAAAGAAGGAGGGTG
>JAAELB010000047.1 GCA_024227155.1 Desulfobulbaceae bacterium
CATGCAAGTGCGAAACTTGAAGGAATTGACGGAAGGGCACCACAAGAACGCGTGGAGTATGTGGCTTAATTTGACTCAACGCGGGAAATCTTACCAGGTCCGGACACACTGAGGATTGACAGGTGACTCAATGTGACTTTTTTAAAGTCTCTTGAAAAATATGCTAGTCCTTTCATGATCGTGTGATAGGTGGTGCATGGCCGTTCTTAGTTCGTGGAGCAATCTGTCTGCTTAATTGCGCTGTCAAAGCGGACTAAGGCAAAAATCCTGACACACAATTGTTCATTCAATTTGTCGTTGTACAGGTTGCCATTTGATCCGCGCGCGCAACGAACGAGACCGCAACGTTTAGTTGCTATATTTGATGGCTTTACATACTCTCTTGTTTAAAGAGGTGTGTTTCAGCTCTCAATTTCTACGGGCATCTTTTCAGATGTTTCATGAAATAATATAGCTACACTAGACGGACAGCTGACAATTTAAGTTAGAGGAAGGATGCGGCAATAACAGGTCTGTGATGCCCTTTGATGTTCTGGGCTGCACACGTACTACAATGATTCAAGCAGTAAGCATCTCCGAAACTGAAGCATTTTTTTCCTTTTAGGATTATAAAATCTTCAACTTAGTCTACTTCGAAAGTAAGTGGGCAATCAATTCGAAGTTTGGATTTCCACCTATACCTAATTCGTTTTATTTCCTATTTATTAGGATTGACGTTAAAAGTATTTATTAACTTCATAGTGGGGACAGACCATTGTTAATTGTTGGTCTCGTTTTTAACTAGGAATGCCTTGTACGTGTCTTGGTTCAACAAACCACACGGAATACGTCCCTGCCCTTTGTACACACCGCCCGTCGCTCTTACCGATGGACTTCTCGTTGAGTTTGGGGGACTGTTCGTATCGCGCATATTTATTTATGTATCACATACACTAGGAAACATAAACGAACAGTGTGGCCTAAAGGATTGAGAAGTCGTAACAAGGC
>JAAELB010000048.1 GCA_024227155.1 Desulfobulbaceae bacterium
CATTTATACATATTTAAAGACGTTTAGTCATTTAAAAGTGTATCACATGAAGAGGTTATGACTTGGTGGTCGAGAAGATATACTTTGAAGCATTTTAACATTTTTCTCACATCACAGATGTATTTCCATCTCTGACCCTGGTAAAGATAACATGAATTTGTTACCTCGAGTTAGAACAAAGTTTAATTGGAATCAAAAAATAATAATTACATTTAGATATGTTTGCATTCAAACTTCTAAATGCACATGCATTTTGATCTATATTACCATGGGAAATACTAGTAACTAATGAAACAAAAATGTAAACATTACCAACCATATCAAGAGTGACAATATGGTGACTTTGGGTACAAAATTCAGAATCTTTTTTTGAATACACATATATAGCATTCAACTTACTACAAATTGTATATTCCGTTTAATAGTTAATGTATCAATCTTTGATTCACATCTATACCAATATGATATACCATATATTAACTTGGAACTCAGTATTTTAATACACAGACGTTTTATACCACAGACCTTCATGTCTGAAATGTCAAACCTACTCTATATCAACAATATACTGCAAGGCACACACCCCTGTGAAGTGTGCAACTCGTGACTAGAACTACTGCAGTGTTAATATGTATTGATTTCTCTCTCAGCTGTGGTGCATTGAACCGACGCTTTACCAACTCTACTGAGGCTACAAACAGCAGACGATGTGATCATATGCAGGGATAAAATGATTTAGCATGACTTGTTTGCAATTAATCTACACATTCATTACCACTAATTCC
>JAAELB010000049.1 GCA_024227155.1 Desulfobulbaceae bacterium
ACTGCTACAAGTGAAATGGCATTTTTAACACCTAGCCATATATCATTTTTCAGTATTGTGTATTAAAAGTGTAGTGTGACAACATGGTTTCAACATTTTATGTTTTGCACCTTAGTTTCCTATTGATATATTATCATAAAAGACATACTGTATTTCTCACAGATGACCAAATGGTACCAGGTAGAGTTCACCCCAGGTTAAAAAGGCAACACATCAATGAATACAAGTTCATCAATACTATGACAATTAATCCAAATGGATTTATTAAATGTTACTAACCTCTCAAAGTTTTTCGTTAGGAAAAGCACACAAGAAAGTTTCATAATCCCTTGTTGAACACTTGTGAAACTTATCACACATCACAATACCTTCCCCTAATTTCATACACCCACCCAGAACAGAAAAAACACAAGTCATCCACGAGTAAGGAAAAGGCTAACATTAACTTCAATATAAATAGTTTTCACTGCTTTCTATAATCATGGAATGATGATATTGGGTGCACTGGGTAGCTGACATTTAATTTCATGTCCCATTAATGTAACTGTTATGGGTAAATGGTTGCACATTAGTTTGGTATTGATATGTAATCATAAAAGACGCATTGTACTTCTCACAAATGACCTACAGTCAACAAGCTCACTAAAGCAGAGCATGATGTTATCAGAAGCATCCCACACAACATTTTAAAAACACCTGTTAACAAGATTCAATGAATCAATGCCGAGCATAAAAGATTATATAATAAGATATATTTTGTTTTAGAGCATGGATAAAATGTGTATAACCAAGACTCATTTTGTCAGCTGGGGTAAAGATCAGTGAGTATGGTCCTATAACTGGATATAGAGGTGAAACCTTCATTCAATAATCACAGTCTAAGTAGTAGGTAGTAAGACCTCCCCCCCCAAAAAAAAAAAAAAAAAAAAATAAAAAAAAAAAAAATATTTTTTTTAAAAAAAAAAAAAAAATGTAAAAAAAAAAAATAAATAAAAAAATTTTTTTAAAAAACACAACCCCACAAAAAAAAAAAAAT
>JAAELB010000050.1 GCA_024227155.1 Desulfobulbaceae bacterium
ACCCCATTTTCGTCCGATGCCCTCCATCTGTTCAACGCGACGCCATCACATTTTGTCCAGCCTGTATCTCAGTGTTGCACGGGAAAGACCAAGTAGTCTTGCTGCTTTGGAAACGTTGTTGCTCGAAATCTCCATGGCGTACTGGATATATTTCTTTTCCATATCCTCAAGGCCAATCCGGTGCTCACGGATCAGAAGTTCAACTATCTGGTCGAGATTGAGTTCCCCCAGAGGTTTGCCGTGGGATTCGTGGAGAATGACGTGTCGTGCTGTAATCTGATCGCCCTTTGTAAGAATCATCGCCCGCTCAAGAACGTTGCGCAGTTCTCTGATGTTGCCTTTCCATGGATGGTTGTAGAGCATCTCCATCACCCTGTCTGACATGATAGGCGGTCTTCTGCCGAAGGTGGTACTGAACTCGTTGATAAAGTATTGAGAGAGCAGGGGGATGTCATCCCGCCGTTCTCGTAGTGGCGGAATTCTGATTGGAAATACGCTGATTCTGTAGTAGAGGTCTTCCCGGAATTTTCCCTCACTGACCATTTTTTCCAGGTCTTTGTTGGTTGCCGCAATAATCCTGACATCGGTTGCTATTGTTCTGTGTCCGCCGAGGCGCTCAATGGATTTTGATTCGAGAACGCGCAAAAATTTGGCCTGGACGTCAAGCTGCATATCTCCTATTTCATCAAGGAACAGAGTTCCGCCCGCAGCCAGTTCAAATTTACCCTTTTTAAGCTGGTGGGCACCGGTAAATGCGCCTTTTTCATGACCGAACAGCTCTGCTTCAAGTAGGGGGGCTGGGATCGCCGCACAGTTTACCGGCAGAAACGGCCTTTTAGACCGCGCGCTGTTGATGTGGGTTGCTCGGCTTAGAAGTTCTTTCCCTGTTCCGCTTTCACCGGTGATAAGAACTGTGGTATCTCTATGGGAGACTTCGCCCGCCAGCCGCAGGATTTCACAGATTTCACAGGAATTGCCGACAATATTGTTGAAGGCGTATTTACCCTCGATCTCGCGACGAAGATATTGGACCTCAGAGGTGAGTCGCGAAATTTCCATCGCTTTTTTAACGCAGGAACGGAGTTTGTCCTCAGTGAAAGGCTTGGTAACATAGTCAAAGGCCCCCTGGTGGATAGCCTCCACCGCATTGTCGATGGAGCCAAAAGCGGTAATGACTATTACAGGGACTTCCGGCTTTACATCTTTGATCTGTTTGAGCACATCCATCCCACCTATTTTCGGTAGTTTCAGGTCAGTAATGACCATCTGGATGGTTTCACTGTTAAAGATGTCAAGTGCCTCTGCTCCGTCACAGGCCTCGAAGATATTCAGTGGCAGGTCTGAGAGCAGCATCTTAATAACTTCTCTCATTCTGGTTTCGTCTTCAACAAGCAGCAGGTTCGACATCCGTAAAAGGCTCCTTCAAAATGCATGGAAAATAGAGGTGAAATGTTGTTCCTATACCCTCTACACTCTCGATCTGAATATGTCCACGGTGAAGTTTGACAAGCTGGGATACAATGGAAAGTCCAAGGCCGATCCCGTCATCTCGAAAGGAGACAAATGGATCTAAGATCTTTTTCAGGTGTTCCTCTGAGATCCCGCACCCTTTGTCCTGTATCGAAACGATAAGCCAGTCCCTGTCCACAGTGAATGGGTTTCTGATGGATATAAATCTTTTGGTTGCCCCAACTATATCCGGCTCCTTTTCTGATTTGATTCGAATGCTGACTGCGCCTCCTTCAGGCATGGCATTGAAGGCGTTCAGGAGGATGTTCATCAATATTTGCCGGATCTGACCAGGATCTGCTTCAATCAAAGGCAAGTCAGCTTGAAAATCCTGGCCGATGGAATAACCTTCTTCCAGGTATCGTCCTTCAATTGCAGAAATTGTTTCCTCAAAGAGCCTGGCTACATCGATTTCGCTGAAAACCGGGGTTGCCGGTTTTGCAAAGGCGAGAAATGCCTTGAGGGTTGTATCGAGTCTGACAACCTCATCCATAATAAAGCTTGCTGCCTTTTCCCTCATCTCCCATGGGCGCTGCGGGTCAAGAACAACCTGGGTGGAGCCCATGATGATCCCGAGGGGGTTCTTTATTTCGTGGGCAATCCCTGCGGTCATTTTTCCAACGGCGGCTAATTTTTCCTTTTCCTGGAGAGCTGCGTAGGTCGCTTTGAGCTCCTGCAGGCTGTTGCGCAGTGACAGAGCCATTTTATTAAATGATCTGGCAAGATCCCGTGCAATATCAGGGGCCGTCACCTCTACCCGGTGCTCAAGATTACCACTGCTTATCCTGTCTATACCTTGTTGGAGTTTCAAGAGAGGGCTGATAATACTTTTTGAAAGTAGAAAGCTGAGAAGAGATGAGAGGAGGATTGCGGCTATGATGAGGGTGATTGTTGTCTGCTTTATTATCTGCATTCTGACCAGATAGTCAGCTGTTGAAAGCGTGACTCCCACTGTCCAGTCCTTGCCAGGATATTGGGTATATGCAGTGAAAAACTGTTCGCTCTTATGACTGGTGATGCCAAATGTTGTCTGTTGCTCTTTGAACTGAATTCTGCATTCCTGTATAAGTTTCTGGTACTCGTTTGTGTCTGGTTGTTCTTTGAGCCAGGAGTGGGTAATAATACGTCCGGTTGTATTTTCAAAAATATAGGCGATGCTCTGTTTGCCGATGTCGATTCCTTGAAGAAATCTTGAAAAAGCAATTAGATCGATATCAATGCCGCAGATGCCGCTTAAGATTCCCTGCTTGTTGTAAACAGGTGAAGAGACAGTGATACCCGGTTTCTGCGTAGAGGCGAAGAGGTACACATCTGTCCAATGAGTGGTTTTGGCCTGCTTGGCACCCGTGTACCACGGCCGGTTTCGCGGGTCGTAGATTTTATGTACTTCGGGAGGCTGCGGAGGGGCCATTGTGAACCTGCCCTGCTCATCCCCGTAGTAAATATTTGCAAATTCCGGAAGACCTTTTTTGAACAGGTGAAAATATTGAAGTAGCGTTTTGTTGTCAGCGGAGTTGATGAGTTCTGTTTCAAAGAGAGAGGCGAGGAGGGTGACGTTGTAACTGTGTTGGGCAAGAAAGGAGTTGGTCCTTTCAGATATCTGCGCAGCAGTGCCAATGGCATATTGTTCCATCTGGTTTTCTGCAACCCGCAGCGCCTGTAAATATCCCAGGTATCCTGTACCTGGAATAAAAATCGCTATCACCAGTGCCAGAGCTAGAAAAATTCGCAGCTGGAAAGATGAAAGATGTTTTTGCAGTATCTGTTTAATTTTCATTATCAGTTAGCAGGAATTGCAGGTAGTGTTGAATAACTTACAGATGTATCATTTCTCCCGGGGGCATGGTGAGGTGTGGGACAAAAGGAGAGCACTCCAATGTCTAACAATATAGAGATGATTGAAATATTTTGTACAGACACAATACATTCATTTCCTGTATACACGCTAGAAAAATTACTGATGGAGCCATTTTTGCTTTGTGTTGGTGGGAAAATTACAATAGTATTAAATGCATAAAGGAAGGCCTCTGTTGTCTGTATTATTAACTGGCAGCGAGGTGAATTCACAGTGGACTCTTCTGTCCGTTAATCTGGGAGGCCATTCTCGGACAAGCTCCTAGTGGGAGGGAATTCACTGATAATCAGAAGCAAAAGGAGAAACTGTATGAAGCTTACAAGTAAAATGGCTGTAACTGCAATGTCCTGTTTTGCGTTGGCATTGACCGCACTACCAACACCTTCACAAGCCAATCAGACCTTTGTTACTATCGGTACTGGTGGTGTTACAGGTGTTTACTATCCAACTGGTGGAGCTATCTGCCGCCTGGTAAACAAAGGCAAAAAAGAGCATGGTATTCGTTGTTCCGTAGAGAGTACTGGTGGTTCTGTATACAATCTCAATGCTATTGCAGGCGGTGAGCTTGATATGGGTGTTGCCCAGTCCGATTGGCAGTTCCATGCCTATAACGGTACCAGCAAATTTGAAAAAGAAGGGCCAAACAAAGATCTACGTGCAGTCTTCTCTGTACACCCTGAACCTTTCACACTGGTAGCAAGAACTGATTCCGGTATTACAAAATTTCAAGACCTTAAAGGTAAGCGTGTAAATATTGGTAATCCTGGTTCCGGTCAGCGTGGGACTATGGAAGTTGCTATGGCTCAATTTGGCTGGAACAAGGGCGATTTTAAACTTGCTTCTGAACTGAAAGCAGCCGAGCAGTCTTCTGCTCTTTGTGATAACAAAGTTGATGCAATTGTATACGTTGTAGGCCATCCAAACGGATCTATCAAGGAAGCAACCACCGCCTGTGATGCTAAGGTGATACCTGTTGAAGGTAAGGAAATTGACGCGTTGATCGCTGATAATTCTTATTACAGAACAGCTCGTATCCCCGCCGGTATGTATCGTGGTACCGATGCAGAAACCATGACATTTGGTGTAGGTGCTACCTTTGTATCTTCAGCAAAAGTTCCTGAAAACGTAATTTATCAAGTTGTTAAGGCTGTATTTGAAAACTTTGATGATTTCAAGAAATTACATCCAGCGTTTGCAAATTTGAAGAAAGAAGAGATGGTCAAAGATGGTCTCTCTGCACCTCTGCATGATGGCGCTGCTAAGTACTACAAAGAAGCGGGTTTGATGTAGTCTGATCTGATGTTGTACACTGTATGCCGAATTCTTCGGCATACAGTGCTCTGTTTGTCTCCCTGCTTACAATACGTTATGGCAATATCCTGATACTAGGGTACATTCCTTCCATTTCACCAAATTGGAACGGTTGGATGGTGTTCAGAGAAAGTTTCTGGTTTCTCTGGGCGTGGCCGTCGTTCTCCCCGTTTTCGAAAAACGCACCGTTAACTTCCAGGATGTGATGGATACGGTCTTTAAAAGCTTTGACCAAGAGCTCTCCATTGCCTTCAAAGTGCATTTGTCCCTGGGAGGCTGCACCTCTGATTCCAGCAAGTGTCTCTTGGGGTATGCTGTTTTTGGCCAGCTCTTCTTTGTTTCTTATAAGCCCCCAGACAACGTGGTTTGCCGGAACCTCCAGCGGCTCATCTATGTCAATTATGGTATGGGGCATTATCATGGTGTTTTCACCAACAGCAAGCCGACTGTCTTTTTTTCCAAAGAGAAAACTGTTGAAACCTGTAAAAACGCCTGGTTTCAGGTCTGTTTCTACGATTTTTGACCCATGGGCGGAAACATTGAAGCCTTCAAGGTGGGAGTTGACTATAATACAGTTTTCCTGAGCATTTGCTCCTTTGCCAAGGATTGAGTTTTCGATATAGGCCCGTTGTGAAATAAGTACATTATCGCCAATTTTGAAGGCAGGGAGGACAACTGCATATCGATCGAGAGAAGATGTTTCTGGTACAGATGCCAGCTCATCAAGATTTGCCGCATCAAAGACACGTTCAAATTTATCTTCTTTTTCTTCAATGAAATCTATGAGTTTTCCTAAGGGAACCTTGTCTTGGGAGAGAGTGATGTACTCCTCAAGTTCCTCCTGAGGATATTTATAGAGGAAGTTGAATTGACCGGGACTATTGATCCAGATGGTTCCCGGGTCAACTTCAAGATGGGATATCTCTCCTGCCTGAACATAGGAGAAGGCCCCTATAACGCAATCACGCATGGTGGTGAGGTCAATGGTGGCAAAAGGGCCGAGAAAGCTGCCGTCTGTAGGGGAGCCATGGATGTTGGCGTAGTCCATTGATAGAGTGTCGGTGATAAAGAAACTCTCTGGAGCCTCCGGGTCATGGGAAAAGTTGTGTACCAGAGTTTTAATCAGGATCGAGTGTCGAACATCGATTGTTTCATCATTAGCTAAGGTCAAGGTGAATCCCCCGGAAGTGAAGGTGTTACCTTCACGTTTGAGCTCATCTCCCCTGATATCTGATTTGTATAAGATACAGTTTTTGACTTTACATTTGCCGAGGAAATAACTTCCGGCAAGCGCTGAATGTTGAAAATGCAGGTCCAGTGGATGATCCGTTGTTATACCGTAGAAGGCATAAAAATTTTTCATCTGTTCAATTGCGATGAGATGCTTGGCAAATGGGCTGACATCAAAGTTTAACTCTCTGAGGTTTATGTTAACTTTCTGTACAATGCGTTGATATAATGTAATGAGTTCGTTCATATGAAACCCTTGGACTGTCTGTTGTTTCGTACCCCTGGAATTCTTTTCCAGTTTTGATTTGGTGTTTCCTGGTGGTACGTATCCCGTTTATCGGGGTGGCAATTTATTTGACGCTCATGTTTGTCAAGTCAGCTTTAAGGACTCTCTATACTAATCACACCTCAATGGCCGTGACCTGACTGAAAACAGCCGCAAAAACATCAGAAATTCTCAAGATACCAACTATTTTATCTTCTCGGCTCACCAGCAGCGAAAGGTGTCTTCCAGATACAAGCTTATGGATAGCGGCGTCTAGATCGCTTTCTTCTGCGACATACTCACCTGCAGAGTGTGCCTGCATAAACTCTTCTACTTTTTTCTGACTGGCTGCCTGCAGAGATTGCTTATTTATGATCTGCCCCTGGGTTCTGTATATTTCCCGAAGATCGGAAATATAATCTTCGCTGAACTTGAACTTTTTAATGTCTTCAATATGATCGAGGAAATCAAATTCTGGCTCAATAGCTTCAAGAGCCCTTAATTGGCTGATTTTACCGACAACATTGCCACTTTTATCCAGAACCATTACCGCACGGTGCTGGTATTTGCTCTCGGTGTACGCTTCCTGGGCTTGTTCCAGTGCACGAATGGCATCAATAAGTGGTGTTCCTACTTCCACCGTAGCGTACTCTGAAATTGGAACCATCAGGTCTTTGACAAGAACGTTCTCCATACTACCTCCTGTTCGTTAAGATGATAAAACTGGTTAAAATGTAAGTTTTATAATATGAGGTTGTAATTTCTATGCGAAAAGAATGGATTTGTCAAAATATTCCAAATAATAGCGGTATGGATGTCGTGTTTTTGTTTTTGTGTAGTTGTCGTGATGTAAATGTTAAGAGAAATTTATATGGACTTAATTAAGTGTTTGCTTTAATATGCGAGTCTTTGGTTTTCCTGCTTAATGAAGAAGGTTGATGTCATAGTTACTGTAACCGCTCACCGACCCCTTCAAAAGACTGCATAACCAGATTCCGTAACCGTTCAACCAGTCCCAGGTGTTGCCATAATGTTTCCATATTGCTGTTTTAATTATTGAGATAGAGGTTTTAGAATGAACTATTCACTGCGAACTTTTAAGGGTGATTTTTTTGGTGGGTTGACGGCAGGGATTGTTGCTCTTCCACTGGCATTGGCCTTTGGGGTTGCGAGTGGCTTTGGAGCTGTTGCCGGTTTATACGGTGCAATTGCTGTGGGATTTTTTGCGGCCCTGTTTGGAGGAACACCCACACAGGTTTCAGGGCCGACCGGGCCTATGTCTGTTATCTTCGCCGCAGCCATTGTTGCATTTCCGGGGGAGAGTTCTGCAGTCCTGGCGGTTGTACTTATTGCGGGAATAATGCAGATTATTTTTGGTCTTATAAAAGTCGGAGTCTTTGTTCGATATATCCCGTATCCGGTTATTTCAGGTTTTATGAGTGGTATTGGGGTGATCATTATCCTCATTCAGTTACATCCGCTTCTAGGAGCAGGGAGCGTAGGTTCTCCCCTTGAGGCGGTGCTTCAGCTTCCAGGGGCAATATCGAATATGAATATTTACAGTGTTATCCTTGCAGCCGTAACCATGGCTATTGTTTTTTTCACACCGCCAAAGATCTCAAGCATTATTCCATCACCCCTTCTTGCCCTGGTAGGTGGCAGCCTGCTCGCGGTCGTTTTTAATTTTCCAGTTGCATCTATCGGTGAGATCCCTTCAGGTTTGCCCGATTTTTCAATTCCGACATTTTCTCCAATATTATTGCCAAAAATAATCCCAATGGCGCTTGCTCTTGCTGTTCTTGGAGTTATGGACTCACTGCTTACCTCTGTTGTGGCTGACTCCATGACAAAGACCAAACATAACTCAAATAAGGAGCTTGTAGGCCAGGGGATAGGTAACATTGCAGCATCACTTGTGGGTGGATTGCCAGGTGCTGGTGCAACAATGCGTACTGTTATTAATATTAAAGGAGGTGGTAGCACCAGGGTATCTGGCATAACCCATTCAGTTTTCCTTCTGGCAATTCTCCTCGGTCTTGGCCGCTATGCCGCTCTCATTCCCTTACCTGTTCTTGCAGGCATACTGATGAAAGTTGGCATAGATATTTTAGATTATCGACTGCTGCGGATGGTGCAGAGGGTTCCGAAGCAAGATTTTGGAGTTATGGTAACGGTCTTTATCATAACAGTGTTTGTTGATCTGATTGTTGCTGTGGGGGTGGGGGTTACTCTGGCGTCTTTGATGATAACCTATAGGATCTCGAGCCAGTCAAAGATTGACGTGAAGGGCGTCCCCCATCACGAGTGGCATAGAGATCTCGAGAAGCGCCTGGAGGAAGAGACCGACTATGGGATACGGACTCTATCTGTGATGGGAGCTTTTTTCTTTGGAACCACTGCTAAGATGCAGGAGCAGGTAAGTAAACTTATTGGCACAAAGGTTGTTATCGTTAACTGTCTGGATGTACCTTTTATGGATCTGTCGGGATATTTCGCCTTAAGCGAGATGATTGACAGGCTTAAATATGAGAAAATTAAACCGATCGTAGTTGTTAATGAGAATGTTGGAATTCGTAAGCAGATGATGGATATGGGCTATGGTAATCTTCTTGGTCCAGATGGAATTCAGACAGATTATAATGATGCCCTCCATTTGGCCTGGGAATATTTAGAAGATCTGAGAGAGTCATAAGACACAACCGGGGAAAGCGATGTCTCCACTCTGGAACGGTTACTCTTTCAGTTGCTTATCTTGGATTATTGTCATGTGGATATTTGTAATCAATGGTGGTGATTGATATTATAAATAACCAGACTAGTCGGAAACTTTTTTAGAATCGCTGGATAAGTGCCTTGGAAATTAGTTTAAGTTCTTAATTTCAATACAGTCTCCAGATTTCTCGGAGTCTACGCTTACCTGTTTTTTATTACAGTGTTTCTGGAGTAAGGCACTAATAGTGTTGATGTCTCGGTTGCTGATAAATTTTTTATGACCACTGGGGATATTTATGGAACATAAAGTAACCTTTTTACCAGACAACATTTCTGTGACAGTTGCGCCTGGAGAAAATCTTCTGGCTGCGGCAGCATTGGCGGGAATCTACATCCAGGCATCCTGTGGCGGAGATGGTGTTTGCAGGAAGTGTAAAGTTGATCTTGTTGAGGGCAAAATCCGCTCGTCAAATAGTGATAGCCTGACTAGTCGGGAGATCGAGGAGGGAGTCAGGCTCGCCTGTGTCTCTACAATTATAGAAGATGTCACAGTGCAGATACCGGACGTTGTCCAGGCTGACGGTAAGTCTTTAAAATCTAAACCTAAGACCACCAGGACAATTTCAACAGAATCACTCGAATCCCTGGTCGGGACCTGGAAAGTTCAGCCACCTGTACGTAAACTCTTCCTCTCGCTGCCAAAACCAGCTCTTGATGATAATATTCCTGATATGCAGCGGTTGATTCGTGGGATCAGCCAGACTGTGCCAGGGACGTTGGAACCAGATTACGACCATCCAGAACTCGTCAGGGAGCTATCACCAATCCTGCGAGAAGGGGACTGGGAGGTTACTGTGATCCTGTTGCAGGGCAAACAGGAGAATGAGCCGGAAAGAATTATAGCGGTTGAGCCGGGGGACACTACGGATAATCTCTATGGTCTGGCAATAGATCTTGGTACAACGACTTTTGGTGGTGTTCTGATTGATCTTAATAATGGTAAGATAATCGCTGAGACCTCAGTCTATAATTCTCAGATTGGTTACGGTGAGGATGTTATCTCAAGAATTATCTACTCCCAGCGTACCGGTGGCTTGAAGGCTCTTCAGGAAAAGGCGGTTTATTCGATCAACAGCATTATTGAAAAAGTGTGCCGGGAAGTTGTGATCAGTCCCAGTGATATCAGCTATATCATGGGTGCAGGCAATACAATAATGGCACACCTCCTGCTTGGGATTGATCCCAAGTATATACGAGAGGCACCCTATGTGCCAAGTGTCAGCCAGTTTCCTCTAACTAAGGCTGCAGCCCTTGGGATAATGGCGCATCCTTCTGTTCGTTTATTTCTCTATCCGTGCATATCCTCGTATGTTGGTGGTGATATTGTGGCAGGCGTACATGCCTGCCAGATGCATGAGAGTGAAGAGATAAGTCTGTTTATTGACATAGGCACCAATGGGGAAATTGTCGTTGGTAATAGAGAGTGGATGGTGACCGCCGCCTGCTCAGCGGGGCCAGCTTTTGAGGGGGGAGGGATTAAATATGGGATGCGGGCGAGCAGTGGTGCGATAGAAAATTTTCACATTCATAAAAAGACTCTGGATCCGATGATTGTTACCGTGGGTAATACTAATCCTAGAGGAATTTGCGGTTCTGGGCTGATAGCCATTGTCCCAGAGCTGGTGGAGGCCGGAGTTATCGATCAGCGCGGTAAATTTACCCAAAATACAAAGCATCCGAGGATACGAACCGGGAGTGATGGCTGGGAGTATGTGATTGCCTGGTCCCATGATACCCTCATCGGGGAGGATATTGTTATTACAGAGATCGATCTGGATAACCTCATACGGGCCAAAGGTGCTCTGTTTGCAGGGTATCAGACCCTCCTGGATTCAGTCGGGATTGGCTTTGACGGACTTGATCGAGTTATTCTTGCGGGTAATTTTGGCTCTCATATTGATCTGGAGCGGGCGATCTCAATTGGGCTTTTGCCTGATATGGATCGGGAGCGCTTTTTCTATCTTGGTAATGGATCTATGTTGGGCTGTAGGATTAGCCTCACAGATCATCGCCGGTTTCGACAACGGGTTGAAGTTCGACAACTTATGACAAACCTTGAGCTGTCGGATAATGTCAATTTTATGAACTATTATATGGCGGCACTTTTTCTTCCTCATACTGATATGAGTTTGTTCCCATCTGTCAGCTCTGATTGTTGCGAAACAAAGTTCAATCGTCGGCTTTGATAAAGGAGTAGATCTGTTGCTCTCTTTTCGATAAAGGTTCATTTCTGTCGTACACCTTATCGAGAAAATAGTGGTAGAAATCATGGCGCAGGCTGTCCCGATTGCCGATGACAAACCATTTATTGCGGGTCCAGATTATAGGAGAGGAGTTGCTTCGGCCCTCTTCAAAAATACCTACAAGGGCTTCTTTCTTGTCGGCGATAATGTCAACGGACTCGCCGCCAATTTTTTCTCGGATTCCATCCGGACCTGGATGGATGATCTGGCAATCAAAACTTAGGGGTATATCGCCCATGGTGATATACCGAATGCCCACTCCTCTGGCCGAGGCATCCTCCAGATGCTTTTTGAGTTCATGCCCCGTTTCTGGAAACAGGCGCACATAAAGTTCTTGCTGCGCGTTGATAATTATATCCCTGGCTTTCTCCATTACACTACTATAACCCTGAAGAGTCAGGAGATATTCATAATTACTTTTTGACGAAAAGGTCTCAAACTGAGACTCCAGAATTGACAAGTTGGTTTCAAACCTGCTTTGAATCCTTTTTTTCAATTCATTGGGAGGTAAAGGCACGTATTGGCCCGGTTCAACCTCAAAGACGAACCCCTTGCGGGTCAGGTTGCGGAGCACGTCGTAAATGCGAGAACGGGCCACGCCTGATGCCTTGCTCAAACGAGATCCATTAGAGGGGTGCCCGGCCACCAGCGCTAAGTAGCAGGCAGCTTCATATTGTGTAAAGCCAAACTCCAGTAATTTACTAGCTTCGTTCATAAGATTTATAAAGAGCAAACTGTTTTTAAATTATCAACGTACGTTGAGGGTTGTTCCTTCCTGTGAGTAGTGACAAGATACCCTGCTCCTAACAGTAGCGTCAATGGCCGATACCTGGATTGATCCCTCGCTGAACACTACGGAGCTTTATGACGTTCGATTAACGTTGACAGGAACTCTTTGCATACGATAATATATAGTTGCTACCGCGATAGCAACATAAATATAGTTCCATGGTGATTCGATAGGGCCAAGTACTCATATATAGAATCTGACACTACTTCTGTAATGAACAGTCTTTTAACTAGCAAGGAGAAGCATATGTTTGGATGGAGAGGGAAAATTCTGAGGGTCGATCTCACGAAAAGGACGATCCGGATAGAGGACCTGGACCCTAAAGTCGCAAAAGATTATATCGGTGGCAGAGGACTGGGGACTTGGTTTTTGAACAGAGAGTTGGATCCGAAATGCGATCCTCTGTCTCCCTCAAATCTCTTGGTTATGGCAACAGGGCCGCTGACGGGAACTGGAGCCCCCACTGGGGCACGCTACATGGTGATGACCAAATCACCATTAACCGGAGGGATCACCTGTTCCAATTCAGGCGGTAAGTTCCCTACGGAGCTCAAGCGCAGCGGGTTTGATGCGGTAGTTATTGAAGGACGTGCGAAGACACCTCTCTACTTATGGATTGATCGGGGTAAAGCCGAGTTACGTAGCGCCGACCACCTGTGGGGGATGACCACTCATGAGACTACAGACAGCCTGTTGGTGGAGACTGAGGCGAAGGCGAAAGTGGCCTGCATTGGCCCTGCCGGCGAGAAGAAGGTCTTATTCGCCTCCATAATGAACGATAAGGACCGTGCGGCAGGGCGATCAGGCGTCGGTGCCGTCATGGGATCAAAGAATTTCAAGGCGATAGTTGTTCGGGGTGAAGGGAAAATTCCCATAGCGGATGAAGGGCGTTTTAAGGCATTTAACCGCAAGATATTAGGTCAGTTTAACGAAGAGGCAAAAGTGACCCCCATCGGCCTCAGGGTCAATGGCACTGCCGGTGTGGTTATGGCTACTCAAAATTTAGGTGTGTTACCCACTAAGAACTGGCAGCAAGGGATGTTCGACGGCTGGGAGGCTATTGATGGCCGTGAACTGACGAAAAAATATTTGGTGACAAATTCCGCTTGTTTTAGTTGCCCGATAGGATGCGGGCGGAAGACTAAGGTTGAGAACCACAAATATGCCGGGCAGGGAGAAGGACCGGAATATGAGACAATCTATGCCATGGGTTCCAACTGCATGATTGACAACCTGCCAGCGGTGCTGAAGGCGAACTACCTGTGTAATGAACTTGGCATGGACACCATTACCATGGGGGCAACCGTTGCCTGCGCTATGGATCTGGTTGAACGGGGATTTCTCTCTGAAGAGGAAATTGGTCGCACCCTCCAGTGGGGTGATGGTGATGCCTTAGTGGAGTTGACCCGCCTGACCGGCACCCGTGAGGGTTTTGGTGACAGACTGGCAGAGGGGAGCTATCGTTTGGCCGAGAGTTGCGGACATCCGGAGCTTGCCATGGTATCCAAGAAACAGGAATTTCCAGGCTATGAACCCCGGGGGGCCCAGGCGATGGGCCTGGCCTATGCAACGAGTCCCATAGGTGGCTCCCACATGCGAGGTGATCCTGCGTATTTCGAGCTGTTTGGTATTCCCAAACCAATGGATCCTCTTGAGTGGAAAGGTAAGGCTCGCCCTACCCAAGCCTTTCAGGATCACTCTGCAATCATTGACTCAGCAGGTTTGTGCATATTTTTCACAGTCCGTAATCTTGTGGAGAAGGATCTGGAAATTGCCCCTACTGGCATACTTGAATATATGAACGCCGTAACGGGAGCTGACTATACCCTCAAAGAGCTGTCGGAGGCTGGTCAGCGTATCATCAATGCCGAAAGGATGTATCTTGTAAAAGCTGGATTTACCCGAAAAGATGATAGTCTCCCCAAACGCCTGACCGAAGAACCTATGCCGGCTGGACCAGCGAAAGGGCACGTTTGCCATCTGGAGGAGATGCTTGATGACTATTATCAGGTGAGGGAATGGACGCCCGATGGTGTCCCTACACCTGAAAAGCTTGCAAGTTTAGGCCTTATAAAAGTAACCGGTCGGATGTTAGTCAACGTCAAACTCTATGGCGACTTGGAGAGCTACTCCCCGGCGGACGGGAATGTTTTCAACCAGGAACTATCCCAAGGGGCGACAGCTACGGATCTACTCGCTGTATTGAATATTCCAGAAGAGGTTCAGCGTTTTGTCTTGATTAACGGCAAACGGTGCGAAGAGAACTCATTACTGAGAGATGGTGATACAGTTACAGTTCTTACTCCGGTATCCGGGGGATGAGTCTGAGTCCACTTTGCTACAAGGAAAGATTATCATGAAAAAAGTTCTCATATTAGGTGCAGGATTATCCGCTTCAAGTCTGATAAAATATATGATCAGTCATTCGCAAGAATTTAACTGGCTCATAAAGCTAGGTGATATTTCTCTTGAGTTATGTGAGCAAAAGATTGCCGGGCACAAAAACGGTGAAGCATTTGTTTTTGATGTAAAAAATCAAAACCAAGTAGACCAGGAAGTGAAAAATGCTGACTTAGTTATTTCTATGCTCCCAGCTACCTTTCATCATATTGTCGCCAAAGCCTGCTTAAAACATGCGGTAAATATGGTTACCGCTTCTTATGTTTCAGAAGAGGTCAGAGCCATGGACAGAGAGGCCAAAGAAAAAGGCATTATTATGCTTAATGAGATTGGGGTAGACCCGGGCATTGACCATATGTCCGCTATGCAGATTATTGACAGAATAAAAGAGAAAGGCGGGAAAATTATTGAGTTTGAATCGAATACAGGCGGGCTGGTAGCTCCCAAATATGACAATAACCCCTGGAACTACAAATTTACCTGGAACCCAAGAAATGTAGTTTTAGCAGGACAGGGTAACTCCCAGTTTTTGCACAACGGCAGGTACAAATACATTCCATACAACAAACTATTTGAGCGGTACGAAAGGATTAACGTATTGGATCTAGGTGAATTTGAGGCGTACCCTAATCGTGACTCCCTCAGTTATAAGAGTATTTATGGTTTAGAGGATGTTAAAACTATATTCCGTGGAACCATTCGTCGCCCCGGGTTTTGCAAGGCCTGGAATGCGTTTGTGCAGCTTGGAATGACGAGTGATGATTATATTTTTAACAATTCTAAAAATGTCACTTACCGCCAGTTTATTAACTCCTACTTGCCTTATAACGTAGAAAAACCTGTGGAACAAAAAGTTGCTGACTACCTGGGTGTCGATGAAGATAGCGCTATGATGTATAAGCTGCGCTGGTTAGGTGTTTTTAGCGATGAAGTAATCGGGCTTGAAAAAGCGACTCCTGCTGAAATTTTACAGCAGTTGCTGGTATCAAAATTGTCGTTAGACTCAGATGATATCGATATGATCGTGATGCAACATCAATTTGTTTATGAATTGAATGCTGAAATCAAAAAAATATACTCTTCGATGATTGTTTATGGTGAAGACAATATCCATACAGCCATGTCTATTACGGTCGGTCTGCCGGTAGCTATTGCTGCAAAGATGTTGTTAACGGGTAAGATTTCCGGTCTTACAGGAGTACATATCCCAACTGTAAAAGAGATTTACGAACCAATAATGAAAGAATTGGAAGAGTACAAAATCAGATTTACAGAAGAAGAAAAAGATTGGGTTATTAGCTGGATGTAAAGCCACGGTAGGAAGCTTTTCCTCTGTGTCAGAATAGTTTTCGCCTCAAAAAACAACCTTACATTTCACCCCAGCAGGCAATTTAAATTTAGGGTTTGGCAATTCTAAACGTATGCCAAAAGTGCTGGTTGCGGCATCGATCACTTTATCTACGACGATAACCTTAGCTGAAGAGCTAACCTCCACAGGTTTGTGAATCTCGACATTTGCAATTTCACCAACCTTAATTGCCCCTAAGTACTCGTCGGGTACAACCAACTCCACAATGAGGGGGTTAATTTGAGCAACAGTAATAAAATGCTCTTCTCCAACATACTCACCAGGAGCTCCCAATCGTTCAACAACCACACCATTTATGGTACTTCTGATAGTCCGTAAATCTAGTCGTTCTTTGGCTTCTACCAACTCCAGTTCAGCTAATTGAATCTCAGTTTCAAGTTCATCCTTAGCGTGGATTGATATAAGCTTTTTCTTATATAACTGCTCATTTCTTACTAATTTTCTTTTTGCAAACTCAACCCTTGCCAGAGCTACACCGACCATTGCCTTATTGACTCCTGACTTGAGGCGAGCCAACACCTGCCCTTTCTTCACCCAGGCACCTCGCTCTACTTTCACCTCCTCAAGAACTCCGGGCACATGGCTACTAAAATCTACCAATTCTTTTGGCTCAACAAGACCATCAAAGGGAGGCAGCGCTTCGTTTGCAATCACAGGATTACATACTGCAAACGACAGTATCATTAACCACCATACTTTCATACAACCCTCCGTTGTTAGGTTATTCAGTAGAACCTGAGAAAGATAACAAATCACCCTGATTCTGAGCCTGGCGAAAAAGCTCTTTCCTCATATTTCCATGCTGTTTTTCTATGCTCTTTTGAGCATAAAGTATTGCTAACTTACAGAGTCTTTGTCCCAATATAGACGAACTCCCAATTTTTTTTAATAATTGAACAAATATCCCCCCTCTATTTCCTTCAAGAAGAAAGTCTTCAAGGGAAAGGATCGCTTCATGGCTGCCGGGATCACCTTGGCGACCGCAGCGTCCAGCCAATTGCCGATCAATCCTTGCTGCTTCATGACATTCGGTGGAGATTACATGTAGCCCTCCTAAAAATGACACCCCTTTTCCAAGAATGATATCAGTTCCCCGTCCTGCCATATTGGTAGCAATTGTTATGACACCTATATTTCCAGCCTTACTGATAACCTCAGCTTCAGCAGCATCTTGTTTTGCATTTAGGACCTGATGCTCCAAGCCTTTCTTTCTAACAAGATTAGACAAGTGCTCTGAAGCAGAAACCGTCAGTGTTCCTACAAGGACCGGCCGTCCTAGTTGGTGCAATTCAGTCACTCGCTCAACCACTGCTTGCCATTTCTCTTCGAGATTTGTGAAAACTCTGCTGGGAAGTTGTTTTCTGATAAGTTTTCGATGTGGTGCTACTTTAACAGTTGGTAGTTGATACACTGACCAAAACTCACCTGCAACCTCCCTTGCTGTCCCGGTCATTCCCGAAATTCGTAAATACCTTCGAAAGAACTTTTGATAGCTGATTTTTGCTAAAGTTTCTCTCCTCTTAGTCAACTCACACCCTTCTTTAAGTTCTATAAGTTGATGTAAACCCTGCTCCCAAGACCTGTCTTCCATCACTCGTCCAGTAAACTCATCAATGATTTGAATTTTCCCATCACGAAGAAGATATTGTTCATCAAGATGAAATAAATAGAGTGCTGTGAGTGCTTGTTGAACAGTAGACTCCCGTCTTACCATACCTTTCCACAAAGGTCCCAGGGATTCTACTTCCCTCTCGACTCTCTGCTTTCCTTGCGATGTTAATTGTAATCTACGGCTGGCAAGATCCAACACAAAATCATCTTTTTCAATTAATATTTTCGCCAAATCCATTGCCTCTTGAAGAAACTGTTTTTCTTCATCGCCACCATTACTGCCAGATATAATAAGTGGTGTACGTGACTCATCGATGAGAATACTATCTGCCTCATCAACTATGCCAAAATGCAAACCACGTAATAATACCTGCCCACTTCTCTGTTTTTTACTATGTAGATATTCCATTTGAAGAAGTGCAGGGTCGATTCTGTCAGCAAGGGTTAGACGATCTCGAAGATAATCGAATACAATTTCTTTATTTGTTACATAGGTAACGTCACAATCATATGCCCTACGTCTTTCTATAGGAGTTAATCCGTGAACAATACATCCTGTTTTCACATTCAGTGCTTGAAAAAGCGACCTCATACTCTCCGCATCCCGAGAGGTGAGATAGTCATTTACAGTTATAATATGCACAGGGACACCAGCAAGAGCCATAGTTATAGCTGGCAATGTAGCAGTGAGCGTCTTCCCTTCACCAGTCTCCATTTCTGCAACTTGTCCTTGTAGCATGACAAGTCCACCCCTTATCTGAGTTTGATAATGACGCATACCAAGGACCCGGTCAGAAAATTCACGAATAAGGGCAAAACTAGCACACACGAGCTCTAACTTAATACCTTTTGTATACAATTTAATTCGTATATCATCGACCTCTGTGTCCAATTGCTTGTCGTTCATCAGGCTATATAGGGAACCGGCATCTTCAATATCCCGCACCATCTTTTCCACCACTCCACGCTTTGTAAAAACTTTACTCAAACAACCACGTAGGGTATGAGCAAAGTCCTCCAGTGGGGTATAACGAAAATCCAGTTTTTCAGGACGGATATCATGTGTCGCAGGTGGAGATACTAGATTAAAATCAAAAGCCATTTTTTATACCTACAGGGCAAAACGGCTTAACAGCAGCCGCCTGATATCTCTGTACCAACGCCAGGTTAATGGTTCAGGTTGATGTTCAAAACGTACGTATACTCTCTCATCAACCTTATCAATGGGGTAATCTGACAATTTAATATCAAATTGAAAAAGTCGATCCAAGGTACGTGATTTATCATAACTACGTGGATCAAGAACAAATGGGCCACCACCCTCTAAACTCAAAACCATACTGGGCAAGATATCACTGGCTTCTGGGACTTCACGAATCACCGTTGCCGGAATGATTTTCTCAATTTGTTCAGCTATTCGAACTTCAACCCGTCTGATATCCGATCGAACTTGCTCAATATCGGCTTGAGGCACCACAACTCGTACCCGCATTTTATCCTGATCTAGAACATAGCCGAGTAGTGTTCCCCGCCGTACATATAGCCCCAAGAGGTCAGATTCATTCTCTAATACGAACAAACCGGAAATCGAACATTTTACGAGCAGCGATTGCTTACGCTCATTGGCCCTGGCTAGTTCTGCTTCAATTCGCCCTATTTCCTCTTTAATAAGAGCCGATTCAAAGCGGTCTACTTGTAAAGCCATTTCATAACGTACATGGTATTCGCTAAGTCGAGCATTTAAAACCTCTACCTCTGCATCTACATCCGGGTCTTCGATTTGCACGAGATGACTTCCCGGTTCGACTATGCTCCCACTTGAGGTAAGTATTTCAGTTATAAAACCATCGGCTCCAGCATAAACTTGAGATTCTTCCGGAGCCCATGTTACTCCCTCACAATAGGTGTTATAAGAGACAGGAACAGCGACAAGCCCGAAGATAAACAAAGTTATTGGCACTACCACCGCAAAAAATATTCGCCTGCGTTTTTTTCGCATATGTATATCCCTTAACAAATATGTGACTATCCGGACCAAAGGGGCTACTAACATTCCATATCCAGCCCATAAAGCAAGCAACATACCGATTATAAAAAACTTACCCGCTACAAACAAGATGATTCGAATTGACAAAAACAATCTATATATAAAGGAAACTATCGCATAAAAAAGTAGCCATCGAGCTTCTCCGGCCTCCTCTGTATTTGATTCAGCCTGCTCCACCCCTAGAAGATATTTTTTACAAAGGTAACCAACATACTGACTACCTCGTTGGGCAAGGTTTGGTATTTCTAAATAATCAGCTAAGACGTAATAGGCATCAAACTTGATAAGCGGATTTCCATTAAAAAGCAGTGTTGAAATCCCCGCAATCAACATAATATTAAACAGTGCAGATCGAACCATTCCTGGCTCTACATTCAACCAGACTAACAATGCAAGAGCGGCGGCAAACAATTCAACCATGATCCCAGCCGCGCCCACCAACATACGTTTATATTTGTCTCGAAACGCCAGCGATGCAGAAGCATCAACGTATGGAATAGGCATAAACACCAACAACATTATACCCATTTCATGCACTTCACCGTCCCACTTTTTCACCATATAACCATGGGCGAACTCGTGTAAGATCTTCAATATCGGATAAAGGAGACTAATGAGCACTACATTCTCCATGGATATCAAAGAATCAGTAATATTTGAGCTCAGGTCGGTCCAATGCACTACAGCCAATACTACAGAG
>JAAELB010000051.1 GCA_024227155.1 Desulfobulbaceae bacterium
AATTGACAGACTTCACGTGCCTATGGTACTATCAAAATAAGTTGAATTCGTTTTGATATATCATAAAAACACAGAGGCTGAATATGTCTTTTCAGGGTGTTGAATTTACCCCAGAAATGAGAAAAATGGTTGTTAATGTCAAACATTTCTTTGACGTCAATAAAAAAACTTCTGGAAAATTAGCAAAAATACCAGCAAGCAAGCTCACCGCTTCTGCCCTTGATATAAGCGAATCTACCGTAAAAGTAATTATGGCAGCATTTAATAAAAAGGGTGACGAAGGGTTAAGTTTTAGTAATTTTCCGCAACGCGGACGACCTTCATACAGTTTAGAAACTGGCGTAGAACCACATGTTCGCCAATTTATTCGTAGAGCCAACAGGAGCGGTGACCAAGTTAATGTAGAAATTATTCGTAACTTTATGCAGGATGAACTTCACTGTAAGGATATTGCCCACACTACCTTATGGAGAGCTTTGCAAAGGTGGGGTTTTGAGTTTGGTAGAGGAACTCGTTCTGCACAACTGAAAGAGAGTGAGAGAATTGTAATGATGCGAAGGCGATACTTACGGTTAAAGCGCTCAAACCGTGATGGCAAGGGCATTATTCGACCTGAAGTATATTTAGACGAATCGTATATTAACAAAAACCACTCAAATGATAACACGTGGTATCTCGAAGAAGATGGTGTTGTTTTGGGGAAACCTACCGGGAAAGGGGATCGTCTGGTCATTGTAAATGCAATAACAAATGACGGCTGGGTACCATGTTCAAAGCTTGTCTTTAAGGCGTCTAAAAAAACTGGCGATTATCATGCGAATATGAATTGGAACAATTTTTCCAAGTGGTTCCAAGAACAACTGCTCAAAAACATACCAGAAAACTCGTTAATTATTATGGACAACGCAGCCTACCACAATGTTCTTGCAGAAGAAGCGTTTCCTAAAAGAGGCCATTCTGTGAAAAGGTTGCGCGAATGGCTATCCGACAATCAATATCCTTGGACAAGTGATATGTTAAAATCGGAACTTTTTGACTTGTGTTCTCGGCTTGCTCCAAAGCCAGAATTTCTCATCGACAACATTGCCCGCCAGCATGGGCATACTGTTTTACGAACTCCCCCGTATCATCCTGAGCTCCAACCTATAGAAACATGCTGGGCAATTGTTAAAAATCATATTGCACAACACAATGACTGCACGTTAAAAAAAGTTAATATTTTATTAGAAGAAGGTTTTGCAAAAGTAACCTCAACAACATGCCAAAAATTGATAAAAAAAATCAATTGCCAGGAAGACGCTTTTTGGGAAGAAGATGCGGAAAAAGCGGCTTAAATCAGTATGAAGTCAAATGAAATTGACTGTAGTAACGTGATTGCCACATGACAGCCACCAGCCAGACACAAAATACTGAACCTCATTGTACTATCGAAACTGCTACCTCCATAGTAGAGTCGTTGAGCCGTATTTTTAAGATAAGTATTTATTATCCTGGAGGGCATGCGCTGTTGGAGCAAGTAGTTGATACCTTTAAAGAAAAACTGCACTATGTAGCACCTGGACAACAATCAATTGAATTGTCCCTTGATCAAAATAATTTCCTGGTGGAAAAGCAAGCGGTCAGTATGGATTATACTGCTTTAATTGAATTGCGTAAATTATTCCTCGATCTTGGTATTAATGGACTGACAATTGATAAAAGTGTAAGTCAAGATCATTTACAGCAATTTGTCAAAAAACTTCTCTCATGGCGAATGGATATTGAGGGTGGACAGGGTTTTGTCCTTTTCAGTAGTGAAGAGCTGCCGAAAACAATAATTGTACGACAACAGGAGTTTCTGGTAGGAACAGATACTGTTTTTGCGGAAGATAATGAAGAGGATGAAGAAGGTAATCGTACAACCATAAACATTATTTGTGAAAATTTGTCAGCACAGGGGCTGACTGAGTCAGATATTGACCTGTGTCGAGAGCTACTTACAAAAATATCTCAACCCAAACAGAGAAAAAAAATAGATTTTTCCGCTTTTCCCCATGCAACATGGCATGATGTTCAAGCCTTACTCGTTGAAACATTTTCAGCCAAACCTAAAGAGAAGAGAGGTGGGGCAAAGGTGGATGCTCCAGCTGATATTAACGTCATTTCCTCAATTTTTGAAAGCCTTGGAAGGGGGCTTCAAGACGAAAAATCAAAAAAAGCAATTGAAATCCTGTTGACTCATTTGGACGATCAACAACAGCAAAAGTCAAAAAAAATTGCCCCGTTAACAGCTGAAAAAATTCAACCGAGAAAACAAACTGGCAGGCGATACGATGGCGCTGTAATTTCGCTTAAGGAGTTGAAAAAATTTATCTATGAAAATAGCGTTCCTCTTAAGGTGCTTGGTAAATTGACAAGGGTGGATCGTAGTGAACAACTTTCGATTCATCTACAACTCTATATCTCTGCAACAGATAATGAGTTGCAGAATCGCTTGTGCCTTTCCATTGAGGCTCTATTGTCAAGCTCATTATCTGACAGGGAAAGACAGGTCCTTTTAGCGGGTTTAACATCTCTTACTGAAGAGAGAGAGCTCGGCAGTCTTTATACTTTATTGAAGGTAATTAGTAGCCAGTTACGCGTGCATGGTCCTGATTCCGCCCTGAGCTTTTTTATTGATTTATACGATGTTTTTCCCGGGTCGCATAAAAGTTTTCTTTGGCCGTATTTGCTCAACGAGCTACTCACCGTGGGGGCTGAGGCGGGTGATGAACAGTTTTTTGAAGCTACTAAAAGGGTTTCAGCGATGTCTCTTGCAGGAATGGCTTCTATGCAGTTGTATTTTCAGGAGTTGGATGTCTGCACCAAGACCAATTTTAGTCCCAATTATTTTAACCCCAAGTTTATTTTTTCTTATCCTCTTTTTGGTTTTCTCCTGGAATCATCCATTGGCAACGCCGTCGCAGAACATGTTTTGACGCAACTTATAGATAAGCCTCAGGATAAGCTTATCAAAATAGTAGGACCTATATTGGATATACAACGTGAAGAACATCTTCAGTTTATAAAAACGTATTTGCTTCACGCCCACCATGAAGAACCACCTCTGTCTTTGTGTATGGCTGCAGGGGAGCTTATAACTACACATCTGGATGGTATTAAGGGGGATATTGGCAGTGAAGAAAACATAGAGGAGATGATTGCTTCAACATCATTATTTTATGCCAAAGGGACCGAGGAATTGTTGGGGGAAATTATTGGTACACGGAAGCATCGGGTGTTGTATTTATGGCCGCGAAAATGCAGAAAAGCTGCCAAAGCTTCACTGGATAAACTGCAGCGTAAAACGGTATCAAAGTTAATTTGAGATGCAGAGTAAAGCCTTAAAAAAATTTAGTCACATTGTTCTGTTATTAAGCAAAGGGATTGCTAACAGAAAATTGTACTACTCCGATCATCCGAGGGTAAATTCTTACGCTTTAGATGTCGTTAATCTGGTTAATGATTATTGCGCCCTGACCAGTGCCGAAGAGTTGTTTATAGGCATATATGAGGGCAATTTTATTTTTGACGGTAAACGGGTTTTTGGTCCTTCGGTTACGGGGAAGCCACTGATACAGCTGGCGGATAAATTTCATTGTGGAGGGTTCTCTCTCCAGCAGGGTATCACCATCTCTGAATTGAGAAATTTTTTTGACATCACAGCGTTAAGGAATATTCCTGCCAGAAAACTATCAGATGCAAGGGCATTGCTTCTAAAATACGGAATCTCGAAGATCGGTTTGGGTGATCTATTTAAAGGCGGCTTTGACCAACGTCCAAGTGGAGTCCATAGCCCATGGGAAGGGCAAACGATTTCCGAGTCGCTGGGATCTCCGACTGTCCTTTTTCAGGAACTTTATGACGTCGTCTCTATTTCTTACGGGGATGCTGCTTTTGATCGCGCCCTCGATTTGGATAGAACACAGTCTGTAAGTGAATTTATGTTGAAATATGTTCAATCAAATTTTGCAGATGTGATGCAATATGTGCATTATCCTGATTATGACAGTTATACTGTGGGGCACTCTGTCCGGGTCGCCTCCTTAGCTGTTTGGGTAGGTTCAAAAATGGGCTGGCAGGACCGGGATCTTCTTACTATTGGAACTGCAGCCCTTCTGCACGATATTGGGAAATGCAAAACTCCCGATGAAATCCTCATGAAAAAAGGCAAACTGACAGAGGAGGAGTATGCGGTTGTAAAAGAGCATCCAAATGATGGCACAGAAATTCTTTTGGGGCAGAAAAATATTTCACCCATTGCCCTTGCGGCCTGTTGGGGGCATCATCTCCGTTTTGACAGGGGAGGTTATCCCAACCAACCTGCCTGGGCCATTCGACATCCTGTTACTGCCTTGTTACAAATTTGTGATGTATTCGAAGCTCTCACCGCGGTGAGACCCTATAAAAGCGCGATGGAACCTAGGGAAGCCTACTCTATAATGTTGCAGGATAAGGGCGGTTTTCATCCTGCCTTACTTGCCACCTTTATTCAAATAGTTGGCCTTTATCCTCCAGGAACCTTCGTGCAGCTTGCTGACGGAAGAATAGGGATGGTACTGGAAGAGACGTTAAATATTGATAGGCCAAAACTTATTGTTACAACGACTCAGCGAGGTCAGCCTCTTTTTGATCAAGACCACTATGTGCTTAATTTGAGCGATGAACAACATAAAGACGAAGTCGTGGAGAGCCTGCTGTTGAACTACCTTGATGTGTAAAGCTTACATTTGTCCGACTCTTTTCAGAAGGGTTAGTTTTCTGTCTCCCCCGTATACCACTTTTTCAGAATATTTTTTATTCGAACCGAGGCCTTACCATCCCCATAGGGATTTGTGACTTTTGGATCTTCACTTATTGTCTTGTTTTGCTTAATAAGCTTACCAGCCTCTATGATGATTTTATCTTTGTTCGTACCGACCAGCAGAATAGTACCAGCTTGCATGGCCTCCGGTCTTTCTGTTGTTTCTCGCATGACCAGTACCGATTTGTTGAGCGATGGGGCCTCTTCCTGGATACCGCCTGAGTCGGTCATGATAAACAGACATCGACTCATAAGGTAGACAAAGGGAGGGTAATCGAGTGGACTGATCAGGTGTATATTGCTCTGCTGATTGAGCAGTTGCTGTACTGGTTTCTGGACGTTGGGGTTAAGGTGTAGTGGATAAATGAAATGGAGATCAGAATATTGATTGGCAAGTTCTAATATAGCCCCACAGATGCTGGCAAAACCGCCGCCAAAATTCTCCCTCCGATGCCCGGTAATGAGTACAAAAGGCTTGTTCGCCTCTACTATGGTTCTTGCAGTACCATAACAGTGGAAAGACCAGTCCTGATGCTGATCTACTTTTGTTTTTGCAACGAGCAGGGCATCGACCACGGTATTGCCGGTTACAAAAATGGTATTTGCAGGAATATTTTCTTCAAGGAGATTATTGCGGCTCCATTCTGTTGGTGCAAAATGGATGTGTGTCAACCTGCTGGTTAGAGACCGGTTTGCTTCTTCGGGGTAGGGGGCCAGAAGATCACCGGTGCGCAATCCCGCTTCAATATGACCCACAGCAATTTGTGCATAAAAAGCGGAAAGAGAACCCGCAAAACAAGTTGTAGTGTCTCCATGTACAAGTACCATGTCCGGCTTAAAAGATTTGAATATCTCCCTTAGGCCTAGCAATACCCTGCTGGTTATATCGTACAGGTCTTGATCGAATTTCATTATGTCAAGATCAAAATCCGGTGTGATTTCGAAAAACTCAAGCACCTGATCCAGCATTTTGCGATGCTGTCCGGTAACGCACACCTTGATCTGGAAAAATGGATCCATGGACAGTTCATTGACAACGGGGGCCATTTTTATGGCCTCTGGTCTGGTGCCAAAAAGAGCGAGGATTTTCATTGGCATATCCATAGGGGCGTACTGATTTTAATGGGGAAATGACAAGGGCCGTCTGCAAATACATGACGGCCCGTAACTGTGGTTGGAATGTATAACTTCTAACCCAGGTGTTGGAGAATGATTTTCAACATTCTCCGTACAGGTTCAGCAGCTCCCCACAGGAGTTGGTCTCCCACTGTAAAAGCGGTGAGGTACTCGGGGCCGATGTTCATTTTATGGATGCGGCCTATAGGTACGGAGAGTGTTCCTGATACTTTCACGGGTGTGAGTTGTTGGGTGGTGATTTCTCTCTCATTAGGGATGACCTTGACCCATTCATTGTGGCTTTCTAAGATTTTCTCAATCTCGTCAACAGGTATATCTTTTTTGAGTTTGATCGTAAATGCCTGGGAGTGACAACGCATCGCCCCTACGCGAACACAGAGGCCGTCAATGGGAATCATTTCATCACTGCTGTTCCCCAGGATCTTGTTTGTTTCGGCGACACCTTTCCATTCCTCTTTTGACTGGCCACCGTCAACGGGAATATCAATCCATGGGATGAGGCTTGCAGCCAATGGTACTCCCCAGTTATCTGTTGAAAGAGTAGGGTCGTTAAGCTTATCAGTGATTTTGCGATCTATATCTAAGATGGCGGATGATGGATCTGCAAGCAACTCTTTGACTTCGCCTTCAATTTCTCCCATTTGTGTAATGAGTTCACGCATGTTTTTGGCACCAGCACCACTTGCTGCCTGGTAGGTCATGCTGCTAACCCATTCAACAAGGCCCTTTTCCAGTAGTCCGCCAAGAGCCATCATCATGAGAGAAACGGTACAATTGCCACCTATGTAATCTTTCACTCCCTCTTGAAGGCCTTTGTCGATAACGTCACGATTGACAGGATCGAGTACAATAATGGAGTTTTCTTTCATCCGCAGTGTTGATGCCGCATCAATCCAGTAGCCATCCCATTTGGAGCGCAGTTGTTCATACACTGCTGTGGTGTAGCTTCCGCCCTGACAGGAAAGAATAATATCCATTTCTGCCAGTCGCTCGATGTTCATTGCATTCTCAAGGGGTTTGCTTCCTGAGCCAACGTCTGGGCCATTCTGGCCCGCCTGGGAGGTAGTGAAAAATACAGGCTCAAAACCTTGGAAGTCGCTTTCATCACGCATCCGTTCCATAAGAACTGAACCGACCATTCCCCGCCAACCGATAAAACCAACTTTTAGCATTGTAAACTCCGTGAATTGTATATGTGTTGTGTGTGGAGGCCTTTTCCTCTTTAGCGAGGAAAGGATAAAAAATGGAGAACATCAACTAATACAAGAAAATGCAATGAAATGCTCGGGAAAAAAGTGGAGACGGGATGAAACCTCTGGGGCTCACAAGCAAAAAGATCCTGTTGCTCTTTGTTTAGCTACTATTTGCCGCTGACAAGGCAGTGCCCAATCCCAAAGGAACCGAACAGGACGAACAGGTCTGCAAGGTTAAAAATACCTGTTCGAAATGAAGCCACTCCTAAACTAATGAAATCTATCACTCCGCCATTGTGAAGTAACCGGTCTAAAAGGTTACCTGTCCCCCCGGCAACAATAAAAATCATCTGAAATAAGTAACGACTCTGTAGCGCATTGGGATAACAAAACAGCCAGGCAAGACAGCAACAAAGAGTAAGTGCAACAACAATCACCAGCAATATAAAACGAACTGACTCTGTGGTCCCGTTGAGAATGCCAAGGAATCCATCGTGATTGAATACTAGAGTAAACCTTATCAAGTCTGCGAAGATAGGAAGATCAACTGCAGGATCAAGCACTTTATAGGCGATGGCTTTGCTACTCTGGTCAAGGAAAATGATTAATAACAGCAGGGTTGATAATGAAAATCTGCTTCGGGATAATTGCTGTAACATGGAGGAGTAAATTATTCATTGCGGCCACTGGCCGAGTTAGATAGATTAACTGATTTCATTGATACTATATAAGTAATATCCTACAAGGAGCAACAGCATGGTTAAAATTGGTGTAATTGGCGGTTCCGGACTTGATAGCCCTGATATTTTAAAAGAACCACAATTAAAGAATGTAACGACAAAGTTTGGTGCGCCATCATCTCCGCTGGTGTGTGGCACAATCAATGGAGTTGAGGCTGTTATAGTTGCGCGGCATGGCAATGAACATCAGTTCAGCCCAACCCAGGTGAATAACAGGGCCAATATTGACGCCTTAAGAGAACAGGGGGTAACACATATAATAGCAACAACGGCTTGTGGGAGTCTTCGCAAGGAAATAGATCGTGGACATTTGGTGATTTTAGATCAGTTTATCGATTTCACCAGATTTAGAAAAAACACTTTCTTTGATTCGTTTGAAGAAGGTCCTCAGCATACGCCTATGGCCCATCCTTTTAATCAGGAATTACGTCTAAGGCTGTTTGAAAAAGCAGGAGAACTAAAGCTTGCTGTTCATCCTAATGGATGTGTGGTTACTATCGAAGGACCAAGATTCTCAACTGTTGCTGAATCAAAAATGTTTCGATTATGGGGGGGGGATGTGATCAATATGTCCACAGCTCCGGAAGCGATGCTTGCAAATGAGGCAGGAATCCCATACGCCGCAGTTGCAATGTCTACTGACTATGACTGCTGGAAAGAAGATGAGCAACCTGTGACCTGGGAAGAGATTCTCGCGGTATTTAATGAGAATGCAAACAATGTCAAGCATCTCCTCATTGAAGCCATAAAAGATTTTAATGAGGAATAATAGAGGGTGAATATGGATTTAAAAAAGGTGATACGAAGCATTACCGACTGGCCAATTAAAGGAGTTATATTTCGGGATTTAACAACGTTAATGAAAGATCCGGAAGCATTTAAAGAATCATGTGATGTTCTTTACGATCGTTACAAAGATCAAAATCTTGATAAAATTGTTGGGATTGACGCCCGTGGTTTTGTCTTTGGGGCTGTATTGGCCTACAAATTGGGGATAGGTTTTGTTCCGGTGAGAAAAAAAGGGAAACTACCGGCGGAGACGATAGAGAAGTCATATAACCTTGAATACGGCTCGGATACACTTGAGATTCACAGGGATGGTGTTGGTGATGGTGAAAGGGTGGTGATAGTTGATGACCTCATTGCAACTGGGGGGACAATAGGCGCTACTGTAGATTTAGTGAGGGAACTCGGTGCTGAAATTGTTGAATGTTCCTTTATTGTCGAACTTCCTGACCTGAAAGGGAGAGAGCGGATTTCCGGTTGTAAGGTTTTTGCAATGATGGAGTTTGAGGGAGAATAGAAGCGGGTAGGGGCGTGTCATTGGTCATCTTTTGTTTGCAGGGAATCAAAGGCATGCCTCTCTACAACCTCCTCAATCACAATATCCGGAGTGAGGTATTCAAGAAGTTCAATAATATTTTGCTGGTCATACCCCTTCCATAAATAGATAGTCTCAGCAAAATTTTCCGAAAAAAATGGTTCAAGGGGTACAAAGAACGAGTCTCTAAAAATCACTGCCGTAAGGTTTCGTTTTGGGCAACTCCTGGTGAAGGAGTACGATCCGGGCTGTTGCCTGACATTCGACAGAGGATACGGAATGTCAATTGTGTATGAACCACACTGAGGGAATTTTTGTACTTCAGGGTACGTCTCTGTGATTTGCTGTTGGCGTATTAATCGTACCAGATCACCACCCTCTCCGGTGTTTCCACCTATTCCCGTCTGATCCTCAGCAAATTCAAAATTGGTAATAAATTTTTCTTCAGGAAACCACTGTGCTATCCTGTCAAAAATGGCTTGAAAGGCCAGGTATGCTCCAAGTTTATTCCAGTGGGAGTCATTTTTATAGTAAAGAGGCGAGGTGTGCCGGGAGGATTGTAGTATCGGGTGCAGGTTGATCTGGTATTCTGGGAACTTGCTTTCAATGTAATTTGATAATTGTTCATATCTTGAAACGCCTTTCAATTCCATGCTGTTTTTCATGAGATAGTTCGGGTAAATTGAATGTTTATTAGGCGCTACTATATATAGATATTTAATATTATGTTTCTTTAACCAATTTTGCTTTTTTTGTTGTTGATCCTGCCATTTTCGGAGTTGGTGTTCTGTTAAAGCTCTTTGCCCTAAAAAGTCCTGAAATAAACCGAAATGATTGTAAAAATACCAACCATCCAATCCTTCAATTACATGGGGATGCATGCTGGCTTTGCCAAATCTTTTTTTCAGTTCTCGCTGGTATCGATGTAGAAAGAAGTCTCGAAATCCAAAATGATCACTCAAGTAACTGTCTAAAGATGAGAAAAATGGAACAAGTTCAGACAAAGAGGTCGGCTGTTTGGGAGGGGGGGCAAGGACCCTTTTTTCTGCTTCTGACCAGATACGTGGTTTTGAATAGAACATTGAAACCGAAGGTAATCCTATGCATAGGCAGAATAGCGTTATCAGGATGTTGTGATATGAAGGGAATGTTAATCGCACACGCATTTATTAAAACCTGAAATATATGAAAGGATTATAGGCACTGGCGCTAAGACTGATGATGGTGAAATATGAGATAGCAGTTAAAACTGAAAGTCTTGCCATTGCAATAACAGGTCGGGAAAGTGAGTTGATTGTATCATTTGAAAATCGTTGGGTGATGGTCAAACAGTAATTTTGAATCAGAGGAAAAATTGGTGTCGCAAACAGCAGAGCAAAGCCAAATTCGCAGAACAGTTTTTGATCCAGATAAATTGAGAGAAGCTGTCGCTCCGAACCTTGTGTGGCGCCAAACATAATGGCTAGAAATGAAATTGCCTCGGAGATAGTTTCTGATCTGAAAATGACCCATCCAACAACTATTATGGTGAGGGTAATGACGTGACGGATTGGCAACCAGAGTGAATTGAGGATGGTTTTAATTTTAGTTCTTTCCAGAACGAGAAAAAAACCGTGAAAGAGTCCCCAGCAGACAAAGGACCAATTTGCACCGTGCCAGAGCCCACAGAGAAAAAATACAATAAGAAGATTGACACAAGTTCTGCTAGTGCCTTTTCTGTTTCCCCCAAGCGGGATGTAGAGGTAGTCTCGGAACCAGGATGACAGCGAAATATGCCACCGTCGCCAGAAATCCTGCATTGAATTTGAAATGTAGGGATAGTTGAAATTCTCAAGGAAGCGAAAACCAAACATTCTGCCGAGACCTATGGCCATATCTGAATAGCCACTGAAATCATAGTAGATCTGCAAGGTGTAGCAAAGTGCACCTAGCCATGCCGCAGGACTGTTGAGATCAAAGGAAGATAAGGCAAAAATTTTATCGGCAACAAGGCCTAAGGGATTTGCAAGTAGTACCTTTTTACTCAGGCCCAAAAGGAACCGTTCAATGCCGTAGGAAAAATCAACTGAACGAAACTTTCTCCAATGAAGCGATTTTGCAATATCATGATATCTGACGATGGGACCAGCTATCAATTGCGGAAATAAGGAAATATAAAGACCTAAGTTTAAAATAGATTTTTGAGGTGGAACAGTCCCCCTATAAACATCAATAATATAGGAAACAGCCTGGAAGGTAAAAAATGAAATTCCAATTGGTAAATGGACAGGATCTAATTGGATTGCACTGATATGTACGTGAGATAAAAGGGTGTTGACATTATCAGTGATAAAATTTGCATATTTAAAGATGCCGAGCAGTGAAAAATTATAGAGTAATGCACCTGTTAAGACAGTTTTTTTGTGTTTTTTCTGAAGGTAAATTCCAGCAAAATAATTAACCCAGATTGAACCGAGCATCACCAATACATAAATACCTTCACCCCAGGAGTAAAACAACAAACTCATGGCCAACAGCGTTATGTTTCTAGCCCTGCCACTGCAATAGTAAGCCAGTAAAGCCACGGGTAAGAAGAAGAATAGAAATGTTATTGAAGAAAAAACCATAGTTGTATTGATAGATGGAATAAGTCATTTGGAATTGAAAATTCAATGTGCCTATTTATCACATGAGGATTTCATTATCACCTTAAATTAGCCCCTGATTTGACCAATTCAGTATGGGAGCCCAATATATTCTATATAGTATATGAGGTTTGGATTTATCTTAACCAGAATAAAAATCACAAATAATGTTTTTTCTTCTTGACTGTGTGCTGTTAATCCTGTAGTTTGCCGCTCGTCCTTGAGCAACGGGAAATGTGAGACGAAGGAATCGTTCAAA
>JAAELB010000052.1 GCA_024227155.1 Desulfobulbaceae bacterium
CAGCAGCAGCCAGCAGAAGCAGCAGCAGCAGCAGCAGCAGCAGCAGCAGCAGCAGCAGCAGCAGCAGCAGCAGCAGCAGCAGCAGCAGCAGCAGCAGCAGCAGCAGCAGCAGCAGCAGTAGCAGCAGCAGCAGCAGCAGCAGCAGTAGCAGCAGCAGCAGCAGCAGCAGCAGCAGTAGCAGCAGCAGCAGCAGCAGCAGCAGCAGCAGCCAGCGGCAGCGGAGCAGCAGCAGCAGCAGCAGCAGCAGCAGCAGCAGCAGCAGCAAGCAGCAGCCGCAGCAACCAAGTCGTGGGTTCAGTCAGATCCAATACCGTCTCGGGCACAACTTTGTGCGGAGAAGCCGGATCCGGGGACCTTTGGGCACGATTCCGGCCAAGAGGGACCGAAACGCAGACCGAAAATCCGAAAGTCGGAGGGCCCCAATTGCTGCTGCTGCTGCTGCTGCTGCCGCTGCTGCTGCTGCTGCTGCTGCTGCTGCTGCTGCTGCTGCTGCTTCTGCTGGCCTGCCGCTGCTGGCCTGCTGCCGCTGCCGCTGCCGTTGCCACTGTTGCTGCCGCGGCTGCTGCCGATAGCCCCGGCGGCACAGAGCGCGGCCAA
>JAAELB010000053.1 GCA_024227155.1 Desulfobulbaceae bacterium
GCCATCCAGCATATCGGGATGGAAATCGAGGACGTCGATACAGATGCTTGGGGCGGAGCGGTTGTCGCAATCTACACTCTGACACTCGTCACTTCCCAGCCGAGCGCGCTGAAGGATCGGCCCATGGACCCCGTGCCACTGAACAGCTCGAGGAGATGAGGCATTTTCATGAGTGCCCGTCCGGAACGTGGGTCGAGGAGGAGTGTACCATCTCCTGATTCACCGAGCTCGTGAACGCCGCGCCCATCTCGTCGGCAGACTCTGAGGAGGTCGGGCTCTTCCTCCTCCTCCGGGAGCAGCCGTCGTCATCGGAGTCGTCCTCCTCCTCTGGCTTCTTGGCACAGTTCTCGAGCCAAAAGCCGTCAAGCCGCGGGAGGCCATATCTGTTCAAGAGAGAGATCCCAACACCGATGAGAGCTGCGAACACAGCCTCCGGCATTTTCCTAACACGGCACGACTCATCAGTCGAGCACCTCGACGCCTGCCGCCGAGACGTTCACGACCTGATCGTAGTGGAGCACGACGTGCACCGATGTGACGGTCTTCGTGTTGCGGAGGTTGATCGTCAGTTGGCTCCCGGCCCTGGTGTTGACGCCCGAGTGCGCTGCGCCCCCCGGGCACCGCTCGAGGTTCAGGGCAGCCACGAACTCAGATTGCTGGTACTTCTTCGACGTAATCGAGAACGAGTCCGTGCCGTGATGGATGAGCTGAGCCTGCCTGAGACGGTAATATGCTTCCTGGACGCTCTCCACGTCGAAGTCCGGCCTGCGCTCCGCCCCGATGGTGAGGTTCCAGGAGAACGTGTCCTGCTCCGTGTCGTTGATGTTCTGCGCATTCTTCATGGGGCAGAAGAAGCCGTTGACCCACTTCCCGGTGTCATCCCAGAAGGTGATGTAGACTGTCGAGAGCCGCGTGAAGCCACGAGCGATCGGCAGGGAGAAGAGAGTGCTGCCGGTCGGGACGGAGGCGCGGAGGGAGTACAAGCCATGCATTGCGAACGGAAGGGTCTTGCCGTCGAGGACATGCTTGGCATAGGAGTTCTGGAGCGCTGCGTCCAGAGAGAGCACGTCGGCAC
>JAAELB010000054.1 GCA_024227155.1 Desulfobulbaceae bacterium
CAATAGCTATTGGTCTGTGGCTTGGAGTAGTTTAGGCTAGTGTTGTGAGCTTGGTGAAGTGTGCCCAGTCTAGCTTTTATAAATACTGCTTAATTGCTAGGAGCTCTGCCATATTTAAACAATGGTTAGATGAGGTCAAGGCTATGGTGATATAGTCTTCATCAATCCTGCATTAGTATCTAATTTAACAATTCTATCCTATATTGAACAATGGTAGACAAATGCTAGACTTCTTTTGGTATTTGCATCAGTGAAAAGAAAAGGATTTAGTGATTTGGAAGATAATACAGTATTTTTATCAATATATAAATATCTCTTATTGATAATCTTAGATTGGAAATTAATGCTGTTTTTGAATAATTCTATTAAACTGACTATAAACATATTTTTGTTTAATCAGTAGGTATCTTTCATCACTTTTCAAAAACACTAATCTTTGGAAAAGTGGCTATGCTATTACATGTGTATGATTCTGCAAAAAGTTGTATCTTTTATGTTTATTGTGTAATAAAACTAACAATATAATGTTTTTTTATAACCAGAAACTAAACACATTTTTTTGTTAAACCTTATTAAAAACTAAAAAACAAGATCCACGTATTGAGGTGAAAGAGTTTCCTTCTTGAATATGTTCATATA
>JAAELB010000055.1 GCA_024227155.1 Desulfobulbaceae bacterium
GAGCATATATATGCCGACTCAAGGGCAGCAGTAGCCTCTTTAGTTGATAAGATCCATGAAGGAACGGATCTTCCAGAAGCTGGGTGTGGAAATTGCCCCCTTACCCAATACCTCCCCAAGGAATCAGAAGCCGTATCATAGTCCAAACCTTTGATAGCCTTACTAAAAAAGCCCTTCTTCTTTGTTGAAGAAGGGCTTTTTTACTTTCCCAAAGTCCCCACCCAAGACAATCTATCAAGCTTATCGATACTTTCGCTTTTAACACTGTCAAGCACCACTGTATACTCTTTGGTTATGGGTCATTTTCCTCGCTCAAACCTACACTATTCAATTCTGCAAACTACTAGGGTGGGCAACCATCAATTATTTTCAACGATAACAAAAGGTATGAGAGGAAGTAACTTAATCCCGGGATAATCTAATTTTAAAAAAACTATCCCAATTTCTATGCCTTATCTTAAAAAAGGTCGTAGATCTATAGACAAAGATTGGCAATAGAGTGACCGAAATGAGAAAAACTAAGCAATCAGTTTCAGTTATCCTTGACACAAGAAGAATAGAAATGTTACATAAAGTGCACTTTTGTAAAAGAAATTAGGGAAGGTCACAGGTATAGATACCCTTATCTTGGTAAACGAATTAGGGTAGAATCCATTGGATTTTCGATACACTTATTTCAGGGAAGTATTAGGTTACTCTGAGGATTGGATGAAACACATACTTGCGTTATCAGCACTTATGTCAGGGTTCTGGTTAATCAACTCTGGTCACTACACCCCATTGATCTTATTTTTTATGGTGGTATCGGTGGTGATTGTCGTTGGGTTATGTCGTCAGATGGATGTTGTTGAC
>JAAELB010000056.1 GCA_024227155.1 Desulfobulbaceae bacterium
AGAGACCTGTTTTAAAGCTTTTAAGTTAAATTTAAAGTTCAATTTCCACCCCCAGCGCACATGTGTTACAATAAGATATTTTGTCTGAAGATTTATCTTTATCAGACCATTTACTAGCCAAAAGGCCATATTGTAGCAAATATGCACTCTATGTTGAATTTTCAGTTTAATACAGCCTGGTAGAAGCCAATTTTTAAATTTAAAAAGTTAAAAAAGTGAAATTAAACTTCAAATGATAATGATATTCAAACATTTTGCCAATCAATATAAAGCCTCTGTATCTGCCTATCACCATGTGCAATTTGGATATCTTAGCTTTCCTGTGTATCATTCACGAGTAATTCCTATAAATTCCATCTGCATTTGCCAAATTTTCACTCACCATTTAAATTGAAAATTAAAGCAGCCTTTAAAATGAGTGAAATATAAACTATGCACTTTTAGGAACCAGAAATGTGCCACATTTCAAATATCAAACTCAATGATTTCTGGAATGAAATTTCAAAAAGCCCTCCCTTCCCATGCAAAAGTTGAGATTTTTGGGCACATCCTTGAACCAACTCCGTAAATATATGGTAATATAC
>JAAELB010000057.1 GCA_024227155.1 Desulfobulbaceae bacterium
GGCGGCAGCGCAGCCGATGTGGCCCCCATCGCCAAACAACTCACCGGCGTGGATGTGGATTTGAGTGCCCTGGCGCCCAAGCCCGATCTGACCATAGAGGAAGAGAAAGCCAAACCGGCGCCCAAGGCTGCGCCTAAAAAGGCAGCGCCCAAACCAGCAGCAGCCAAACCGGCAGCAGCCAAACCGGCGCCTAAAGCAGCACCTGTTGCGGCGGCTGCACCTGCTGCTCCCGCTGCTGCTCCCGAGCCGGCGGCTCCCAAGGTTGATCCTGCTGTCGAAGCTGCAGCCAAAGCCAAAGCCGAGGCTGAAGCCAAAGCAAAGGCTGAAGCAGACGCCAAAGCCAAGACCGAGGCCGAAGCCAAGGCCAAAGCCGAGGCTGAAGCCAAAGCAAAGGCTGAAGCAGACGCCAAAGCCAAAGCCGAAGCGGATAAGCGTGATGCTGAAGAGGATGCCCTGCGCCAGAAACGGGCAGCCGATCGCGAAGCCATGACAGCCAAACGCATGGCAACTGAGGTGGATGATGAAGAAGTCGCCAAGACGGCAGCCGAAGTGCAGGAGGATCCATTGAGCAAAATGATGTTCCTGCTTGATCGCATCCACCGCCGCGTGGCCTAATTCGTTACAAGTAATTTGATGATCTTGTATCCAAATTGTTTTTAA
>JAAELB010000058.1 GCA_024227155.1 Desulfobulbaceae bacterium
AGTTACAAAAAGCGCTGACTATGATCTTTAGCTAAAAATCAGAACGCACTCGCTCGCAAAGCCCAAGCCGCCCGTATGGGCTTCTGGGAATTGCTGCTACCCTCCCGCATTTCTGATTTTCTTCACGCTAAACCTCTAAGGTCAGTTGGAATCACCGGAAAAAGATAAGTTTATTGCATAAAATACATCAAAAGGTTAAAACGAAAACGATTTTTAACAATGATCTTTGTATTAGAATGAGGAATTTCAAAGCCTGAAAAACTTGGGGCCATGCATTTCCCCGACCTTATGCTTTTTAGTGAAGCAAGCCTCAAAAAAGCGTTAAAAACTATATACTGTTTGAGCCTTACAAATACTAAGATCGAAATGCAAATATTGCATTATCCATTGCAATAAGAGCAACCAATATATGATTCGGCGAGTTTATAGAGTTTAGCCTTTTTTGGGGGTTGCGTAGCGTAAGGAAAAGCATACAGTCTTGACTTTTGTTTCTTTTTGTCAAGAAAAAGAAAAAGGCAAACAAGGTCAAATGGGCAGATAAACATAGCATTATGTATAGCCTTTAAGTATTTGAGTAAACATTTTCAGCCATTTTACCATAGACAATACCGAAAGAAAGAATATATTTTCCCTAACTTTTTTCCGCAAAAAAGTTACAAAAAGCGCTGACTATGATCTTTAGCTAAAAATCAGAACGCACTCGCTCGCAAAGCCCAAGCCGCCCGTATGGGCTTCTGGGAATTGCTGCTACCCTCCCGCATTTCTGATTTTCTTCACGCTAAACCTCTAAGG
>JAAELB010000059.1 GCA_024227155.1 Desulfobulbaceae bacterium
AGAAGAATTAGGACTTTTAGTTGAAGATATCAATGTTATACATTCTGATACAGATATATGCCCTTGGGATGTTGGTGCCCATGCGAGCCGAAGTACTTTTGTAGCTGGGAATGCTGCCCTTGGTGCAGCAAAAAAAGTTAAATTAAAGATCCAGGAATTTGCATCTAAGCTTTTTGAGGCACCTGCTGAAAAAATCGAATTAAAAGATAAGCTTGTGTTTGTTCCAGGTGATGAAGAAAAAAGTATGCCTATTGGAAAGCTTTTAAGAAAAGCACATTTCGCTCCAAATGGAACCATGATGATGGCAGATCACTTTTATGATCCTGACAATCGCAACATGGGCAAAGAGCTTAAAGGTAATATGTCTGTTACATATTCTTTTGGTGCCCATGGAGCAAAAGTTAAAGTTGATGAAGAAACAGGTAAGGTTGAGGTCCTTGATTATGTAGCAGCCCATGATGTGGGAAGAGCGATCAACCCGTTACTCCTGGAAGGTCAGGTGTATGGTGGGGTTGTTATGGGACTTGGTTATGCTCTGACAGAAGAAGTCACAGTTCAAGATGGTGAGACCATGAATGCAAATTTTAGAGACTACAAATTATTTACTGCCAAAGATTCAATCAATATAAAAGCGCCAGTAATTGAAACAGATGATAAAGATGGCCCTTTTGGTGCCAAGGGAATTGGAGAACCAGG
>JAAELB010000060.1 GCA_024227155.1 Desulfobulbaceae bacterium
AAAACTCTCTTTAATAATTGCAGGCCCGGACGACATCATCATTGCCGCCCCCAGTGCCTGGATAAAACGACTACAGAGTAAAAATTGAAAAGTCGAGGCAAGGTAACACGCGAAAGCACCAGCAGCAAAAATTGACAATCCAGTTATATATATTGCCCCCCTGCCGAACCTGTCTGATAATTTACCCCAGAAAACCAGCGTTGCCGTAATAGTAAGGAGATACACAATTACAACAAGCTCTGTATCTTCAAGGCTCATATTAAAGGAGCGCATTATTGACGGTAAAGCAACATTCAACATACCGCTGTCCATTGTTGAAAGGAAAACTCCTGACATAACAAAGGAAAGTATTGACCATCGAATAGCGCTACTAGCCGGTTTGCTTTTCAACTAAAGACTCCAGGGAAGATAGTCCTGATAAAAATAAAAAAATGGCCCGATGGAGATTTCTCCATCGGGCCAAAACAGCTAAATGCTAGGTAGTTTTTCTCAAATTAGAACTTGAGAGAAAGACGAACACCACCTTCAAATACATCTTCGTCGCCAACAGCGTCACCAGCTACGAGATAAGCAAGTACGAAATCTGCACTCAAGCTATCCATAAGGGCATAGGTGAGTTTTCCGTCGAATTCAAGACCAAGCTCATCATTACCAGCAGCGTCTTCTTCAGCAAGAAATGCATACCAGACATCAGCACTGATCTTCATTTTGTCCATTGGCTTAATAGTAACACCAGCGTTGAACGCCGCTACGTTGCTGATCTTATTGGTTGGAACGCCAGCTGGAGCATAGAAATCGAAGGTTCCGTAACCCATGATCTCAGACCAGTAGTAAGACGCACCTGGAGCAGATTGGAAAGCGTCAACATCAGCATCGGTAGCATCGGTAGCATTGTCATCACCGGTTGCATAAAATGCCTGACCGTGTGCGATACCAGCGTCAACACCACCAGCTACGAGGAAAGCACTGATATCACTATCACCAGCAGATCCGCCATTATAGATCAAACTACCCCATGCGGATGCAGCGTCCATCTTCATATCGAAGTCAGCACCAAGGTAGAAAGCTTGTAAATCGCCAACAGCAACTGTACCTGTAACAAGTTCAGTGTCAGGATCAACAACATCAGCTACACCTTCAGCTTGTCCCCAGTATACGAAATATGGGGTAATGCTCATAGTATCGGTAGCCTTGATTTTTGCAGAGATGAATGAAACAGCCTCGTCGAAATCAGCTTTGCCACCATCTTCAGTTTGAACAGCAATGTAACCAAAAGGCATGGAAACGTTACCGAACTTAGGAGTCATAACGATTCCGGAGAAATCATCATCAAAGATGAAACCACGGGCAAGAACTGTTGCCTGGATACCAAGCTTGGTATTTACGGTTCCAAGATTAAAATCAGCATAGGAGTTTTTAATTCTCCAGATTCCCATACCATCAGCACCAATATCACCACCAACACTATCACCCCAAGTGGTGTTAAACTCAAACTTGTTTACGAATTTGAAATCATCGTTGAATTTTGCGGTGTAGTAGAGACGGGTACGATTATCGATTTGATAGGTGTTTGCGTCTGGAGTAAATTCATCCATAACGTATGCACGGGTACGCCAGTAACCACCAAACTGACTCTCAAATGCAGATGCGGTAGTAGCGGCAACACCACCTACCATCATCAGGCCTACAGCTGAAGCAATGATCTTCTTCATTTTAACTCTCCTGAGTATGTTTTTTATGCCCGCTTAGCAGGGCTACTTAATCTTTACCTGTGCTTTTCAGATACGAGTAAATAATCGGTAAAGATACTACTTTAGTGAGCATAGAGTAAACCTGAGGAAATTCTTTGTCAAGATTTTTTTACCAAGAAGTATAATTTTTTATACTTCTCCTCCGTAGACTATTCATCATTCTGTTTTGTTTGGGAAAATCCCAGTTCATAGACCGACAGCTCCGTATCACTGCTTCCAGGCAGCAAGGAGGCAAAGGAACCACTGCTTGGTATATTAATTACAAAAAGCACGCCTTTGGATTCTTTACCGGTTGTAGTGGTTGAGTCACCTGCCTGTATCCCAGAATCCAGGGAGAAGGAAAAATCGACAAGATAACCTCTATAGATCCCCGTCCTCCAGGTTTCTATCAGCTGCTGTTCATTCCAGACCAGCCCGACAACAGTTCCAGAGGTATAGGGCCGAAGGCGTTTAAAGAAGCCTAAATTCGACATCTTACTCTCATTGACCACAATCTCATTTTTCCCATCTCCGTTAATGTCTGTGGCAAAGATTCTACCCGGTACAAAAATCAATTCCCTCTCCGCATCTTCACTGGTGGTGAAATTTCTCCTGTCCTGTTCATTGACAGCCTCACCCTGGGAGGGTCCAAGATATCTCTTGCTTCCACCAAAGTTTTTTTCACTCACCCACATCAATTCATTTGAAGGACTGTAAACCTTTAAATGATCGTTCTGGTCAATGACAACGAGTTCTGCAAAGCTATCTCCGTCGAGATCTGCATAAGTAAAATCAAAAAGATTAACGGATCGTGGAATTGGAAGATTACCCTCACTTTTAGGTCTATTGGATCCGTCAAAACTCAGCAATTGCACCCCTGGTTGAACGAGTTTGAGTTTCTCCTGGCCCCTGTACTGACCGGCGAGCCGCATTCCCTGTTTAGGTATATAGATGGGTCTAAGGTACATTGGAATGTTCTGGTTCAACAGGGAGAACCCCTTTGCTTTGCTCCACTCCATAATCAAAGATGCTACCGACAAACCATCAGTGGCACTCAGATAGATCTCCTGCATGCCATCTTTATTTATATCCGCTAAATTGAGAGCATGTATCCTCAATTTACGAGACAGATCTGTTCCATCAATTTTGGAAATCTGTCTGCCATTAACCCGGTATACTCCCAGGTGGCTTCCAGCAAGGGTGAAAACTTCATCAAAGCCATCGCCATCCACATCACCAACAGCAAGTGAAATCACTTCCCCATCAAGAGAGAGTTTTCTTTTAACCCCGATCGCCCTGGTTTCAATACCACTGATCCCAGTTCCAACAACTGTACCTGTGTACAAGCCCTTTTTATACGCCGCCTCCGGATGCTCGGTCGTAAAACCTTTGGTTCCCGAGGCATCGGTTGCAACTCTTTCAGCACTGTAGCCGAAGGCTCTCTCGGCTATTTCGTTGGAAAGATCTTCCATATCCGGAATTATCTCTTCATTTGATTCTGATAATATTGAAAAATTCAATATCTCTTTGCTGATATCTAACGGATAGAGAGAGACCTGCACATTTAGACCGCTGACGACAGCAAACAAACTTCCAGTGACGATATAATCGGCCGCCTCGTCACCCACCTGCAAAGATGAAAAATCTTTGCCTTTTTTCAACTGTTTGAGTTCAACTTGAGTTAAAACACGATCTATTACCCGCACTCTGTCTTTTGCCGACAACCGACTCACGAGCATCGCCTGAATACTATCTGCTAAATAGGAGTATTCACCTGATGAACGGCTCTCAAATGTTGAAAAAACAATCTCAAATGTACCCTTCGTATCATTATTTGCCGCATACGCAATCCCACTTACCCAAATAACAACAAAGGTCATTAGACCAAGGAATATCCTCATGGTTTCTCCCAAAAAATAATTTTTCATGACGTAGGCACCAGCTTCCACTTACACCCCGCTTTCTGCTCCCTGCAGTCCAACATAAATATATAATTTCGAGAGCGAGGCAACCATAATATATTATATATAAGGTGATATAATCCAGCACGGCGACTGTTGCACGGAAATATAGTTGAAATGTTATTATTTTAAGCTTATTAAACCTTAAGGGTGAGGACCACCCCATAGTTCTGCAACCGCTTGTATCAAACAATTTAGCCTTGACATTTGTCAGCTTTCGACAGACCATATAGGTATAATAATTTATACTATAATACTTTTGAATGTGGTTCCCCATGATGATTCCCTATATCTCTCTCTTAACACTGCTGGTCATACTTCAGAGCAGTGTAGCAAATTGTGAGGACAGGGTGTCACACAGTGCGTACAAGGTAACTTCGTATAACCTCGGTGCTGTGCAGAATTCCCAGAAAAACAACGCTGGTTTCAAAGGACAGAAATATTCCCCTCTCATGATTACCAGCACCACCTCTGATATACTTAACAGTGAACATCAGGGAGCGGTGTCCTGGGTTGAAACCAATTCCCATACTGCAAGTTCAAGGGGAATAGCTCTATCCGCCGAATATATTGCCACGGATAAAATAGCCCTACGGGGTGCATTTGGTGTCACACGAAATCTGTGGGCACCTGATTCTTTAGAGTATGAACAGGAATCCAGCTGGGAGGCCAACCTTGGTTTTATTTATAAACTGGTGAACAACCTCTCCTACGAACTTCATTTCGGCTATATGGACACTGGAGATCTTTTTACGGATCAATCCACCTACACCGATGTAGAAAACATTATAATGATCAGCAACAGGCTCTCCATGAGTTTTTAGTGCCTTACCCCAGACTCTGTTTACCCAATAGCCCATCCCTCCTAGGAGATTGTCCGAGAATAGGAATTTCGTTCAAAATCGAAGAGTTTTCATAAAATAAGCACAGCCATATAGTTGATATCGGAGTCTTCGCTTACCTGCGAGCATTATTTTTTGACAATTCTGAAGAGTTTGGGCGAAAGTGCATTCTCGGACAAGCTCCTAGTCACCCCTTACTTGACAAGAATCTCTCCTTGGAATAATAGATAGGCTCGTATCTTAGTTCCGGTGATCGTTCCATTAATTTACCCCCTTGCCGAATTGTCCTAACACCATGCAAAGTAGAAACAGCACTACATACAATATCCTCATGTATTCGCACGACACCTATGGTCTTGGACATATTCGCAGGACAATGGCAATTGCTAATCACTTAAGAGATAAAAACACAAACGTCCTCATTCTGACAGGCTCTCCCCTTGCAGGTCGCTTCCAGTTCCCGGAACAGGTCGACTTTGTACGTATTCCGGGAATGATTAAACGCACAAACGAAGAATACCAGTCCCTTTCGATAAGGATAGACCAGGAACAGGCGCTTTCCATACGGACAAATATAATCTTAGCGACAGTAAAGACCTTTCTCCCCGACCTTTTCATCGTAGACAAGGAACCACTAGGTCTTAAAAAAGAGGTATTACCAACTCTGGAATGGCTTAAATCAACAAATCCCACCACCAAAACAGTTCTTGGGCTGCGGGATATCTTAGATGAATCAGAGGTTATTCAAAACGACTGGCAGGCAAAAAATGTGTACGAATACCTTGAACAACTCTATGACGAAATCTGGGTATATGGAAACAAATACATCTACAATCCAATAGAGATGTATAAAATCCCTCTCTCCATCCACAACAGAGTCAAATTCACAGGATATATCCCTAGAAAAACGCTAAAACCCAGTAAAAAATCACGTGTTCGAAAGCGCTACCGGATTATGGAAGACGATAAGTTTATCCTGGTGACAACCGGAGGGGGAGGTGATGGTTTCGAAGTTATAGACCATTACCTTGCCATGCACGACTATTTTCCGACATCACTTCCATTTAAATCGATGATCATTACCGGACCATTCATGCCCAAACGTGTCCGTGAAAACTTTAAAAACCGAGCAAAAAAACTTGGTATAAAAACAATTCCCTTTCACCCAAGACTCGAAGAACTCATAGCCGCTGCTGATGTTGTCATTTCCATGGGAGGCTACAACACCATCTGTGAAATCTTAACACAACAGACACCGGCACTGATAATTCCAAGAGAAACTCCGAGAAAAGAACAACTCATTCGGGCAGAACGTCTTAAAAGCCAGGGTTTGCTTGATTTCATCCCCTGGACGGAAGTAACACCTCAGCTCTTTAGAGACAAGATATTTTCTCTTTTAAACAATCATCGACAGTACAGTGAAACCATTAATTCGTTTGAACTATCAGGACTTGACACGATGCTCGCCAGACTGACCAGCTTTAAAACTGAAAATGCAGAGAACCCTCAAGATTCAACAATTGGCAAATAACCTCCAAGGCACTTATACCCCCTTATGGGGTGTTACACAATAACACCAGCCTAGTTACCATGCAAAACACCAGTGCAATGCCACCATCAACAGCTCCAGTTCTCGGCTATATACTCAAAGGGTACCCTCGCATATCTGAGACCTTTATTTCCAACGAAATTCTGCTCCTCGAAAAATTGGGTTTTTCCATGCACCTTTTCCCGATGCGTCAGCCTAGAGAAAATTTTTGTCACCCATCTGTAAAACAAATTAAAGCGCAAGTAAGCTATCTTCCCACAGAGCTGCTACCTGAGTTCTACAGACTACTCACACCTAACATATTTTTAGCACTGAAAAAACCGGCTAACTACAAAAAAACCTTAGTTTATGCCAAACAAGGGCTCAGTAGAGGAAAAGAATTATCGACACTCAAGCATCTCTTACAGGCGGGATTTCTGGTTAACAATCACCTCCTTAATAACAGCAATATAGGTCATCTGCACGGCCACTTTGCCCATTCTCCCACCTCGGTGACACTCTTTGCCTCTCTCTATTCAGACATTCCATTTAGCTTTACAGCCCATGCAAAGGATATTTACACCTCCAAAAAAGAAAAATTACGCCGTAAGATAAATCAGGCAAAATTCGTCACAACATGCACAAGACATAATAAAGAGTACCTTGAGAACATTGCTGGAACGAGTACAACACCAATCCACTGTATATACCATGGAATAGATCTCTCTTTATTTAGTAATGAACCATCTTCACGGGAACCCTCAGCTCCATTTAAAATTTTAACAATTGCCCGTATGACTGAGAAGAAAGGCCTACCAACAATCTACAAAGCCTTGGCAAAAGCCAAAGCCACCGGTCTTGAATTTCAGCATACACTTATTGGTGACGGGGATGATCGTGATCAAATCCTACAACTTATAAAAGAACTCGGCCTGGAAGAGAATTGTACCTGGCTTGGAACACAAACCCACGATGAAGTACTCAAACATTTCAAACAGAGTGATCTCTTTGTTCTCGGTTGTAAAGTGGCGGAAAATGGTGATCGCGATGGAATCCCAAATGTTCTGGTGGAAAGTCTGGCCATGGGGGTTCCAGCCATCTCGACCAATGTGTCGGCTATACCGGAAATCCTGATCAATGAAAAAACTGGTATTACCGTGGGACCGGAACAGCCAGAACAGCTCTCACAGTCTATACAGAGAGTTCTTAGCGACAGGGACTTGCGAGGTCAAATCATTGCAGGTGGCCAGGATATTGTCAAACAAAACTTTGACAATAGCAAATGGATATCAGGACTTGCAGGCATCTTTAAAGAACATTGCCCAACCTTTGATCTCACCATAAAATCCCCTTTATAGCAGAACAATAAAAATGCCACCAACCATTACCAGTAGCTCCCCTACAACATTCGGTCTTCTTCGACATGGTGAAACAGAATGGAACATAATGAAAAAAATCCAAGGCTTTCAGGACTCTCCCCTCACGCAAAGGGGAAAACAGCTGATAGAAGAATGGGGGGCAACGCTTTCCCAGTGGAAATGGCATAGAATTGTCGCCAGTGACCTGGGCAGGGTTCAGCAAACTGTGGAAATCCTCAACAGATCTCTAAACCTCCCGGTGCACTTTGAACATAGGTTGAGAGAACAGTCATGGGGGGAGTGGGAGGGGCTCACAATCCCATATATTCGAGAAAATTTCCCCCAGGAACTTGAGCGCAGGGTTGCTCTTGGCTGGGAATTTTCTGCGCCGGGCGGGGAAAGTAGAAACTACCTGCGCAAAAGGTTATTCACCTTACTCAAACAGCTGCACAGCAATTATCCAGGTGAAAAGATACTCATTGTCTGTCACCAGGGAGTTATCAAAGCCACGCTCTATCATATCGCAGGACGTGCTTTTCTCCCTGAAGAGGACCCGCTGGTGCAACATAACAGTTTTCATCTTATAACCTGTTACAAAGGGGATTTTACTTCCAGGAAACTAAATATTCCGAGGGACTATAAAAGCGAGGATTAAAGGTAAAAGTGCAGCAGTTAAAAATAGCATATTATTGCCAGCATGTACTTGGAATTGGCCACTTCCATCGCAGTCTTGCAATCTGCAGGGCAATAGCAAAAAATAGTTCCACGACTCTTATCCTCGGTGGCCCGACCGTCAATGTTGATTGCTCAGACCTCGGTGTCGTCCAACTTCCAGGACTTCAAATGGATCAAAATTTCAAGAATCTCTCTCCATGTAACCCGAACCACACCCTAAAAAAAACCAAAGAACTGCGTCAGGAACAACTCTACGACTATTTCTACCACGCAAAACCGAACATCTTTATTACCGAACTGTATCCGTTCGGCAGAAAAGCTTTCAGGTTTGAGCTTGACCCGGTATTGTCGGAAATTGCCAACGGTTCACTTGCACCATGTAAAGTTTACAGTAGTGTCCGCGATATCCTGGTCGAAAAAGAAACAGGTCGTGAAAAATTCGAATCCCGAGTGGTAAACACCGTGAATTCTTTTTTTGATGGTGTGCTCATCCACTCTGACCCGCAGATAATCACCCTGGACCAAACCTTCAACCGTCTATCGGATATCACAGTCCCTCTCAAATATACCGGGTTTGTCAGCCCTAAAAAACAACCCAGCCCCGAACAGAAAAAAGGCATCAGGGAAAAACTGGGCATACCTTCAGAAACAAAGCTTATAGTTGCAAGCATCGGCGGTGGTAATGTTGGGGCTGAACTATTAAAAAGTAGTATCGCCGCATTTCACCTCATGGATAATTTCCCCGCCAGGTTCCATCTGCAACTCTTTTGCGGACCATACTTTTCACAAAAAACCTTTGATCAACTGCAGGAAAACAGCTCAGCCAATATAACCCTGCAACGCTTCACCGATAGGTTTCCTGAGTGGCTAGAGGTAGCGGATCTATCTATCTCGATGGCTGGCTACAATACCTGTATGAACCTAGCTGAAGCAGGTATTCCTGCACTCGTTTATCCTTTTGCACAAAACCGTGAGCAGACATTACGCGCCGAAACGCTCTCTCAACAACTCCCCATTGGGATTCTAACCGACAAAGATCTCCAGCCAGCAAACCTTGTCAGAAAAATTGAGAAACAGCTCCAGTTGACAAGAATAAAACACCGTATAAACTTGAATGGGGCTGTAGAAAGCGCTCGAATCATCCACAGTACATAAGTAAGTGATACAATGTCAAAACCAGTCTCATCTCTTTACACCAGCACCCTAGTCGATGTCAGAAAGAACATTGTTTTAAGTATCGATAAAGGTTGCAGCAAATCAACGGGAAAACCTGTTGTTTTTTTTCGTGCAGATGACATAGGTATCCCGTCATCACAGTTTACGGAAATGATCGACTCTTTTAAAAAACACAAACTACCTCTTGCCCTTGCAACCGTACCCGCCTGGTTAAATGCAAATCGACTCACATCACTACGTCAAACAACGGGCCCAAAAAGTTCCCAATGGTTCTGGCATCAGCACGGATTTGTTCACCGTAATTATGAACCGATGAGTACGATTGGCAAAAGGAATAAAAAACAAGAATTTGGACCGTCTCGCAGTGATAAAGATATCTCTACAAGCCTCACCAAAGGCCGCCTGCGCCTGGAAGAGCTATTAGGTGATAGTTTTCAACCTGTCTTTACACCACCCTGGAACAGATGCAGCAAAACCACTATTGACTCCCTGGTGCAAAATCAATTTCAAGCAATTTCAAGAAGTCGAGGTGCATTACCGCACACACCAGCGGGTTTCCCTGATTATCAAGTCAATGTAGACCTGCACACCCGAAAGGAATCCTTACCCGAGACGGCCTTTTCTTCGCTGCTCGCTGAACTCGAAGTATCACTCGCCTCAGGGTTATGCGGCATCATGCTCCACCACCAGAGAATGAACAAAAGGGCGATGCAATTTCTCCACCTCCTCCTTGAGGCTTTAGGGGGAAATCGCCAGTTGACAACTCTACAATTTGGCGATTTATTACACCTCAAAGATTGAGAAAGACACCTATCTTTTTACCTGAGAGGATAAAATGACAGATCACTATCAAGCGCAGGTGGAACAGTCACTCAAAGATATGTAGAAGAACGCTATTAACCTGCAGTTTTTACCTGGAGACAACGACTTATGGAACTAAAAGACACCCAATCCGCCCTGATTCTCGAAGCGACAGATGATGGCGAGATTACCATTGAAATAGCATCGGCCAACATGGACAGCCTGGCTGGCGCCATATGTCAGGCTGTCGCCATGAAACTCATGGAAGACGAAAACTTTCAGGCAGAAATTATGTCAATGATTGAGGAAGAGGAGGAGGAGGAGGAGGACAAGTAGAAGCCTGGCAGAGTAATTTTCGACGATGTGTTTCCGAGTTCATGGAAGTGAAACACATCGTTGAGTAGATCAAGGGCGGAGTCGGGAGTTCCCTGCTACCACCTCTGCTCTCATAATTTACTCTAACATCTTATCCTTTTACGCTTTATACAAGCAGTAGAGACTGTTCTATCTGTTTCGGCAACTTGGTGTTAAACTGTATCCCGAAACCTTTACCTTTTTTGCCGTTATCATCCATTAGTCTTGCAACACGCCCCTGCCCGGACGCAATTCTTGCACCATCCACATTTAAAATATCAAAATCCACTCTTTCGCCGAACTTCAGAAGATGATTGGTTTGAATGAAGGCTCCAGATCTGCTTATATTTTTTAAATCAACAGAATACGCCTTAATGGATTGGCTGCCATATATAAGAAAACTACCTTTTGATGCGAATCTAAGATATTCTCTACGTTCTTTATCAGACATCTCTGGCACCTCCGGCTCTATTGAAACTTCTTAGAAAGAATAGCGACATGACTACATGTTATTGTTATTATCCACAAAAGTTGTACGTAGCTCAAGGTAAAACTGTAGGTTAACTATTTAATTGACTATCTTAATCACCACAAGAATAGACCAAAGCCGTGACAATCAGCAGGAAAGACGTTCTTCCACCCCTCTATATCCAAGATTAATAGACCACTAATATTGACAACCTATTGATTAGAAGATAGATTTGAGATTAGTGAAGAAACATTATCAATAAGATAAAAATCTATTTATCATCAGGGTATTGATGCGACGATTAGTTGAACTCCCCTTATCGAAGTCCTTTAAGATGGCGTTCCAATCAATCAGAGTCAGGTTCTTCAGGTCTCTGGTGACAACAATGAGCCTTATTCTTGCCGTGGCCTTTTTCACTTTTATCCAAACCGGCAACGACACAGCAAAAGGCCTTATCGCCTCTGAAAATCAAACAATCATCTCAGATCTTATCGAAGCGGGATACGATATCGATCCCGACACTAAAACTATTGTCAGCTCTGCAAAACAGCGCTGGATTGTCTTTCTGTCTCTACTTGTCTGCGTTGTCGGCATCATCAATGCACAGCTGATGTCTGTAACAGAGCGGTTCCGCGAAATAGGTACCTTGAAATGTCTGGGAGCTCTAGACCGATTTATTGTCAGAATTTTTGTTATAGAAGCAACGATGCAGGGACTTGCCGGTGGAGTCGCCGGTGCTATACTGGGAGCAAGCGTTTCTCTCCTGTCAGCTCTGATAAAATTCGGTTTAGTAATGACAATACACATCCCCTGGACCCAGATAATTACAACTATGTTCTATGGCATGTGTACTGGAACCATATTGAGCCTTTTAGGCGTTCTCTACCCGGCAATTATCGCCTCAAGGATGCAACCGGTTGAAGCCATGAGAGTAGAACAATGACCACAGTGCCTATATTCAGGATGGTACGATGAGTGAAAAAAAGAAAATTGTCCGTGTGACAGGTGTTACTAAAGATTTTGATCTCGGCAAAATTGTGGTCAAGGTACTCAAAGGTATCGATCTAGAAATTGAAGCAGGAAAATATATTTCTATTATGGGGCCCTCAGGCTCCGGAAAATCTACCCTTTTCAATATGATCGGTGGCCTCGACAAACCCTCGAGCGGTAAGGTATTCATTGATGAAGTTGATGTCGCCCAGCTCGATGCCTACGAGCTTGCCTGGCTGAGATGCCGAAAAATTGGCTACATTTTCCAGACTTTTAACCTGATACCGGTGATGACGGCCCTTGAAAATGTTACCATTCCTATGACATTTGCAGGTGTCTCCAGTGACGATTCACTCAAAAGGGGGATGGAGCTCCTTGAGCAGGTAGGTCTATCCGGAAGACACGATCATAGACCATCTGAGCTATCGGGCGGGCAACAGCAGAGGGTTGCCGTTGCCAGGGCACTTGCAAACAGTCCGTCAATTATCCTGGCCGATGAACCCACCGGCAACCTCGATCTCACCACGGGAGAGGATATTATAAAATTACTTAAAGAATTGAGTGTTGAGCGGGGAGTTACCGTTATTTCAGCAACCCACGATTACAAAATGCTCAACGTCTCAGACCAGGTCATCTGGATTAGGGATGGCCGGATAGATAAAATCCAGGAACGCGATGAACTGGACATAAAAACAGGCGGTCTTGCAAGTGCCCACTGACTCAGTGGACATAAGCACAAAATCTCCAGAAACGTTATATCACCATTTATGCACTCTGTCCGTACCTTGAACTCACTGCTTCTTTTATTGCTTGTATACACATTCGGTGCTGTATGGCCAAGTACAACACACGGCTCTGATGAAGACAACAACACCTATACACTCCGTCAAACTATTGAGGAACTGAGCAGTTACACCAGCCGTTCAACTGGTTCTGCCGGCTATGCACAAGCAACAAATTTTATTAAAGCAAGCCTTCAGGACATAGGACTTACGCCAGAAACCTTCCACTACCAGCTCCCTGTTCGCAGGTTTTCCGGCACCGAACTTGTTATTGACAACGTGACTCATAAACTTAAGCCATTTATTTATAATTCTATTACCCCGGAAGCCACAGATGGTAAGATTACAGCCCCCATATATTATGTAGGCAAGGGAAAGCTCACAGACCTGGACGGCACAGACATCAAGGGAAGTATTGTGCTCCTTGACTTTGACTCCGGCCGTAACTGGCAATTCCTGGCATCGCTTGGAGCAAAAGCGGCAATTTTCATTCAGCAAAAAGAGCCACTTGGACGATTTTCCTATACAGAAAAACAGGAATTGACCCCTATACAGTTCCCATGTTTCTGGCTGCAACACTCTGAAGCTGAAGAGATTTTCGGCACACTTATACCAGGAAAACAGCCAATCGTTCAAACGGCATCCCTCTCTTCAAGTGGTGTGTGGGAAAACAGCCTTGCTAAAAACATATATACAATCCTTGAAGGAAGTGATGAAAAGCTCAAGCAGGAGCTACTGGTCATAGAAACATTTTTTGATACCGAAGAGTTTGTGGCCGGTATCTCTCCCGGTGCAGATGCAGCAAGTTCCATTGCAACATTTCTACAACTCGCCAAGACCCTGGCAAAGCATCCTCCGAAGAGGTCTGTCCTTTTTGTTGCAAACAGTGGTCAGTTCCAAACCGTTGCTGGAATGCGCGATACCATCTGGAGCCTGAATGCACGATCAAAAGATCTGCGTAAGCAAAAACGAAACCTGCAAAACGTTCATAAAACCCATAATAAACACCTTGCTGTCCTCAATAACCTGACCTTTCCTCTATCCCAGGACAAAGAGCGGGACGCCTTGCTGACAAAGGCGCTACGTCTTACGATAAACCAGGCAGTGGACCAGGTTTCCCGAAAGCTAATGAATCTACGCCTTGGCAAGCAATCCACAAAGACCAAGTTGCTTATCAAAGAAGCGGCAAATCAGCGTTTTTTGTACCGTCGTCTTGGCTGGGCAACTGATTTCAGTACGCTCCCGGCCCAGGAAGCTGAGCTGTTCAAACAACTCATCCCCGAGGCAAAAGCCAGGGCGGAAATGATACTTAGTGACTCCAGCCGCCAACTGAAAAACCTTCAGTCAGCCAACAATTTCAGAAGTCTGGTAAGGGATTACGATGTTGCCGGTATGGTGAGTCTCTACCTCTCAAGCCACGGCAATGGAGTTGGGGCCTTTAACAAAGGCTGGCTTTACAACCTCAAACAGACAATAAACAGAACCTCCACCTATAGTAAACTTGCCGGGGTCCTTGAGGCCTCTTCAGGCCAACCGATAGGAGAGCTGAACAGTGCCAGATACCAGGACACCCTGCGCCCAAGTCATTTAAGAAGCTGGGATTCATGGTTTCTTGACCGCCCTAACCTAGGGGGAGAGGTGAGTGCGCTTGCTGGCTATCTCGGCTTCAGTCTGGTAACAACCGGCGACGGACGAGTCCTCTGGGGTACCGTTGAAGACACAGTTGAAAAAATCAACTGGGAATATCTCAAGAATCAGGCCGAACTTATTGAGCGATTAATCTTCGGACTCTGTAATGCGACCAGGCTCCACGAAGATAATCTCCCACGGAATGGTTTTGTAACAGTTACTGCGCGTACCAACCTGCTGCTGCAGGGAGAGTTGTTTGCCAACTATCCGGCCAGAAAAACCACAATCTTGGGATATCAGGGACTCAAGAAATTTTATGCCATGGTCGATGAGATTGGGTATTTCTCTATCAAAGGTCTTGCTGACAAAAAGCATGTACTGGATAAGCTGGTCATCGAAGGATATCGATTTGATGAACAGTCAGGCAGGCCCATATGGGCCATCGATAAAAAGGAGACAGGAAAATCAAACTACCGGCTGAAACTCCTGAGAAAATCGATGCAGACCGATCTTACCATGTTCAGTTGCAGAGAAACGACCCTTTTTGACCTGCTTGAACCAAGAAGTTTTGCCTACATGACCAAACTGCACCTCTTTGACGGCAGGCGTGACGCTCCACCTGAACATTACTGGTTCAGTAGGATCGACACCAGGGACTCTATTATTTCCTCTATATATACGGAACCGGGAACACTCCTCAAACTCACCCTCTCCGACACAGTCCTTACCAATAAAATGATACTCACAAACGGTACAGAGAAGAGGCGCCTTGGCCTTGGCTATCCCGTTGATGAGTATCCTTCCATCCCCAACACGACGTACCACGCTGCCAAAGATGCATGGACACTTCTGGTTCCACGAATAGAAAACCTTGAGAGCCACGGCATTTTCGATGAGAGGATCAATGAGTTAAAATCAAGAGGAATTGCCACTCTTGAAACAAGTGGGGAAAAATTCTCAGAATTCAACTACTCCGAAGGCCGGGAAGCCGCCTCTGAAGCCCTGGCTCTAGCCGCAAGGGTGTATGTACAAATTGAAAAGACCCAGAAAGATGTGCTTTTTGGTGTTCTTTTTTACATCGCCCTTTTTGTACCTTTTGCATTCGTGATGGAACGTTTTCTCTTTAATTTTACTAGTATTTATAAACGTATCCTCGGCTTTTCCTTTCTTTTAACCCTCCTCATTGCCCTGATATATAATGTACACCCAGCCTTTGATTTGGCCTATAGCCCTCTTGTAGTTATTCTCGCTTTTTTCATCATTGGCTTGTCATTCTTGGTAACCCTTATCATCTTTTTCCGTTTTGAAGATGAAATGATCCTGCTCCAGAGGAGAGCCACCCATAAACGGCCCGAGGAGATCAGTCGATGGAAAGCGTTTACCGCTGCCTTTTTCCTCGGTGTCTCTAATTTGAGAAGACGACGGTTACGCACCACACTTACCTGTGTTACACTGATCATCCTCACCTTTACGATCATGAGTTTTACCACCATTAAATCGAATCAGAAGCATGTCAAACTTCTGTTTCACCCAGAAGCACCTTACCAGGGACTTCTGCTTAAAAAAGTTAACAGACAGAGTCTTCCCACCCAGGCAACGGACATCCTGGTAAATTCAATGTCCTCGGTTAACAAACCGGCCCCAAGAGCCTGGTTTGAGAGTAAAGATCCGTCGCGACCAGTAACCGTGCCTCTTTCCCATGCGGGTAATGAAATCAATATCCACGGCGTTATAGGTCTCAGCCCCAATGAAGCTTTTGTAACACAGCTGGATACACTCCTTTCCTCGGGTCGGTGGTTTAATGAAAGCGATCGTGCCGCCATCATCTTAGAAGAACAGATGGCACTACAACTAGGTGTCACACCAGGAAAAAACCAGGATATCCTTCTCTGGGGCACGCCTTTTACAGTCATTGGCACCTTTAATGGCGCACGCTTTGACAAAGCCATTGACCTGGATGGTGAACCTCTCACCCCGGTTATTTTCCCGGAAGAAGCGGGCAAAGATATTTCAGAAGAAGAGCTCGAGGCCCTTGAGTCCGGGGATGATGTCCGATCCTTCCAGTCAAGATACAGACATATCCCGGCGGGTCAGACTGCAATCATTCCTGCAGAAACACTTCTTGCAGCCGGTGGCAAATTGAAAAACATTGCAGTACGCCCCACTGACCCGGGGGAGATCAGCACCATCGCAACTCTTTTAACCGATAGATTCAACCTGGCCATATTTACAGGAGAACCCGACGGAGTATGGCTATACAATATCAGTGACACCATGAATTACAGTGGGGTGCCCAATATTATTATCCCACTGCTCATCTCGGTACTCATTGTACTCAACACTATGATAAGTGCCGTCTATGAACGTAAAGGAGAAATTGCAGTATACACCTCTGTGGGCCTTGCCCCTTCCCATGTGGGCTTTCTTTTTGTGGCGGAGGCGATGGCCCTTGCTGTCATCTCCGTAGTCCTTGGTTATTTACTTGCCCAGGTCTCTGCCGCACTTCTGTCTTCGACCTCACTTTGGGCAGGAATTACAGTAAATTATTCCTCACTTGCCGGGATCGCAGCCATGGTACTGGTTATTCTGGTGGTTCTTGTATCTGTCATATACCCCTCAAAGGTCGCCGCACGAATTGCTATTCCAGATGTCAACAGAACCTTCAAACTTCCGGCACCGGTTGACAACAAAATCAGGGTCACCCTGCCTTTCTTGATGAAGTTTCAGGAGCATGAATCAATTGGCGGTTTTCTCTACGACTACCTCACCAGTCACAGGGATATCTCCCACGGTATTTTTTCAACTGGGCCGGTAGAGGTGATATTCAGCTGCTCAACTGTGGGCCAAATCGTAACAATGGTTGAGGAGTCAGACAACCCCCATGACCTCCAGTGTTTGCACCTCCGCTCCAACGTCTGGTTGGCACCCTTTGATTTTGGCATTATGCAAACGGCTGACTTCCAGTTCTCTCCAGCTAGAGAAGGACTTGATTTTCTGGAAATAAACATCACTCTGCAGCGACAATCCGGAGAATCTGGTATCTGGCAACGCATCAACACCTCCTTTCTCCATGAAGTACGAAAACAACTGCTGGTCTGGCGTTCTCTGGACGATGGTGCCCATGAACAGTTGAAAATTTCATTTAGAGAAGTTGTTGGCGGATCCGGGATAGACTCAGCCAATACGGTTAGAATAGAGCGTGAGGGATCCTGATATGTCATCCAGCAACCAAGCACATCCTACCTCCACCATTCGTTTAAGGGCCCCCCTTATTGGAATATCTCTTGCCGTTGCAATATGTATCCTGACGCCCTACAATAATATCTACCTGAGGGCTACACCTCTCGGCGGGGGCCACTTTCCCCTGGCTCCTTTTTTTATTTTTCTGCTCCTTACCATCTCGATTACCGGGGTCTGTAGAGTTTTTAAATCACAGCTCCTGCTTAACGGACCTGAACTCCTGATCGTATGGATAGAGATGGTAATAGGCTCCGGTATTGCCTATACCGGTTTTGCCAGAACGTTCCTCATAAACCTTACCGCCCCGATGCAGTTTGCAACCCCGGGTAATCGCTGGGACGAGGTGCTCCATCCACTCATTCCACCGGCACTTACCCCCAGTGATCCTGTGGCCATTGAGCTTTTATATAATGGTCTGCCCGCCGGTCGAGATCTGGGATGGCTGGAAGTGACAGCCGCTATCCCCTGGTCTGCGTGGATGCAACCTCTTTTACTCTGGTCCAGTTTTATACTTCTCTCTTATCTGGTGATGCTTTTTCTTATCAATATCATTTCCAGACAGTGGATCCACAATGAAAGAATGAATTTTCCACTCCTCAAAGTTCCCGAGATGATTAGTAAGGCGGTGAGCAATGGACAAACCAGTGCTTTTTTCTTCAATCGTTTTCTGCTGGTTGGTATTTCTATCCCAATTTTCATTCACCTCTTTAACGGTTTGAACCTCTATTTCCCTTCGATTCCGTCAATACCGACACTGTTTTTGGCAGGACCCTATTTTTCGGAGAGCGGCCTGCTGACAGGATTCAAAAAACTTAAGATCTTCATCTATCCAGCATTTATCGGATTTGCCTTTCTCACTTCCAGACAAATTTCCTTTTCTTTCTGGTTCTTTTTCCTCAGCGGCAGCCTGCTCTACGGAATACTAGGTCTATTAGGCTACTCAATACCGGCCTCAGAACTTGGGGTTACCTTTGGACCCACCCTGGCACGGCCTGAAGAGATGCAAATGATAGGCGCCTACGGCATCTTCTTTCTCTTTCTGGTGTGGCTTGCGAGACTACATTTGCTTGATGTCTGTAAACAGTCCTTTTTTCTCAGTAAGCCATCCCCAGCACGTTCTGAATGGATTGATGTCAGAATTTCTTTCTGGGGTGCAGTCCTCGGCTTTGGTATTATTATTTATTGGTATATCTACCTCGGGATGGCCCCGCTTACTGCGGTTCTTGTTGTCGGTGCTTTTTTTATGATTATGCTTGTGGCCACCAGAATCATATGCCAGGGCGGGCTTGCCTATTTTACCTTAACTGCGGCACCAACCGATGGAATGATCGCCCTTTTCGGCACCAAACTGTTTGCAGGGGCCAGCGGCCTGCTTGCCGGAATGAGCCAGAAGGTGCTCTTTGTAGATCTCCGGGAATCTCTGCTGCCCACCCTTCTCCACGGTAGACATATCCATCAGGGTAAAAATCCGGCTTTGCTGCTTTTTTCAGGGTTTGCCCTGACCATAGTTGCGTCCATGACAGCATCGATTCTCGCAATGATGGCGCTCTGTTACAGATATGGCATCAGGGAACTTCAACTTGACTGGGCAACCAGAACAACCACAGCTGTATATGAAAACATCTATAGACTTATCGCCACCGAAACCGTTACCGGAACCTGGGTCTTCACCTTCGCCCTTGGGGGTGCCCTCATTATGCTTATTCTGGTCACCTGCTATCACCGGCTCTACTGGTGGCCAATACACCCTATAGGCTACCTCACGGCGTATAGCTCAGCCATGCGGATACTCTGGGTCAGCTTCTTCATCGGCTGGGCATGCAACGCTCTTTGTATGCGATATGGTGGTATAGTGCTTTTTCGAAAACTCCAGTTTTTTTTCATAGGCCTAATTATCGGAGACTTTCTCATGGGAGGCGGCTGGGCAATCATTGGCCTTTTTACCGATGTAAGTTATCAGGTTCTTCCGGATTAATAGTATCAGAAAAAAATTCCCATCCAGAGTCAACTATGTATGACGACAAGGAATTAAAAGAATATCGCGACCTGCTTCCGCCCCCCGATAATTTTGAGGAAGGGTTTGACTGGAAGACCATCATCGGTGCCATTTTTATCGGCTTTCTGATGATGCCCGGCTCGATGTACCTGCAACTCGTTATTGGACAGGGAATCGGCCCTGCCGCACGCTGGGTGACCATTATTCTATTCGCAGAAATTGCCAAGCGGGCCCACTCTGATCTTAAACAGCAAGAGATTTTTCTCCTCTACTATATGGCGGGTGCAGCCCTTGCATCACCTTTTTCCGGCCTCCTCTGGAGCCAGTATCTGGTGCAGTCAGACGCTGCGCGGATGCTTGGTGTAACCGAATTCATTCCGTCATGGATTGCGCCGAGCCCTGAATCTCAGTCGATGATTGAGCGGAGCTTTTTCCACAGGGACTGGCTCATACCAATCCTTCTCCTGGTCGGCTCACAGATCATCCAGAGAATTGACCACTTTGGCCTGGGCTACGCCCTGTACAGAATCACATCGGATGTAGAAAAACTGCCCTTTCCAATGGCTCCGGTTGCAGCCCTTGGAACCATGGCCCTGGCCGAGTCTGCTGAAGAAAAAAAGGCGAGCTGGAAATGGAGGGTCTTTTCAATAGGTGGAGTCATTGGTTTGGTTTTTGGCTTTGTATATGTGCTTCTACCTATTATTTCAGGGCTTATTTTCACGGAACAGATCAGAATTATTCCAATTCCGTGGATTGAGCTTACCGCATATACAGAAGACATACTCCCCGCAGTGGCCACAGGGCTGCAGCTCGATCTCGGCCTTCTTTTTGTTGGCATGGTTCTACCCTTCTGGGCAGTGATAGGAGGCCTCATCGGCCTCATCATCACCATCATCCTCAACCCGATTCTCTATTCGGCGGGTATCCTTAGCAGATGGCATCCCGGCATGGCCACCGTTGATACAGTCTTTGCCAATAATTTTGATTTCTATATGAGTTTTGGTATCGGCCTCGGGCTGGCTATTGGTGTTATCGGAGTCTGGTCGGTGGTTCGCTCTTTCAGGACTAAAGATAAAAATCGTGGCACCCTCCATGATCTATTCCATCCTCCACCCGGGAGGGGGGATTTTAATTTCTGGATCGCCATCGCTATTTATTTTTTCTCAACCCTCGCCTATGTTGGACTTTGTGTATGGCTTGTGCCCTCCTTTCCATGGGTATTTTTTCTCGCATATGGATTTATTTATACCCCGGTTATTTCTTATATCACAGCCCGCATGGAGGGAATTGCCGGACAATTTGTCAGCCTCCCCCTTGTGCGCGAGGCCAGCTTTATTGCGGGCGCCCGTTTTTTCGGCTACCAGGGCATTGAAATCTGGTATGCCCCCATACCTATTCACAACTACGGTGAAGCAACGGTACAGTTCAGGCAAATAGAACTCACCGGCACCTCGCTGAGGGGAATAATAAAAGCGGAAATTCTTGTTTTTCCAATAGTTATGGTCGCAAGCCTGATGTTTTCTCAATTCATCTGGAGACTTGCCCCTATACCTTCAGCAAGCTATCCTTTTGCCCAGGAACTCTGGCATCTCCAGGCCCTTAATACACTTCTCATGCAGACCTCTACCCTGGAGGGGAACTCGATGTTCTACCAGGCCCTAAACGGTACAACCGTATTTTCCGGCCTCGGCTTTGGCCTTATGATGTATATGATCCTCAGTCTTTTCGGCCTACCGGTACTCCTTATTTACGGTGTGGTTAGAGGTTTGGGACAATCAACCCCCCACGGGCTTATCCTGGAGGTTGCCGGCGCGCTTGTCGGCAGGTATTTCTTTTATAAAAAATATGGCCCGATGTGGCGCCAGTATGCCCCCGTGCTATTAGCCGGGTTCTCCTGCGGCATGGGTTTAAGCGGTATGTTCGCCATGGGTTTTGCCCTTATCATGAAATCCCTCGGTCATATGTCCTATTAACAGTCCTTGACACCTGTTACTGAGAGTCACATATTTTTGCTATGTAGCTATTAGAAAAACCTGATAATCTGTTTTATATCTGAGAGCAAGATCATGTTTAAATTTCAATACTTAAAAAAACTATTCGCTATCAGCCTGACCCTCCTGTTCCTGGGTTACGGACAGCTCAGTGCTGAAAATGTTCCACATGAGATCGCTGGAATTACCCTTGGCAGCAATGTAAACAACTACCCGGACATAATCACTTCAAACTTTCTCAAAGATGTTGTTGTGACGGACTGGCATGGTTTTCGAAAAGGTGTGATATCCTATGGTATGTGTCTCAACAAGGATATCATACTTAAAATTGACATGAAATATGCGGATAAAAGTAAATCTTTTTTTACAAAATTGCTAAAAAGATTCCGTCACAAATTTGGAGAACCGGACATCTGGAACGGTGATTCCTTTGGGGTAAAATTCATCTGGAAATGGCAGTTTATTGATAAGGAAAACAATCGAGTCAGTTTGAAACTTCAACATAACAGTAAAGACTCCAACGAGTCCATCGGCAATATGTTAAAACTCTCCTATCCAGATAAAATTAATAAAGAAAGACAGTGTTTTATAGATATATGTGAACAGTCGAAGGAAAATGTTGATCAGCAAAGACGAGATGAACTACAGAAAAGTGACTGGTCCTTTCTTGTGCCCAATTAATGAGCATTTCGACCATGCAAGGATGCTATAAAACAGTTGCCTGGAACAGTATTGAGCTTCGGGTACCAAAGGAATGGGAGGTGATTGTTTCAGGGATTCGCCATCTAGTTTTTGAATATGATTTTAATCCCCTACTGCAAATTCGCTGGGAACAGGTTGGTCGTCTAAAAAAAAGTGAAATTTTAAAACGCAGCTCTCGCTTCTGGAAAAATAGGCCCAATTCCACCCCATCCCCGTTTCCCACAGAGCTTAGCAGTAGTGCAGCCAATTTCACATTTTCCCAATTTTTCTCTAAAGAAGAGGAAATCCCAGCCAGCGGCATCTATTACTGCGATAAATGCACCACACTCATAGTTTTTCAACTCCTGACCGGCAAAGAACAACTCCTTGAAACTATAGGAAAGACTCTCGCCTCACTCAGATATCAAAAAAATCCAGTGGTTTCCTGGTGTATACAGGATTTCTCATTAACAACCCATCCCTCTTTAACATTGAAAGATTACACCTTTCGTGCTGGCCTTACCCGACTGGCTTTTCATGGGAATAGTTACACCATGCAGATTTGCAAACTTGCCCCCGCAGACAAACGGTTACAGCAACAGGGCTTAACAGATATTCTACAGACCCTGACAGGAGCTGCCAACCTCCATCTCGTAGAAGCCGCAACAAGTTGTACGGGATCCAGAAGCCCCGGTATCGGCAAGCAAATCCTCTACCGTCTCAAACGTGAGAGTCCCTTTATCAGCTCAAAAATATGGCTAGACAAGGATCATAACAGGATACTGGCTGTAGTTCTTTCCTCCAGCGCGGTAATTCCAGAAGCAACCCTTGAAGAACAGTGTCGCAACTATGCAATTATTTAATAAATTACGAAAGAACAGAGTACTACCGGATAAACTAGCGGCCTCAAAAGAACTTACACGGACTGAAGCCCTGGCCTGTATCCCCGTAAGATCAGCATCTGTCTCCTGGATAGCCACAGAACAGGGAGAGGTACTCCTCGAGTATCCGCTCTCGATAAAGCCTTTTTTTCTATCCCTGGCCAAGCGTTTTAATAAAGGTGAGACGCAGAGGCTAACCAAAAAGCTGCAGTTAGATTCAACCGGCAGCAGCGTCTGGCATATGCTTGATGAGAAAAGAGATGTGAAGAGTATAGTCAAGGAAGTCGCCACCGAGACAGGTCTGTCACTGCATGAGGCGGAACTCTCAGTAACTACTTTTTTAAGAGAACTGGGAAGGCGGGGCCTTATTCTACTAAGATAATGGGATTTTTTCGAGCCGACATCAGTTAACCAATGGGTAATCCAAGCCTTTTACCTAAAAATTGAAGATCAGCCCAGGTTGCCTGTTTCATTTCTGGATTCTGCAGGAGATAGGTTGGATGGTAGGTAGTCAGAACCGGAACAGTAATTTTTTCGTTGATTTTATAAGGGTGAAGTCGTCCCCGCAATCTCGATAAAGGCAGAGATTTTTCTAACACAGCTCGGGACGCAACCATACCCATGGTACATATAATCTCTGGCTGGAGCGAGACTATCTGCCTTCTCAGGTATGACACACAACTTTGAACGTGAACTGCCAGGGGTTGGCAGGTAGCAGGTACAGCGCACTTAATGACATTTGTTATAAACACCTCGGCGGCAGGAAGTTTAATAGCCGTGAGCATTCGACCCAGCATAAGATCCTGCTCAACACCAAACACCTGGTTTTCAGGCAAGGCACCATTCCTGTCCGCCGCAAGCCAGTCTCCCACAATCATCAGCCGAACCTTTTGATTTCCCTTGCCAGCTACGGGGTATAAACGTGACTTATGCAGATCACAGGCACTGCAGGAGTTTACGTCATCTTCAATTTCTGAGAGTTTCACTGTGGGTATTGTTTCCACAGGACGCGAAACCGCTCTTTCAACAGGGGATTGAGCAGCTGAAACCACTTGCTCGTCAATCCCATTACTCCCTGTTGATCTTGTAACTGCGGGGGAGATTGACAAAAATCTTTGTAATACATCGCTTTGAGGATAGGGACTTACCCCAATTGCCTCATGATATTTCAGCAAAGATTTGAGACCCACTAAAAAACTGGTGTTACTGTTATCCACAGAAACCTCTATCGTTTGCCCACTGTCTTTTATTCAAAAGGAAAATATATGATTTCCCAATCCTCAGTGATATCTCTCGTCGCTCCCCTGAAAAGGCCTAAATAATTAAAAACTATACCGCTTGCGCCATAAGGCGAAATGCCATCTTTTTTAATTTTCATCTCCAGTGGAATATTATTGAGGTAACTAAAAAATGGCGTTACATCGACAGTCTCCAACACCCTGCCCTCACTGTCGAGAAAACTCATTTTCAGGTAAAACTTAACTATAGTAGAAAATGAGTCGGTCAGAGATCGATCAAAGTCAACAACTCCAGCATACCTGTACTCACCCTCCATCTCAACCAGCGAGTAGTTAAGTTTCAGATCACCGGTTTGAAAAACAGCATCCTTATCGACCAGGTCCTTGATAAGGATCCGGCTCTCCTTCTTTGCGACAACCCCCAGTTCAGGCGTAATGAAGTTACCACAACCTCCGAGAAATAGTGCAACGGCTACGATAAATGCGCACAACAATCTGTATCTACTCATAATATTCCATTAATCTAAAAAATAATTCTACAAGACAACTATTTACAACGGGTTAGCTTTTACAAGGCTACAACAACAAATATAATCCTTTCCGCCAGCAATGGAACAATATTTTCTCTAACCAAGGGTAAAAATCAAAGCCATTTTATTCTATACTTGGTAAATATTGAACATATGATTACTAATCATACAAACAACCCTATGCGGTTAAAACATATTATAACCTAACCCTTAACAATGAGGTGCCGGTCTTGACCAAGGAAGAATTCAGTCTTGCAAGAAAAAAACTTGGTAAAACCCAAAAACAGCTCTCTGAACTCCTGGGGATGTCTCTGAAAACGATACACAGTTACGAGCAGGGTTGGAGAACGATCCCTACCCATATTGAGAGGCAGATCTATTTTCTACTTATCAACCAGCGTGGACGTAAAGACAATCTGCAACCTTGCTGGGAACAAAAGACGTGTACTATAAAAGATAAATGTCCCTCCTGGGAATTTCAAAGTGGACACCTCTGCTGGTTTTTAAGCGGCACTTTATGCGACTGCACCCAAAATGTCAGCCAGAAAGAAAAGTTGGAAATATGTAAAAAATGCGATATTTTCACAAACCTACTCAAATGATAATCTTTTATAGACAACAGTTTTACCAAGTATAACTTAGAGAACCAACAATGCCAATTTACGAATATAAATGTAACGAATGTGACAAGATCTTTGAACTGATTACCCTTTCTGGTAACTCCGAAGAAAAAATAGAATGTCCAAGCTGCAAGAGTAACGACATTAACAAGCTGATTTCGGCCGGGTCAATCAGGTCAAACTCTACGACATCGTTTCCCTCGGCCCCTCAGCAAGGTTGCGGAGGAAACTCAAGATTTTCCTGAGCTTCCTGACTCAGGTTCCGGGTGAACCTTTTCAATCTTTCTTTATCTTTTTTTTCTTCGAAAAGTCATAAACCTTTTCATTTTTCTTGAGGAGGTTGTGCTTTTCCCTGGCAACTTCCTCAAGGCGGACAGGATCATTGAGCAGGCTGTTGATATCTTTTTGCAACACAATATTATCTTCTTTAATTTTGGTTGTTTCTTTTGCCAACTGCTTATATTCAGAACGTTTTCTGAGTAAAGAAACTACACCAGACCCTGGCGCAAAAAGTATCCACAAAAGGCTTAGCACAATGAGCACAGCGACGATCTTTATAAAAATCCGCTTCTGTGCTGCTGACATTTTTTGCTGAGGTCGCGGCCGTATTCTTTTTCTGGAAATTGACATAATTTTTAAAATACCCCGCTCACTTCAGGGTTTGGTTGCATATGAAAACTCAACGATCTGTAATCCTCGTCAGTGCTTGTCTCATAGGTCTCTGCACCCGTTATGACGGGAAAATTAAAGAGAGCAAAAAATGTTTGCTCCAGCTACAAAACAAAATCTGTATTCCGGTGTGCCCGGAACAACTTGGTGGCCTACAAACACCAAGAGAACCCGCTGACCTCACAGGAGGTGATGGCTTTGATGCTTTGCAGGGTAATGCCAAAGTACTGACGAAAAGTGGCGTTGACCTCACCTTGGACTTCATACACGGTGCAGAGCAGGTCCTGCAAATAGCCAAACTGCAAAACGTAAAACAGGCATGGCTTAAGGCGCGAAGTCCATCATGTGCTATACATGGAACCATCGGCGTAACAGCAGCTCTTCTCAGGCAACATGGTGTAGAATTACTTGAGTTCTGAGATCAAGCCGCTTCTTGCTCGTCTTCTTTGCCAATCCCGAGGACTCGGAGAATAACAATCCCTGATTCGTAAAGTAAATAAAGCGGCCCCCCCATCAGAGACATATTCACAACGTCCGGTGTCGGTGTCAAAAGTGCTGAAAGAATAGCAATAAGTAAAAGTGCATATCTTCTATTTTTTTCATAAAATTTTCTTTTGAACACATTTACCTTGGCCAGAAACACCATAAATATCGGTAACTCGAAAATGAGACCGAAAGCGAGAATGAAAACAGTGACAAAATTTACAAACCGACCAACAGATATCACCGGTTTGAGTTCCTCAGAGCTAAAGCCGAGCAAAAATTTAATACCAAATGGCAGTGTGATTAAATAACAAAAGATTGTACCCGCGTAAAAGAGCAAACAGGTAAAAAATATAAAGAAAAACAGCTGACCGCCGACCACCCCAAAGGGTTTCCCCAATGCCCGCCACACAACTATCATAAAACAGGGCATAAGAGCGTAAAATGCACCAAAAAGTGACAACTTAACATGGGCAAGAAACGGCCCAGCTACTGAGAAAAAGTACAACTTGTCTGCAAGATGTTGCTGAACAAACTCCAGCAGATGTGGGGAGAGAAAGAATACTACCAGCGTGGATAGCCCCAGAGCAAGAGCCAGGTTACGGATTGATTTCCGCAATTCTGCAATAAAGGTTATTATTTTATTATGTGCCGCCATCGAAGTAGTATTGGTGTAGTGGGAATGGGAACATCGCCGGATGGTTTATTGTTTGGTCGTCAAAGTATCAGAAGCATGTCAAAAAAGCAATTTGATAGAGGTTGATTTCACCCATCAGCCATGATAAACATTAACTTTCGGACTCTTAACTTATCAAATCAACCACATAAAACAATATGCTTGAACTACGATTTATACGAGAAAACCTGGACCTGGTCAAAGAGAAATGCCTTCACCGGGGGATGGAAACAACACTAATCGACAATTTCGCTGAAATAGACAAAAAGCGCCTAGCTCTACTTTCTGAAGTGGAAGGATTAAAAAATAAGCGTAATACGGTTTCTGACCAGATTGCTGTATTTAAAAAAGGCACTGCAGAGGAAAAAAAACAGGCCGACCCGCTCATTTCAGAAATGCGCGAAACCAGTCAACGTATCAAAGAGATGGATGGTAAACTTGGTGACATTGAAACCAATCTCAAAGAGATCGTCATGGCTATCCCCAACCTCTGTCATGATAGCGTCCCGGCTGGACAGGACGATTCTGACAATATTGAATTCAAAAAATGGGGCGAGAAACCTTCTTTCAATTTCACTCCGAAACCCCACTGGGAACTGGGTGAAAACCTCGATATTATAGACTTTGAGACCGCTGCAAAACTATCCGGGGCAAGGTTTTCACTGCTCAAAGGTTTTGCCGCAAAGCTTGAACGGGCACTGATCAGTTTTTTCCTCGATCTACATACCCAGAAACACGGTTACACTGAAGTTATCCCTCCCTTTCTGGTCAATACTCCATCAATGACCGCGACCGGACAACTGCCCAAATTTGAGGAGGATCTTTTTAAAATTAAAGATTGGGATCTCTATCTTATCCCCACTGCAGAAGTCCCGGTCACCAACATCCATAGAGACGAAACCATAAGTGAAAAGGACCTCCCTATCAAATATACGGCATATACCCCCTGCTTCAGATCAGAAGCTGGAAGCCATGGCCGCGACACCAGAGGTCTTATCAGACAACATCAATTCAACAAGGTTGAGCTGGTAAAATTTACCACACCTGAAACATCAGAGCAGGAACTTGAAAACCTGCTTGGCGAGGCAGAGACAGCGCTACAGCTGCTAGGACTGCACTACAGGGTCGTAAACCTCTGTACCGGAGATCTTGGGTTTTCAGCGACCAAGACCTACGACATAGAAGTATGGCTCCCCAGCCAGAACACCTACCGGGAGATATCATCCTGCTCCAATTTCCTTGATTTTCAGGCAAGACGGGGGGGCATACGATACCGCCCTGATGGGCAGAAAAAATCAAAACTTGTACACACATTAAATGGATCCGGCCTGGCCGTTGGCCGAACATTGCTTGCCATCCTTGAAAACTATCAACAGGAAGACGGAACAATCACTTTACCAGAGATTCTTGAACCCTATTTTGAAAACCGTTTTTAATTGACAGGTCCTACTTTTTCAAAAACAACCTCCACCCTTAGGGAAAATCATGGATAGACAACTGCTGCTATGGATTAAGTTATTATTAGCCATATTTTTAGTATTCTTTATAGCGGCAGAGTCTTTTCCCCAGTCTGCTGCTGCACCGGGTTCAGTACACGAGATCTTAGCAGAACTCAGCGATGAACAGGTTAGGCAGATGCTCATAGTGGAATTGCAAAAAGAAGCCAGTTCCGAAGCCTTGATAGACCTGAAGGCTGGTGTGAGTGGTCCGAGTGCACCCTTTGCCCAGTTACTTGGATCACTTGAAAATGAATCAGCTTTATCGGGAGAACAGTTCAAAGCACTCTGGCAGGGAATTCCGCATCTTCTTCCCGATCTTTATAAAGTCTTGGTGTCATTGTGACCGTTTGGAACACCGCAGGGTGCGGTGATCAACTTACTCTGGATCATCCTCTTTATTGGCATTGGACTGATTGTTGAAAAACTTGTTAAACAAAAGGTGCTGACAAAATATTTTGAAATTGACAAACCAAGTCTTCACATCAAAGACCAGTGGGGTAAGGCGAAGGCCAGCATTATATATGGCCTACCTGAATTTATTGGCTTATTTCTTTTTTTTGGAGCTTCCTACACGACCTTTGTGCTCCTTGAACATTCAGGTTCACATTTTGTTAAACTTGTATTCCTAGCAGCCCTCATCACAATTTCACTGATAAGATCCATTTCAATCATCTCTAATATTCTGCTCTCACCAATGGTTGAAGAATTTAGATTTCTAGCGGTTGAATCCGGGGTTGCATTAAAAATACACAGGATTGTGCTTGCAACATTCAGCTATATTATTTGCGTATTAATGTTCGCTGTTGTGATCAAAAAAATTGGTTCTCAACAGCAGACCGTGCTCCTACTTCAACTCTTTTTTGCAAGTGTTCTTCTTTCAGCCACAGCACTAAGTATTTTTGTCTTTAAAGAAAAAGTACAGCACTATATCGTCGGTGACAGTCAGGATAATTACGATGGCAACTGGGGTCTCGCTCAATTCGCAGCAGTCTGGCACATCCTCGCCATCCTCTATCTCGTTGTTTTGTGGGTACTGCTGATAAACTCTATAACCTCACCTGCAACAGGCACCAGGGGCGCTTTCCTGCTAAGTTTTTTCGTCATTCCTCTATGGATGATCGCGGATAAAATTGTCCAGTGGATTGTCCTCCGCGCAATGAGCACACTGGGAATTCATCAAGAATATTACGAAGATAACGAGGATAACGAGGAAGTTGACGATGAGGTCTTCCTTGCCAGGGAAAAAGGCAACGCTCTCTATCTGAAAAGCAAAAATTTGGCAAGAACCATAATAGTGTTTGCAATTACGGTCTGGATAGCGGGGCTGTGGAGTATAGAAATCCCTTTTGTTTCCAATATTGCAGCGGTCGCGCTGGACGCTCTTATTATTTTGACCCTGGCACTCCTGTTCTGGCAATTCATCAGCAGCTGGATTGAGAAAAAAATACAGGAGTCACTCCCTGAAGAGGATGAAGACGAATCCAAAGACGATGAATGGGGTGGAACTGCATCCCGTGGCCGATCCTATACGCTACTGCCAATGATCCGTAAATTCATTGCATCTGTTCTGGTGATCATGGTTACCATGACCATCCTCTCATCCATGGGAGTAGATATTGGCCCTCTTCTCGCAGGTGCTGGTGTTGTGGGTCTTGCCGTGGGCTTCGGTGCTCAAAAGCTCGTATCCGATATGTTTTCCGGCTTTTTCTATCTCCTCGACGACGCCTTCCGGGTTGGCGAATATCTAACTGCCGGCTCAGTTTCAGGTACCGTTGAATCAATTACCCTTAGAAACATCATGCTCCGCCACCACCGGGGTATGCTGCAGATTGTCCCCCACAGTGAACTTGGTGCCATCACCAATTTTATGCGGGGTGGGATGATCGTTAAGTTCAACCTCGACTTCCCCTACGACACAGATATTGATAAGGTTCGAAAAATCATTAAAAAAGTCGGTATCGCAATGCTCGACGACGAGGAGTTGGGCAAAGATTTTATACAACCTGTAAAATCCCAGGGTGTACGTGAAATCACAAATTCAGTGATGACCATCCGGGTAAAATTTACAGCACAACCGGGAACACATTTTGTTATCAGAAGAGAGGCGTTTAAACGAATTACTGAGGCGTTAAAAGCCAAAGGAATTGAATACGCCCATAGGAAAGTCATCGTTGATGTACCGGGTCTCGATGATAGCATCAAGAACAATGGCCTCTCTACAGAAGACGCTAAAAATGTGCGAGAAGCTGCTGGCGCCGCCGCCCTATCAGTCACTGAAGTTGACAACTTGCCTGCGGACGATCGAAAGCCAACCTCCTGAAAAAATTAAGAGCCTCTACCGGGACCCATTGAGGCTCTTATTGTTACAGGTCTTACCAAGAAGATCAGATTTAACCTAAGCTTTCACAAAACCCCTAGTATGGTAAATATTTTGCCCACCCCAAGTCTCCCTGCACAGAACCATTCAAGCCAATAATTCCTGCCTACCTACCTCACAAACTATATTGCCATTACATTGACAATCAAGTATCCTCCTGACTGTTTAAAATATAGTTCACCATTTAACTTGTTTGTTTCGCATATAGTGAAACAAACAAGTTCGGTCCAATATCAGCCAGCCTTTGGGCGAATGATTGGATTGCAAGATTTATTATTTTAGTAAGAGGTACAAAAATGGAGTTCAATGCGGGACAGCGATTGCGCACTATCCGTGAGATGTACGGCTTGTCACAAAGAGCACTTGCCAAAAAAGCAGGGGTAACCAACGGCATCATCTCAATGATTGAGCAAAATCGCAACAGCCCCTCTCTGGCAACCCTCAAAAAAATTTTAGATGCTATTCCCATCTCCTTTTCGGAATTTTTTTCCACCGGAGGCAACGGCAAACATCAAATAGTTTTCAGAGCAGACGAACTGGTCGAGATAGGCAGTGCAGGCTTTTCTTTCAAGCAGGTTGGCAAGAACCTCGATGGAAAGGCCATCCAGCTCATTCACGAGAAAATTGAACAGGGAGCTGACAGCGGTAAGGAAATGCTGCGCCACGAATCTGAAGAGGGCGGAATAGTAATAAAAGGTCTGCTCGAACTGACCGTTGGAGGCGAAGTCTGCACCCTGGGTCCAGGAGATGCCTATTATTTTGACAGCAGAATCCCCCACAGATTTCGCAATATCGGCAAGGAAAAAGTTGAAATGATCAGTGCATGTTCGCCTCCGACCCTCTAACTCTTTAAACTATCAGGCCAGCAACTCTAACCGTGAAGCCACAGCAAAGACCATACTTCAGCCACAATAATCGGATCTTTTACAGAAGAAATAGTGATATTTACTTCCACGCGGCTCACATTTACGTTTAACATTTTCTAACACAAAGTACTCAACCACAAACACAACACATTGTTTTAACGCAAAATTAATTTTTTAAAATAATTATTGTGTAATTTATTAAACAGTGCTACATTTGTCATTAATTCATCTTATGAGTATTTAAGCACGACCTATTCATTCAACTCGAAAAACTAAAACACATTGGGCCACAACTGCCAATGTGCCAGGCTTTAGCCCAGTGGAGGAACAAATGGCAAATATCGTTGAACACTTAATTAATGGACAGACCGTTTCAGTAAGTGAGACTCGTCAGCAGGATGTTTTCAACCCAGCAACCGGTGAGGTCACCAAGCAAGTGGCGTTAGCTTCCAAAACAACAGTGGAAGAAGCTATTAGTGCCGCGGAAGCCGCCTTCCCTGCCTGGCGCAACACCTCTCCACCAAAACGTATGCAGGTCATGTTTAAGCTCAAGTACCTCCTGGAGCAGAATGCTGATAAAATTTGCGAGATGATCACAGACGAACATGGCAAGGTGCACAACGATGCCATGGGAGAACTTGGCCGGGCTATTGAAAATGTTGAGTTCGCCTGTGGAGCCCCACATTTATTGAAAGGTGAACATTCCAAGAACGTGGGAACTTCAGTCGACTCATGGAGTGAATTCCAGCCACTGGGGGTGACTGCAGGGATAACACCATTCAACTTCCCAGCCATGGTTCCTTTTTGGATGTGGCCGCTGGCAGTGGTTGCGGGCAACACTTTCGTCCTTAAACCTTCTGAACGAACCCCATCCGCCTCAATGTTCATGGCAAAATTAGCCCACGAGGCAGGTTTACCACCAGGTGTCTTAAATGTGGTAAATGGAGACAAGGAGGCCGTGGACACCTTACTGCACGACCCCCGTGTTCAGGCGGTAAGTTTTGTTGGCTCCACTCCGGTTGCCGAGTACATCTATTCCACTGGAACCGCCAACGGCAAACGAGTTCAGGCTCTCGGTGGTGCAAAGAACCATGCCATCGTAATGCCCGATGCTGACATGGATAACGCTGTCAGTGCCCTGATGGGTGCGGCATACGGATCCTGCGGAGAACGTTGCATGGCAATTCCTGTAGTCGTTGCAGTCGGTGAAGAAACTGGAAACGCAGTTGTGGCCAAGATTAAAGCCCAACTCGATGTCTTGAAAGTGGGTCCCGGTTCCGACAATGACAACGACATGGGTCCCCTTGTCACCCAACAACATTATGACAAAGTTAAAGGATATGTTGATCTTGGTGTTGAAGAAGGCGCTGAGCTGGTGGCTGATGGTCGCAACTTTAAGATAGAAGGATATGAAAACGGCTTTTTCCTCGGAGGCTGCATGTTTGACCACGTGAAGCCTGGCATGAAAATATATCAAGACGAAATTTTCGGTCCTGTGCTCTGTGTTGTCAGAGTAGAGACCCAACAAGAAGCCATGGATCTCATCGATGCCCATGAATATGGTAATGGCACCTGTATCTTTACCCGTGATGGAGAGGCTGCCCGATATTTTACCGACAACATCAAAGTCGGCATGGTCGGGGTGAACATCCCTCTTCCTGTTCCAGTTTCCTATCATAGTTTTGGTGGTTGGAAACGCTCCTTATTTGGTGATCTTTCTATTTATGGGCCGGATGGTATTCGGTTCTACACCAGACGTAAAACCATTACTCAGCGCTGGCCTTCCTCAAATATGCGTGAAGGAGCTGCTTTCTCCTTCCCCAGTAATATTTAGCAACTTCATTTAACTTCACTAATTAATAACAAACGTCTAGGCTCTCTATACAAGAGGGCCCAGGCTCACGTCCTGACTAAAATTACACTCTTTCTAAGGAGCAATGCAATGACATATGACATTGACGGCTTAGTTGCAAAAGACAAGGACCATCTCTGGCACCACCTTACCCAGCACAGCAATTTCAAGACCAGCGACCCTCTTATTATCGTAGAAGGCGAGGGACTTCGCGTACGTGACGTCAATGGCAAAGAATATGTTGACGCACTCTCTGGGGGTGTATGGAGTGTCAATGTTGGCTACGGGGAAAAACGGATCGTTGATGCGGTGAGCAAGCAAATTATGAAGATGTGCTACTTCGCCGGTAGTGCAGGAACAGTCCCAACTATTGAACTCGCCGATTCAATAGTAAAAAAAATGAAAGGGATGAGCCGCGTTTACCTGTCCCCCTCCGGCTCTGAAGCAAATGAAAAGGCCTTCAAGATGGTTCGTCAAAGAGCTGCCTTAAAATTTGATGGTAAAAAACACAAAATACTATACAGAGACAGAGATTACCACGGAACAACAATTTCAGCCTTAAGTGCAGGTGGTCAGGAAGAACGAAAGATGCAGTATGGTCCATACACTCCAGGCTTTGTTAAATTTGATCATTGCTGCTGTTACCGATGTCCTTTTGACAAGGAATACGGCTCCTGCGAAATAGAATGTGCAAAAACCGTTGAAGAACTGATTCTTCAGGAAGGAGCTGACACGGTTGGTGGAGTGATTGTCGAACCCATTACAGCCGGTGGCGGTGTCCTCGCACCAGTTCCGGAATACCTGCCAATGATTCGGGAAATCTGCGACAAATACGACGTTTGGCTGATCATCGACGAAGTTGTCTGCGGACTTGGGAGAACGGGGGACTGGTTCGGCTACCAGCACTACAACATTGTCCCTGACATTGTAACAACGGCCAAAGGACTTGCCAGTTCCTACGCACCTCTCGCTGCGACAATTACCACTGAAGCGGTGTTTAATGAGTTTCTCTCTGACCCATCAGACAAAGTTTCATACTTTCGTGATATAAGCACCTATGGCGGATGTGCAGGAGCTGCTGCAGCGGGTGTCGCCAACATCGCTGTCATTGAAGATGACAAACTTGTTGAAAACAGCAAAACCGTGGGAGCCTACCTCCTCGATCAGCTTAATAATAAACTGAGTTCCCATAAAAATGTTGGCGAAATCAGAGGTCTCGGTCTTTTTGCCGGTGTTGAACTGGTTGTAGATAGAGACAGCAAGGAGCCTATGCCCGAGGGCAAGCTTGTAGAAATCGTTGGCGACTGCATGAAAAACGGTGTAATTGTTGGCCGCACAAACAGGAGTCTGCCAAACTTAAATAACACCCTCACCCTGTGCCCTGCTCTCATAGCCACAACAGCCGATATCGATCTAATCGTTGAAGCGGTAGTACAGGGTGTGCACACTGTTCTGGGTAGCTAGCCGCTTGGCACGATTCAAGGTATAAAACTACCTATCTGGACTAACTATTACCCGCCATCCCCTTTTCTCTGAAGAGGGGATGGCATTTTTGTTCCAGGGTGCATTTGTAAAGTAAAACTATAGTCTTAGAGTAACCAATAAGGTACCAATCCCGTTTATCGGGATTAGCTTTCAAGATCTTCAACCCTGATTCGAATCTCAATTTCTTTAATATCCTGCTGCAGTTTCAAAGTTTTGACAAAACCACGCACTGTTTGCGCCAATGCCTCCTGGACAAAATCTTTTACCGGAATTTTATTTCCGTTGACCAAAAGTGCGGTAATTTCCCTGCTGCCTTTACGGGTAAGATATCGTTTTTCTATGAAAAGTGCAATTTCACGGGATTCATCAAGCTTAAACACATAGTTCCCTGCAACGCCTTCTATATCCGTTGCTACGGCGATAACACCGTGGACTTCCTCACGCAACTTTTGACTCACATTTCTTACAACTTCTATCTTTGGAATTTTTCTGGCTGTTTTAAAACCTTCACCAATAACAATATCAACGTCAGGAAAATAGCGATGCGCAAGGGTCCTGAGGGAGAAGCCACTATTTTTGGTCTGCAGAATCATCTGATCAGGTGCGATGAGCATCACACTGTCTGCTCCTGCCTCTTTATGCCTGTGGGTATCTGTCCCCGCTGTATCAAATGCAATGCCGAAGTCATTGCTCGATTTTATGACCGCAACCCTGTAGCCAAGTTTTTTCAACTCACTCACGACATTAGACACCAGGATCGTTTTGCCACTATCGTGCCAACCAATAAAAGATACAATTGACGACATGTATTCCTCTGAATTTTAACAAAATATTATTTTGACCAATGTTCCCAAAGCCAGCAGAATAATGAACAAAGCTAAAATATCATATATTTAGCGGATTTGCCCACATTTCTCGTTAATTCAGGTGCTATCAGGTTTGATAGGTTTTGATAGTGAACATTTTGTCAAAGAACAAAAAAAAAGAGCGGTGATCATAATAGGATCAACCGCTCTTACATATCCTGCAATGAACTTAAAAGATTTATAGCTCGTACTTATATCGACTATGGAGAATATCCACTTCCTCTTTGGGCTTATAGCCAGTCTTCATACTTTCAAGGGATCCTGCAATTGCGAAAACTGACATGTACACATGGGTAAGATAAAAGGCCAAAATTCCCATACCCAGAACGTTGTGAATGATTGCAAAGATGCGCACAGTGTCCAGTGATGCACCCATTCCCCAAATAATATACCCTGTATATGCCATCACACCACCACCAAAGGTGGCAAACCAGAAATACATTTTCTGACCGGCGTTAAACTTGGCCGCAGGTACAGGTTTCTTTTCCTTGCTTAAGTAGCCGCCAAGAATAAACATCCAGGCAATATCGTGCCACTGTGGCAACATCTCTTTGAGCCACATTATAAACATCAATAGCCCTGGAAGAACAAAGATCATGGCCGAAATAAGATGGATGTACCTGGCTGTTCGAATAAGCATTCCACCACCTAAAAAGGTGCCGAAAATTATCATCAGACCGGTAACCACTAAAAGTGAGAAACTCACAGCCGCAACCAGGTGAACTATCCTGGCAAAAAGGGAAAAAAAGTATATCTGTGGCCCGTCATGATCAAAATGTTTTGCGCCAACAATCAAATAGTGCAGTAAAAATACTGCCGGAACTGCTGTGACAATAACAAGAAATGCTTTCCAGAACCACTGGCCCTGCAAGGTAGTAAACAACTGGCCATATTCCTGCCAGTTACCTGTAATAACACCGATAAGCGTGTCGTAATAATCCGCCGAAGATCCCGCCGAAAGACCCGCGAGAGCCTGGCCTTCCTGGGCGGATGCAACGCTTGCCAATCCTGCCACAAGAAATACTGTGAGCAGAAACAGGCAATGTGAAAACCTCTGCATGGTTTGCTCCTGTTAAAGGTCAAAAGATCCCCTCTTATGCGAGAAGGGATCTTTTAACTCTATTACTTTTTGTATGCTTTAGACCAGCCCCAGGCATTTACTCCTGAGCCACGCTGAAAAACACGTTCACGGTAGACATCCGCCACAACGTCGGCATCACCTGCCAGCAGTGCTTTAGTGGCACACATACCCGCACAGAGTGGCACTTTGCCTTCCGCTATACGGTTTTGACCATACAGATGTTTTTCTTCACCACTAAAGTTTTCCTCAGGGCCACCCGCACAGAAGGTACACTTATCCATTGCACCACGTGCACCAAATACGTTTCCTTTTGGAAATTGTGGTGCACCGAAAGGACAGGCCATGAAACAGTAACCGCAACCTATACAGGTTTTCTTATTGACGAGGACAATCCCATCGTCCCGCTGATAAATTGCATCAACAGGACACACCGCAATACAAGGTGCATCTGCACAGTGCATACACGATACAGAGATTGACTTCTCACCGGGTTTCCCCTGATCCAGGGTGATCACGCGACGGCGGTTGACACCAACAGGGACATGATTCCCTTCTTTACAGGCGACCACACAGCCACTACAGTCAATGCAGCGCTCAACATCGCATAAAAATTTTACTCTTGCCATTTCATCTCCTCCTCATCAGGCCTTGGCTACTTGACACAGTCCATCTTTTGTTGCCTGAATCTGTGTGACAATGTCATATCCATAATTGGTAACAGTATTTCCAGATTCACCAGAGACAAATGGTGCTGTACCTTCCGGATAATTTTCGACATAGGATTTGCCCTGCAATATGCCTGCGAAGTGATATGGCAGAAAGATTGTTTTCTCATCTACCCTTTCCGTCAGGAACGCTTTTACCTTGATCTTAGTCCCTTCGGGGGAACTGATCCAGATCATCTTACCGTCTCTTATACCAAGGTCGTTGGCTAGACGTGGATTGATCTCGGCGTACATTTCAGGCTGCAACTCTGCCAGGTACTTATTGGACCTGGTTTCAGCACCAGCTCCCATGTGTTCAACCATTCGACCAGTTGTCAGCACATATGGAAAATCCTTAACGAGATCAGGGTTCTGTTCACTCTCGAACCTGGTATCGACCCGGTAGTGATTAACCTTGTCCTTATAAGTTGGATAGCTTGCAACAAGATCCGGGCGAGGGGAATGCAGTGGTTCGCGGTGAATCGGTACCTGATCAGGAAAATTCCAGGCAACACAACGTGCACGGGCATTACCAAAAGGAGCCATACCTTTAGCGATAGCAACTTTCAAGGTTTCCTGTGAAAGATCTGTCTTCCAGTTGGTTCCTGGAACAACATCCTTGAACTCAGGATATCCGCCTTTAACTTCACTACCTGGATTAAAGACACCTTCCGCAGCCAGTTGATTCTCGGTACGACCGCTGGCATCGTAGGTTTTTTCCAGACCAAAACGATTTCTAAAGGGGAGCCCACCTTCTGCAACCGGTTTAGACACATCGTAAAGAATGGGGGTGCCGGGATGTTCATCGGTCCAGCAGGGCCACGGCATTCCGTAGTAATCGCCATCACACGGGCCACCTTTGGCCTGAAGCGTATCAATATCAAAGGTATGCCAGTTCTCCATATGCTTCTTAATACGCTCAGGAGTCTGACCATTGTAACCGATGGTAAGAGACCCACCGCCGAGCTCTCTGGTAATATCCTCTGGCACCTGCTTGATGTTCTTATAAAATTCATCAGCAAAGCCCAGTTTTTTTACCAGCATCTCCATTATCTGATAGTCATCTTTAGAGTTGTGTACCGGCTCAACCACCTTATGACGCCATTGGATCTGACGAGAGGTAGAAGTCACACTACCAGAAGTCTCATACTGACTGGCACTTGGAAGGAGGTAAATGTTATCACTCTCACAAGCTGCCGCGGTCATGGTTGGAAAAGGATCAACAACAACCAGGAGGTCAAGTTTATCATACGCCTTTTTTACCTGGGCATACTGGGAATTGGAATTAGCTCCACATCCCCACTGGACCATGGCCTTTATGGGAGTATACTGATGGATTTTTTCAGTCTGGAGAACACCTTCGTACCAGCGGGAAAGGGTAAAACCCTTCTTGTTCATCCACTCTTTTTCCTTAAAACGTCCTACCATCCAGTCATAATCTACGCCCCACACACGGCACCAATGTTTCCAGGCACCGTCACTGAGACCATAGTATGCAGGAAGACTGTGTGAGAGAATACACATATCCGTTGATCCCTGGACATTGTCATGGCCACGGAAGATATTGGTACCACCACCGGATTTACCCATGTTTCCCAGTACCAGTTGCAGGATACAGAAACTACGGGTAATTGAGCTACCGATAGAATGCTGGGTTCCACCCATACACCAGGTAAGGCTGGTAGGGCGGTTTGTTGCCAGAGTCTTTGCTACACGAAGAGTCTGCTCTGCCGGGATACCAGTTATATTTTCAACTTCTTCAGGAGTGTAGGGTTCAACTACCTTCACCATCTCCTCATAACCGGCCACCCGGGTCCTGATAAATTCTTTATCTTCCCAGCCTTTCTTTATAATAACGTGTACCAGCCCCATCATAAACGCGGCATCTGAGCCTGGCCGAATACGAACATATTCACTCGCTTTTGCAGCAAGTTTGGTACGACGTGGATCCACCACAATGATTGGTGCGTTATTTTTTTCTTTAGCATGCAGAACATGCTGCATGGATACCGGATGCGCCTCCGGTGCGTTTGAACCGATAAAGATCATACTCTTTGCATGTCTCATATCGTTCAAGCTGTTAGTCATTGCTCCGTAACCCCAAGTATTGGCGACACCTGCCACCGTAGCTGAGTGTCAGATCCGGGCCTGGTGATCGACGTTATTCGTCCCCCAGAACGCAGCAAATTTACGGTGCTGATACGCCATCTCGGTGGAAACCTTGGCGCTACCATTAAAATGAAGGGCATCTGGCCCATCATTTTCACGGATCTTGAGCAGCTTATCACCAATCTCGTTCATCGCCTGATCCCAGGTGATGGTGGTCCACTTGCCGTTAACCTTCTTCATAGGATGCTTAAGACGCTTGGGGCTGGTTACCATATCGATGGCACCGGCACCTTTACAACAATGGGCCCCATAAGAGACAGGATGATCAGATGCAACTTCCTGACGCACCCAGACACCATTGTGAACTTCAGCTTCAATTCCACAACCTACTGCACAGTAGGTACAGATAGTCCTGACGGTTTTCGACCCGGCATAAGGCTCGGTTTTACCAGCTGCATGAGCTTTGGAAGTCATTTTGGTGGTCATCGCCACCCCAGTCAGCGCTGCAGTTGCAGCTGACAGCTTTAGAAAAGATCGCCTGGCGACCTTTGGGTTGAGAGTCACTCTACGACCTGCGGTAACTGCACCGGTCCCAGAGGAAGTCTTAATTTTACTTCTAGCCATTGATATTTCTCCTCATTGAGTTGCAAACACTTTT
>JAAELB010000061.1 GCA_024227155.1 Desulfobulbaceae bacterium
AAGAGATGTTACACATCATTACGTAAAAACGATGGCTATACGGCCCCGCCCGTGAATTATGCAGTGCATAAAGAAAGCATCGATTAGAATCAAACTATGCAGTTAACGGATTTTTAAAGTTGAAGGATTTTTAAAAGTGGTCTTCACTTTCATATAAAAATATGCAACAAATGGAACAACATTGAAATGAATTGATATACTCACAATGACTTTAGCACCCTTGAGAGGGGACGCCCGTCCATGATGTACTTTACCAGCACTGGGGTAAAGAGGTTCTTATTATAGACGATCTTGGTCTCCAGGGGTAGCAAATAATTGAAGTCAGACCACAGTTTCGACATCCTGTGATGTACGATACGAGTGCGGCGATCTAACGAAGATGGCAACTCGACAACGCGATTCTGCAAAGCTATGACAACTGGCTTGACGTGAGATAATTCGGCTTCCAGCCCTGCGGCAACATCCTTAAAGCTATCCCCGCCAAGATGCCGCAAAATCAGCAATTTGGCAGCAAAATATTCCACGTACAGCACGAGTAAGTCTAACAACTTAGACGCATGATTGGCTGGCGCGGAATCAAGTGTGAATAGCGGCATGATAACAATCGAATTGGACTACAATGATGACAGAAATTTGATCCAAA
>JAAELB010000062.1 GCA_024227155.1 Desulfobulbaceae bacterium
ATGCAGCTATTAGGCCGCCTAATATATTTAAACTGCCGTCCCGAAGAAGCATCATATGAGGAGAAGAACAATGAGGAATCGCAGCATCCTTTATCTATTTCTTTTTTTTATCTACTCTGCCTCGCTCCCTGCGATCGCCCAATTGCCGGAAGAGCATAGATTGCATGAAATAGAGCAGGAACAAGTCGAAATCAATCAGATGCTCAGTGAAGATCTGAGTCCGGAAGAAAAGGGGCACTTAGAACAAAAGATGGAAGATCTGTTGGCAGAAAGAAGAGAACTGGAGGAATACATCAGAGGAAAACGGGAAGAGGAAAACCGAACGGATCCATCTGGCGAAAACGGCAAGAAGCCTCTTTTGGATCCAGTGGTTATTGCTGCGATTATTGGAGCAATTGGAGTGATCACGGCTGCTTTAATAAGTCTGAAGAAGAAATATCGATCCTAACCTATTGAGGGAATGATTCGGAAGAGAGGAATTCGCCGGCCTCGAGTTCCCGCAAGCTGCCATATATTTCAGAATGTGTCAGCTGCCTAACTTTCCGCTTGACCAAACGCCGAGAAAATCGTGGTTTTTTGTAAAAGATTGGTGGTCCACGCAATAATACAGCGACGCTGGTCAGTTCCCCGTTGAGTGGTATAATATTGACAAACTCGATGCAAAAAAGGTTATTATGTCTCAAGCTTTGACAATGGAATTCACACCGGAAGTAGAAACGTTAATTAATCAATAAAGCCGGCAAGCATCTGCTTTGTTCCCTTTGCACTTGAAGTATAAAAATAGGTAAAGCATGCCCGGCGCCTTGCATCTACGGCACCTTTGTAAACGCATACAGTTCGGTATCTTACAGCACATCGGTCGTTTCAACCCCGTGAACGGGTACGGAGAAATAAAGGAAACAATATATCATGGGTATGATTATCATTTCCATCATATGCATATCATGTGCATATCTTCTTTGGCATATTGCAGATAGACGAGGGGCC
>JAAELB010000063.1 GCA_024227155.1 Desulfobulbaceae bacterium
GAGAGATGTAACCGTTCAACAAGACTCTCCAGTGGGTTTGCGGAGGTCTGCGTTTTTTTGGAGTAAGGGAAGTACTAAAATTTTCTGATGTAATGCAAACATGTTGCCATCAATCCGTAAACCACTGAGCTAAACGTTATTTGCGACACGATGTCGCTTTATATATATGTTTTCACAATTAGTTATAGTGAAAACCCGGTGTTACACCACCGGCATCCTAGGGAGGCATGCTGCCGTTGCGCTGATGACGGGGTGTGAATGTCCAAACAATGTACCGATGGTCTTAGATGGTGTAAGACCGGGACATGAAGCGTGAGTGGATTGTTCTTCTGGAAGCCTCGTCCGGATTAGGGCTAGGATTGACTGATATGGTCAGCATATGCAAACACTTGCAGTATCGTAAACAGCAACAAGCCAAAGAGGCTGTCAGGCTTGGACCAAACGGTGAGCGACCAGGTCAGGAGTTTATAACGTGCTCCTGCGTGGATGTTGTGTCGTCGGTATACGGAGTGGACCTAA
>JAAELB010000064.1 GCA_024227155.1 Desulfobulbaceae bacterium
AAAGCGCTTCGCAACAATATCTGCCGCTGCACAGGCTATGTCAAGATAATAGAGGCTGTTAAAATTGCTGCAAGATATCTAAGAGAAAATATTGAAGTGCCCAAAAAAGAATTTACCGGGAAAATAGGAGAAGATTTTCACCGCATTGATGCAAGGGAAAAAACCCTTGGATATGGTCAATATGCTGATGACATGCGCCTTTCTGGCATGGTTTACGGCAAAGCTTTAAGAACTGAATATCCGAGAGCTCTTGTTAAAAAAATAGATATTGAAGCTGCCAGAAAACACCCTGATGCTGTTGCTATTCTTACAGCAGAAGACATCCCGGGTGAAAAAAAACTGGGGCACCTGGTAAAAGATTGGGATGCGCTTATTTCAAAGGGTGATATTACCCGTTATGTGGGTGATGCTGTCGCACTTGTTGCAAGCAAAAATGAGACATCGCTTGATGAGATTTTAGATTTGATCAATGTTGAATATGAAGAACTTGAACCTTTGAGAAACCCGGTTGAGGCAATGAAGGATGATGCTCCTGCCATACATGAATCAGGAAACATATTAAGACAGGAAACTCTCACCCGGGGTG
>JAAELB010000065.1 GCA_024227155.1 Desulfobulbaceae bacterium
GTTTAGATCTTATATCGATTTCATACCTGTTTTGATTTAGCACCTATGGCACAAAAAACAACGATTTTCCGACAAAAAACTATACGTTGCTATTGTCATTGAAGAATCAACAGGAATTTATTGCTGGGACGGGGGGATTACTACGTATCAGCAGGCATGCTAAGTTGCTGTGGTAAAGAGCCATGGTGATGAGCGTTGAGCGAAGGGGGTAACATGTCTGAAATTAATTATTGGTCAACCAGAGATGGGAGGAACCTCAGAGTAAGGCACTAAAATTACAAATCGATCCTCTAAGTTAAAAACATTGAGCTGCAACCCGAGGCAATTTAGTCTTCGGTTTTATCTGATTTTCTACGGTCCTTTGCACGTCTGCATATCCACCCTACCGTATGCAAGTAGAAAAATCCCTCGCTGCTTGTTTTACGTCTGTTTGTTCTCTTTTTCTGGTGTTGACGTTTCTTGTTTTTTATTACAGGAGTTCAGGAGTAAGGCACTAAAGATGGGAAAACAAACGGGAACGGCAAATATGTACTCCGCAAAATCAACCTAGTTTATTTCCTCGAAGTGCAGAAGGTAATTCCAGATTATGTTTGATGATCACTCTAGAAAGCATGTCAGTCAACGTGCAAGCTTCCACGACACTCTGAATTCACCTGGTTACAGTCCGGTTACAAAAGTAGTATGCGCAATAGCGGAAATATGTTAATTCAAGGTCAAGGGCGGTATTTGCCACCTGAATTTGGTAGTTTTTAATTGAATTGCAAACATAAAAAGGAGTCTCTGTATATGGATGTAAGCGTAGGTGCTAGTCAAATTCAATCTAATCCATTTGTTATTTTGACATTTATTGTTGCGCCGGCGATATTGACGAATGCTTCCGCTATGATGGTGATGAGTACCAGTAATCGTTTTGCAAGAGCCATCGATCGTGCCCGGGATTTATCGCGACAGCTCGAAGTGGCAAGAGAAGATAACAATCTTACCTTATTGGATCGGCTTAACTCTGAATTATTGTTGACTGAAAGAAGGGCGGTTCTTTTGCTTACTGCAATTCGCTCCTTTTATTTTTCCTTAGGTGGATTTGCATTTGCCGCACTTTTTGCTTTGGTCGGTGCTGAGTTAGCAAATATGAGTGTTAGCGTAATAAACCGTATATGCGCCATATTAGCCATTGTGGCTGTGTTACTGGCTGTTGGTGGTCTAGTTATTGGTTCTGTATTACTAGTATCTGAAACTAGAATTACGGTTGGAATTATCCAGGATCGCATACGTAAAATTAATCAGAATCGTCAGTAAGATTATCTTTTAACGAAAGATCCAGTCGTACAGCAATAATTTCTCAACTTCGGAAGTCCCATTACAGTATATAGCGTCATTCCTTGATCCTACTCTGTTGGACCACATTATCGCACCCCTGGCATCTTCAATCTATCCCAGACTTCCTGACTGATCTGCGGCCATTTTTCTCTTACAGACCCGCCAAGCGGGTTGCTGTCCGGCCAGCCAATATGCCCCCCGATAGTTCTTGTTTCATAAACCAAAGGCTGTTTGTGTGTAAGATTGTAGATGACAACCCAATCTTTACCTTTCTTTACCTGGTCTCCAGGTTTGCCGCCGAGAATTATCCATTCATAGGACGCCCCTTTCTCTGACCATTTGAGGTTTATCCCAACATTTCTACGAGAGTATGTGAGAAATTTCGGAACATGTAGGGCAGTCGACTTAGACCATTCATCCCATGAAGGGTGAGTTGGAGGCCACCATGCAATTGCCACAATTTCCCCATATCGAATGGGCTTCTGGCGAATAGGAGGTTGGCCTCGTTGCCCAACTCTTTTCGATTGATCCTTGGGAACAAACATCCAATGTGCCGCTTTCTTAGCTGTTTTTGCACGTGCATCACTGGTCCATCCTAGATTGATTCCGCGCCCAGTCCCTTGCCGTTCATACTGTAGAAATTTCTTATTGTTTGATCCCTTCAAATTGTGATAACTGTCCGGAAAAAACCTTGGATTTGCGCCCCGAGATATTATTGCGTCGACAACACCCCTGCTATTTGCACCAA
>JAAELB010000066.1 GCA_024227155.1 Desulfobulbaceae bacterium
GCCCGCCTGTGCTTCCCTCTGTCAACGCTTCAGCCACCACATTACTGTAATTGCCGCATGACTCGAGGCTGGTGTGATTTGCTAGACCTTCACCATAAGACTCTTTCATTCTCTATCCTTTACCGGTTTTAATCGGCGCTTTCGGTCTGTCCCCTAAAGCTGCCACTGCACCTAATACGTCAGTATATGGCAACTGTGTAAATTCGATTTTGTATTGTTATACAGAAAGAAGGGGTGTCAGGAAACATGGAAGATATCACGACAACATTTTGCAGTCTCAGAGCGAAAGTATGCACTGGCAATACCCAAACATGATTTTCTTGCTTGATAAGAGATGTTTTCTGAGAGGGGAGGATCGCCTACATATTTAGAATTGTTCAGAAATGGAGTAACTGCAAATGAGAGCTTACCAAAGAATCTCTTATCTTCTCAATAAAAATGCTTACCGTCTTTCCTTAAGTTAATGCAAGTCTTCTAGCAATAGCTCTTCTAGAGCTGTTTTCACTTGTTTAAAGAGGTAACATCGAGATACATGTGGAGGGTGAGATGATTCAGTATCAGATTTCTGTTGAAGAGTTTGGTTCTTTTAACGTCTATGATGATAACGAAGAGGTCGTCAAACTCTCCACCTTGTGGCAAAAGGGAACCGCTGCTTTGGTTTTTGTTCGTCATTTTGGCTGAGTAATGTGCCGTCAGCAGGTTGCTGAGCTAGCTGGGTATCAGGATGATTTTTCACAACGCAGAGCGCAGCTTGCTGTCATCGGTAATGGTGGGAGCTATGATCTAATAAAATTCAGGGACGTGACAGGATACCCGGGGATATTGCTCACAGATCCTTCCCTTGAGACCTATAAATTTTTGAAGTTTAAAAGCGGCCTTGGCGATGTCATCGGGATGAAATCTTTTACCCAGGGTTTTTCAGCTCTTAGGGCTGGCTTCATGCCTGGTTCGCTTCAGGGGCATGCCCTGCAACTTGGTGGTGCTGTGGTTGTCGTACCAGAGGGAAAAATCACCTACCTCTTCAAAAGCTCTGCGACAGGCGATCATCCGCCTGTTGAGGCTCTGCTGGCGGCCGCAGGGTAAGTATCGTCATACACTCCCGGCATCCTGTGCGTGATCACCCCGCCAGACATGTATTTTTACCTCATTATTCTTGGGGACAAAGACTGGGTAGAGATACTTAATCCGGTCGCGACAGACAGGCAGGATTATTTAGAGGAAGTCCGGGATCGACTAGAAAATACAGACGCAGAGGTGATAGCGGTTTCAGCAGGTTTTGATTATCACATAAACGACTGGGGCGGGCTTCTGCGTACAGAGGATTATAGATTGTTTGGCACTCAAGTCAGGCAAACAGCTGAAAGAAACGGAGGAGGATGCTATGGATTGCTCGAAGGCGGGTATAACCACAACGTGCTGGGCAAGAATGTTCTTGCGTTCCTCTCGGGTATGGCTGGTGATTCTGAGAAATAGAATCTACTGAACCAAACCACAACGCACTTAAAAGAGGCCTTGTTCCTTAAAACCTTGATGACACTGAATTCAGCCTGAGGGAGTTTTAAATGAACGAGAGGAACTATCTCACCAGCTTGCAGTACCTCACCTCAACACCAATAGTGACTGCTGATTGGGAGAAATCCAGTGGGGAACAGTGGACAATTCCTGTAGGTGGCGGAATTGGAAAATTAGCCCGCTTTGGTAACCAACCTGTTGACTTTAAACTTCAAGGTTTTGGTAACGTTGAAACCCCCGATGGTGGTCCTGACTGGAGTATCATGTTAGCTGTTAAGTTTCTGTTCCCAAAGGGCTAAGGTTAGGTGGTACTAAACGAAGGGTGCGAAAAGATATTTTCAATAGTGTTTCAACTGATGGGAATATCTTTTTGTCACTATATCTATGAGCCCGTTGATTTAATGCCTTTTCGCCCAATCTCTTCGTTAAACCAAAAATTTTATCCTCGGAATATCAACTATATGCCTGTGGTAAAATTTTTTGTTTGCCTCGATATTGAACAAAAATGCTATTAAATCAACAGA
>JAAELB010000067.1 GCA_024227155.1 Desulfobulbaceae bacterium
GACACATGCGGTCAGGACGGTGATAAAAAAGATTAAAGCTGAAGTGATGCATCTAATGTTTTTCATGATAGCCGTGCACTATAAATGGTGTTCCAAGGAAAGATAAAGGGGGAGCCGGGCCGCGCTAACGCGCCGGAAGTTCAACGAATTCAAACAGACAAATCAGTACCAATGCGTCAAGGGCAGACTTGCCCCCTGCCCTTGCCTTGCCCCTTGCCAAATTGCCCATGCCCCTTCTGTCGCATACCAAGATATGGTTAGCCATTTTATATTTTATGAAGTTTTAGTGAAATTATTTTTTTGTACTGAGAAAAATCCTTATCCATTGTAAAAACCGGTGCATCCATTCTTTTTGCAACAGCGCATATAAGAAAATCGATATGTGATCCTTGAATGCCTTTTCTTCTGCATTTATTGCAAAGCTCAGCAGCTAATTCATAATCGGAATCCAGTATGGGAGCGTTTTCGAAATATGAAAGCTTTTCTCTCAATTTTTTATATTTACGAATATCACTATAACCCGATAGGATTTCTTGCCTGATGGGACCCATTATCATAGCTTTTTGATCTCGTATTAACAAAGTGAGTTCATTGATTTCAGCCTGATATTTTTTATTTTGTGAGCGTAATGCATATGACCAAATTGGCGTATCGACTAAAATTTTCAACGCGTTCTTCCTTTTTTATAATCATAGTTTGAATCCGGGTCCATTTTCCCAAAAAGTTCTATTATTTCAACCTGTTTACGCTTGTTTATAAATTCTTTTAATGCGAGATTCACTGTATCTTTTTTTGTTTTTAAACCACTAATATCCAAAGCTTCTGATAACAATTCATGGTCTATTGCCAAGTTTGTTGCCATTGACGCCTCCTTTTTCTACACATAGTATTACACATTGAATTGTTTGTCAATTGGCTAACGACCATAAACACAGGTGAGCAGGGACTGAAGCCTTTTGCAAAGACACGTTGACACCTAACCTTGCATGGGCCACAGCTCGTAGGACGGGTTGGAATCGGGGGACGAATCGGGAAATCGGGGATATCGGGGGACAGCATACTCAATTATTGATATTTGTCGGAATTAAGTATGCTGTCCCCTGATATTGTGAACGGCCAGGCTGACAGGTGCGCGGGCGCTCTTTCCGCGCATCTTTGTCAAGCCTGATGTTAGCTGTATCACAGGTTTGCCATAGCGCGTTTAATGTTTCGCCTTGCTTGATTTTCATACTTTTCATAGAAGTATTCTGACGAATATATGCGATCTGATTTTGCAAAAGACATTAAAATTTTTTTGCGTCCTTTTTTATACAGAAAACTTGGGACAAATCCGTATTCTTTCCTTATAGACGACTCATAACGATCGTAACGTTCTTTATTTGCTGCAAGAATTGCCAGATCTATATCTATCAAGTATTTTTCATCATTCGTTTCAGGATTAGATGGATGTTTGGTGAGCGCTACTAAATGTACAATTTTTAAAATTACATCGGATGCCAGATTAACAGACCCAAGAAATGCCTTTGCATATTCTGCGCTCTTTTTCTCATTATCATTTCTTTTGGGATCATATATTATGTCATGAAACCAAAGAGCGATTTCAACAGTTTTGAGATCGACAATACGACCAGCAATTTCATCAAGATGCTTTAAGCAGGCATTGACATGATGGAGAGTATGATAATGGCGATGCTTCTCAGAATACCTGTCCACAAGTTTCTGAAAACCATTTTGAATGGTATTTCCAGTTTCACTCGTAAAACTGAATAGTTCCATCCATCTATATTCTAATCTTTCGATTTCCATATTAAAAACTTATTGTTGTTGCAGCTACCCATAGCTTGAATGAAGGTCTCATTGTCAAAACCTTTTAAACACTTTTGCATTTCTTCTAAAATTTCTTCTTCGCCAGTTGCTCCTCCAGGGAATACACATCCCGTTTCATTTTCCCCAACTAATATCCAAAAAACATCGGGAGCAAATGGTCCATCATCCGTTGTTTCAATAATGACAGCTTTGAGATCGCACCATTTGACTTTTTCAACTAAACCGTCAGGTTTTGAGCTTTTAATCCAGTCGTCATCAAAAGATACTATTACACTAGCCTCTGGCATCAGTTTTACTTTAGTAGCGGATATTTCTGATTTTTTGAACAGGCCAAATAGCTTTTTTAGCATTATCAATCCTCTCAGCTAACGCATAGTTCAGCCGGGAGCGTAGCGAATCGGCTGAAATGACAGGTTGTGTTTTAATCCTTTATATTCTTTTTCTGTTACTCCCACGTTACTGTATAATTAGTTGCTTTTTCAGCTTCTGCGATCGCATCCTTTAGTGATGTGTGAGATAGAGAACTAGATACAAATTTTCCTCGTTCTGTTGTTGACCCAAACTCAACATTGTAGAATTCGCCCTCAACATCATCTCTATATTCAGACTCATCCTCATAGTCTCCAGTTCCGTATCGTATATTCGTTTTATTAATTTGAATGTCCGTTACCACGGACCCATCATATAAAAATGTTCCTTTCTTAATTATCTCTTTCTTTTCATTCATAGTAATTTAGAAACACAACGGGAAGTTCACTTGTGGCGATTAAAAGACTCCCCAGCTAATAAAAATGCTTAAAATAGGCCCTAAAATCGTCTTAAACGACTCTTTTTGACCCCCAAAATGCCCTTTTAAGGCCTTATTTGACGCCAGATTTAAACGTAGTGTCAATTATCTCAAATTGTTTCTGTGGCCCGACCCTTTTTGCTTTTTGGTTTTGGCGCATGAACCCGAAAGGTGCGTTAGATAACTTTATCAGAAATCCACATCCAGATTCGTTGTCTGTCCGGCCTGTATTGTAAAAGGGATTTGCTTAACGGGTTGGCCCTCGAGTTTGTAGGCCTTAACCGCAACTTCATATTGTCCCGGCTGCATTTTGACAGGTTTTTTTGCGTCCCCGGTTCCAATGCGCCTGGCGTCGCCAGGCCGGAAAAATGAAAGACCGCCCCGGGTGGGTTGACCGCCGGAAGTGACCTTTACATTGAGAATCCCCTCCTGGTATTCGACCCGCTGTTCCGAGGTCTGGGCCTGGACGACTTGAATGTTTTTCAGAACGATCTCCTTTTCAGGGATGGCGTTGCGATAGAAGACCTTTACGTCATAGTTGCCGGGATTCAGATTTCGCACCTTGGGATTGTCCCTGGAGGTATCGCCGGTCGCGATCCGATTTTTTGTACCGGCCGCATAGATATAAAACCCTGCGGCCCCTTTTTTTCCATTGACCAGAACCTCGACGCTCAGCTTGCCTTCACCAAACTCCGCCTTTCTTTCTTCGGTCTGGCCGGGCTTGATTTCGATCCCGTTAAAACGACGTTTTGTTTCCGGCTTGGAGCCTATATACAGAACCTGAAGATCATAAGTGCCGGGGTTCAAGGTCGATATTTTTGGATTGTCCCTGGAAGTATCGCCGGTGGCCACACGATTTTTTGTACCGGCCTCAAAGATAGATAACCCGGCGGCCCCTTTTTTGCCATTGACCAGAACC
>JAAELB010000068.1 GCA_024227155.1 Desulfobulbaceae bacterium
GACACTGACTTTTCATTATTAGTACAGTAAGACCTCTAATTTTGCATAAAATACATCATTTTTAGGCCAAAATACGTGAATTTGGGGTCTAGAGACCCCCAGGAGTACTATATAATACTTGCGCACGCTTGGTGGCTTTTTGAAGCAGTATCAATCTTACTACTATAAGTTGTTAGGCCAACATCAGTACTTTATAGAACCACTTCAATAATCACCTTGGCTTTTACTGATTTGTTACAGTAAAGTTGCAACTTAGGGCTAGATACTTGATTTCCTGAGATTTTGATATAGTACCCTAGGTACTATAGATACTGAAGCCAGTATCTAGGTTTTGATGCATACTGCGTTTTTTAATAGCAAATGTGTTAGAACAGGTCAGGCAGATTCTATCAACACTTGAATTATTGCTCTAGCTATTATAGTATTGATGCAGTAAGCCTGGGAAGTTTCATCCTATGTTACAGATCTTACCCAATTTCTTAAGGAATCAAGGGAATTTGGGCCGTTTTATATATATATATATATATATTCGAAACCCGGGCTGCCGCCTCTTCTATATGGGTGTTGAAGCATAGAGAGGTGGGAAAGTACTTACAGAGACTTTAAAAACCTTGGATTCTGATTGTTTTTCTACAGAAAAAACATTAATTTTGCAAAAAATATGTGATTTTTGGCCAAAAATCTCGTATTTTGGCCAAAATACGTGATTTCTGAGTAGGGGGGGTCTCCAGGA
>JAAELB010000069.1 GCA_024227155.1 Desulfobulbaceae bacterium
GGCCCCACTGTTTCTTCCAGGTGAATAATTTTGGTCGGTTACTGAGATAATCATTTTGAGTCCTTGGGATCTTATGTGTAGGTATTTTTAAGAAAGTATTTGATAATTTCTTCAATATGGCAGCCCGGGTATTGACATATTCAACCTTGAAATTGTCACTGCAAAATAAAAATCTGCAAGAAAAACTTTAAGATGGCTCATAGTTTGCAAACGAACGGACGTTGGTGAACATTTGGTTTCGTGTACCTAAAAAATTATTAATTATAAGACTTTTGCAAATTGATTGATATCCACTCACATATTCTTCCAGGCCTAGATGATGGACCACCTGATCTACAAACCGCATTGAAAACGGCTAAGATTGCAGTAAAGGACGGAACTACGGCAATAATTGCCACTCCGCATTGCATGGACGGAAAGTTTAATTGTCAAGCGCAGGATATTCTTGATGCATGTGAACATTTTAATCAAAGACTTGTGAATAGAAGGATAGGCCTCACCGTATTACCTGGAGCAGAAATACGTTTTACACCAGACTTGATTGATTCCTTCAATCGTGGGGAACTTCTAACGCTAGACAACTCGGGCAAAGCACTTTTGATTGAACTTCCAGAACGTTGCATCATTGAGGCTGTGGCGAATGTAGTGGAAAATCTGGCCGAAAAGGGAGTTCGAGCCATCATTGCCCACCCAGAGAGAAATTCTACTATCCAGTCACAACCGGAAGTGATAGATGTTTTACGTTATTCCGGAGCGCAATTCCAGATTACCGGAGATAGTTTGATAGGGAAGTTTGGTCGGAAGACCATGAAGGTCGCGGAAAAATTAGTGATAATGGGCAATGTCCATTTTCTGGCTTCTGACAGCCATTCACCACAGTTTCGATCACCACGCAGGACAAAAGCATTAAAGAAAAAGAAAAAACTTGTTGGTAAA
>JAAELB010000070.1 GCA_024227155.1 Desulfobulbaceae bacterium
ACAAGAGCCATTGGTTATTAACCTTCTTTTTTCCACGGAAGCTGAAACGATCAAGTCTCATTACACTTCTGATATGTGCGAAAGGTGGCTCTGCAGTTGCTATTCTTTTTGCGTAAATCGCCTTGCCTACTACTGAATCTATTTTGTTCTTCATCTTCTCAGCAAAACTGGCTGGTGTATTCTCTATTGTTGCTCCAAGTGCACAAGTAACTTGGCGTGTCTCGGTTTTGTTTGGATATCTGAGGCATTGAGTTCGTAATTTACAAGGGCGACAGTATCTTTTCTGTCCAATAAAGGCCGCTCGCTTTTCTCCTCTAAGTATTCGAATGCCAGTGCGATACATCCTCTTTCCAGCAGGACAAATACAAAACTTCCAGTATGGATCAAATGTGAAATCTCGGGGCAAAAACTGTTTGCGAGAACCATCTAGTTTTCTTCGCTTTTCCGTTGTTTTTTCTTTATATCTACCAGCATTGTCAAAGCGATGATCTCCTTTTCGGAAATGGCGATCTGCGATGTAAGCGTCAATCTGTTCATCGGCCAGCATCTTCATGTTCTTATTGGTGTGGAATCCGCTGTCAGCTGTCAACTTTGCAGTTTGGAAGATATCTTTTGATTTATTTATCGATGAGAAGTTGTCTCTGGTTAACCCAATCATTGGACCAAGCAAATTATATTCCGTAGCTTCACCAAAAGCTTCTGCTCCTACGATTATTTGGTGTTTTTCATCCACCATGGCAACACCGTTATACCCCTGAATGATACCGTTGGAGGTTTTCATTTTGGCGCTGTCGTTATCGCTGATGTTTGACTTAGTAGGTGTACCCATCCGACCAGGTTTATCGTCGTTATCATCTAGCCAGTCTTTGATCTTCTCCACCTGGTTCGTCAACGTTGATATGTACTGTTCTTCCGTTTCCTTCACGCTCTCTTGAGCTTGGGTTAAATCCGATTCCCTGTGACGTTTGACAATACGCTCGATAGCAGCTTCAAGTTTTGTGCATTTTTTCTTGAAATCATCACGAGTACCACTCCATCCTTTGGAGGCATTCGAGGGTAATTTACAGCCATCTACAGCAAACATTTCTCGACCAATGAGTCCCATCTCATCACAGATAAGTAAAACCTCATGAAACAAGATGATGATCTCTTTATCCATGTTGGATACAAAGTTCGAAATCGTTGTGAAGTGTGGCTTACTGTTGGCAGAAAGAGCGATAAACACAATGTTTTCATCGCAGCATCTTGCTATTTCCCTACTGGAGGTGATTCCACGTGAATAGGCGAGCAAAACAACTTTAAGTAAAATTCTAGGATCATAAGCAGGTGCACCAGTTTCATCATTTTGGTATCGAACGTCTAGATGAGACAGATCAAGTTCTTCATCGATTAGATGATTGATGGCGTACTCGAAAGTACCTTTCTGAAGTTGCTTATGGAAGAATACTGGGAGGAAATGACCTTGAGAAGGATTGGTAGACTTATATTTTGCCACAAATGACCTCTTTTTTAATGTTCAGTGGTCTAACTGACAATACAGAGCAAAATATACTAATTATTTGCAATAATATCAAGGTACTTAACCTTTTTCTACAGGCTCTATGTTAAGTTCAACTATCAATTATTGGATGAAAGGTAAGGTTATGGCAGAGAACGAATTAATATGTAGAATTATTTCCTTTATAGGGCATACAACTACAAACCACTTTACTAAATTCAAAGGCAAATAATTGCTATTTCACCGATTGCCGTTTTAATGGGAAAACAGATGTTGTTTTTCGATGGCTCCGGTTGTGGTGGAATTCGCAAGTACATTTCGGATATTAATTCTTTGATAGAACCAGATCCATTTTTATAGCCTGAGTCGTAGTAACCAAGAGAACGAATATATCGCCACTGCCCTAATGGTAAATTCAACCCGCCTAACTCCCAGCCTGAGGCAATGCGCTGACCCGATCCCAGGTAGGTCCAATCGGATAAAGGGTTCTCTGATATGAAAAACTCGGCACGTTGAAAAACCGGCCCAGTTCCCCCCTGCGTCCAAGCAAGTGAATGACCATCAGGTGAAACATCCAATGAATCTGCGGCTCCCTCACCAAGACTTATATTCGCAATTCGCTCATGGTCAAAACCGTTAAAGGTAGTGAAAGCCCCTCCAACATAAGCCGCTCCTTTACCAGTCAGTGTTATTGCATAGACAATATTGTTGGGACCGCTGCCTGGGTTAAAACTTGTATCAAGAACTCCTTCTGAACTTAACCTAGCAATATAATTATTTGTAATACCGTCTACTTCCGTAAATTCTCCACCAATTAGAATCTTGCCGTCTGCCTGTTGTGCTATAGTGTAAACATGACTGTCAGGGCCTCGATTAGCGAAGCGGCTTCCAAAAGAATAATCGAAACTCCCATCTGCATTGAGGCGTGCAATATATCTTCGTGCATTTCCACCGACACTTGTGAAGCGTCCTCCAACCAATATTTTTCCGTCTTGCTGGCGTGTTAACACCTCTACATCGTTATTGGCGCCGTCACCAGGGTCAAAACTGGTGTCAAGGCTGCCATTCGCAGTAAGACGAGCAACACGAATTCGGGTAGTACCATTAATAGTTGTAAAATCCCCGCCTATCACTATCTTGCCATCATCCTGCTGCACCATAGTCCAAATTCCTCCATTTGCACCAGTTCCGGGGTCGAACTTTCGATCGAGTCTACCATTGGCGTGTAATCTGGCGATACCATTTCTCGAAGCCCCATTGACCGTTGAAAAGGAACCACAGATCAATATCTTCCCGTTATCTTGTAATATCAAACCATGGACATCATTATTTGCTCCACTCGTTGGGGAAAAGCTGGTGTCTAGAGTTCCATCTGAATGTAAGCGAGCTATACGATTTCTTGGAGTGGCGTTAATGTAAGTAAACCACCCACCAATCAGCACCTTGCCATCTGGTTGCTGTGCTATGGTTATGATGTTGTTATTTATGGAATTGCCAGGGTTAAAAGCACCCCAGACGTAACCATCCTGAGTAACCCCTGCAATGTGCTTTATGCTGAATTCTTGAAAATTGCGATGAGTAACTGTGGTGAAAGCCCCACCAAGAATCGCGTCGGGGTTGTGGCTGTGAGCCGTACTAGCAATTGCATAGACCTGTGCATTAGCTCTAACAGTAAAATCAGTATTTAATGTAACAGCACTGTGTGCAGCAATTGCCATTGCGGTTACAAGAAATGTAGCAGTTATGATAACAAGTAACCACCAGGAACAATGTGTTCTCTTCATGTTTACCTCCTCTTATGTTGTGAAAGTCTCCTTTTTACATAAGTACTACACTGTGGCACCTAAATCAATGACCGCAATATCAATTAATTACAATTATTACAATTTATGAGATGACAATATGGAGTGGAATTGAACAACTAGCGAATAAAAATAAAAATTTCAAAATATCTTCTTTTTAGAAGCAACAACGAGTTATCACACTGTTCTTGTCAACAATGCAAGATAGATATCTTAATTTTCTCTGTAAACAAGTGTCTGAGGTACTATTTCTTAACTAAAAGGGTTCACTGAAGAGGAGGGCGAGGGATAACGTTATAAGAGATAAAGATACATTCTACTAGTCCCTTAGCTTGAAGGACACAGGTTATCGCAATGCTTAAGGTATTTATTGGCAATGTTAATTATTATAGCAATCCTGCAACTTAAGACTGTTCCTGTTATGTTGCGACTTGATCTACCTGATTGAAATAATAGCGATTTCAAGACAAACCCTTTGGTGCCTCATCTTCTCTTTTATTTCATAAAGTTCCGCCATTTTTAAGAGTGATTCTTCTTTGTCATGCAACATAACTTATATGGCTATTTCTTACCTATCCGTCAACCTTTCGCAGGCCGGAAGCTCCTAAAGACTATCAAGCCAATTTAAAATTTTCTCCTTGTTTTCCCAGTCGACCAGTTCATCTATCTTGTCATCTTGATTGAGCAAAGATTGTGTATGGGTGAGGAACTTTTTCTGGATTCCTTGTCGGTGACCAAGATCAAGGTGCAGATAGATCATTGTCGATTTAATGCTTTCATGACCGAGGCGGTTCTTTATGTCTGAGATGGGATGTCCAGCCAGAAGCATATTGACTGCACAGGCATGCCTGAAGCTATGGGCCGGATTGAGGTCTTTCAACCGTTTTTCCGGCAGGGTTTTTTCCAGGTATTTTCGGCAGAGCCGATATATTCCATGCCGGGTAAGTTCCTTTCCTCGTTGATTGAGAAACAGACGATTCCTGTAGAGAGTATGTGGTGTAGTTCGGTACTTTTTAATATACCTGCAAAGGAGGTCAGTCGTTTTTGGCCAGAGGGTTATCATTCTGAAGCGACCTCCCTTGCCGAGAATGGCCAACGTTTTTTGCTGTGGATCAAAGAAATCGAGATCGAGTGCGGCCACTTCGCTGGCTCTGGCACCGGAGTCGAACAGCAGGTTGAGTATGGTATAATCTCTGAAGCCTTGTCCTGATTTGAGATTAACGGAATCAAGGACAGCCAGGATTTCTTCCTGATAAAGAAAGCCGATGATATTCCTGTGGTAACGCTTGCAGGGGATATTCAGTATTCTCACTGCAATATCTCTTTTTTTTGGATACATATAGAGGATCATTTTTGCCAGGGATTGTATGGCCGCCAATCGATGATTTCTGGTTCTAACACCATTTTTCCGCTCTTTTTCGAGGTGGTCAAGAAAGCCGATAATCAACTATGGAGTGAGTTGCTCAAGTTGCAAAGAGTTGATGGGGGTATCAAGCGCATCCCTGGCAAAAGGTAAAAAGAGAGCTAACGCATCTCGATAGGCCTTGATCGTATTTGGACCGTAGCCTTTGATCCGTTGCAGATACTGCTCAAAAAAATAGTGAACACAGATCGTAAGTTTCATAGTTTTGATGGATACGAAGTCATAAAATCAACGAGATTGCGGTGCTGGTCTGCATCAATCAGTTTGAGGTAATAGATGGTATAGGTATATTTTTTGTGTCCCATGTATACCGCAAGAACAGGCAGGGCATTCTGTGGTGAGTCACCTCGTTCTTTTATCCGTCTGAGGGTATTGACTGCAAAAGAATGGCGCAACGAGTGTGGGGTAGTACCACTGATGTTGGTGTTGCCGATAACCTGTTTGGCTTGAGTGAGTCCGATTTCCCGTATCGCCTGGTGGAAATAGTTGCGAACCTGCTGGTTGTGCAAGCCCCTGGCCGGACCGCTGACTAGGAGATATGGGTTTTTATTATCCGCGGGCAGCAAGGTGTTGCGAAGGGGTAGATAATCCGACAGATGCTTTGCCATGTCCACGGGGATAGGAATCAACCGATCCTTCCGGAACTTTGTCTTTCTGATATAGATTGTTCTCTCGTCAGCTCTGAAATCCCCCACTTTCAATCGCAGGGGTTCCGATATCCGCAAACCGCAACGGGCCAGTAGTTGCAGGGCCAGACAACAACCTATATCTTTAAGAAAAAAAGCCTGTTTTTCTCTGCGGATTTGTCGCCAGGCAGCTTTGAGCAGATGTTCAGTCTCCTGATCAGAGAAAATAAAGGGGATAATGTTGTTTTCCTTGGAACGAGGAATTCCTGCAAGCGGATTATACTGACAGAACTCAATTCGCACGAGGTATTGAAAAAAGCCACGCAAGGCGTAGGTCACCCTGTTTATTGTATTCTGGTCTATTGCCAAATCTATCCGCATCTTCAGAAAGAACAGAGGTGTCAACGCTTTGAACGTGGTCACATCTTTTGTCACCATGTACCGATCTAATCGTTTCAGACTGTCCACGGCTTTTGTGGAATAGCCAAGGCTTTCCCGATATTCGAGGTATTGTTCCATCTGTTGTGCCAGAAAGCTTTTAAACAAGTTCGCCAAGAATAACTCTCCTCATAAGTTTAATATGAATATGGAGGTATCTATTTGTTGCTTCAATGTCATCATGACCAAGCATTTCCTTGATTTCAAAGACAGAGATCCCAGCTTCCAGCAGATGCTGTGCATGGGTATGACGCAGCCAATAGGTGGTGGCCTCTTCAGGCAAACCGGCCTTTTGCATACAGGTCTTTATCGCATAGCAAACAGTCGCTGAGCTGACAGGGTTATACGGACGACAACATTGGAGAAAAAGCCCGCGGTAATCATTTTTTGGACGGCCACCGACCATGTAGGCCGCAATAGCCTTCAGTGTCTTTTGTGGGATCGGCATCGTGATCGGTAAGGCAGCCTTGCGATATCGTACGTTCATCTCAGCTTTGCTGAAGCCAATATCATCCAGGGTCAGTCTACTGATTTCCTGGGGGCGTAGCCCCATGGTATAGGCTATATGCACCATGGCATATGCCCGTAACTCAGCAGGTGTTGCCGGTGTCATACTGTCAAAAAGTTGTTGGATTTCACCTGGACGTAAGAAACAGGGTGGTTTTGTCCGAGGGAATATTCGCGGTACTTTGAGCAATGCTGCAAAGTCTCGTTTGAGCACACGACGCTCATGGTAGAGATATCTCAGGAAGAGCCTGAAGCAACTCCGGTTAAATTTCTGGCTTTGCCGGGCATAAGCTGCGTTGTACTCCTGATCAAAGGTGTCTATTCTCTCTATGGTTAGGGCAGAAAGGCTGAGATTATGGTGCTTGAGATAGTGATTGAACGCCTCAAGGACTCGCCGTATATGTTGTACCGTTTGTTCTGTATCGTAACGGGTCGTGGTGCAGTAATGCAGATAGTCCTCAAATATTTCCGGTAATTTGGGTCTTGATTTTCTTGGAATGGGCTGGGAAATTTGCTTCTCGCGATACAGAAATTTTGCCAGCCCCCGAACCGCACGTCGTCGTTCACTGCTGTTACCCTGCAGCATAAATTCTTTCAATCTTTCAAGGGTGAATATCTCGTCCCACTCTTTTGCCTGACGCTCTACAAAAAGCTGAAAATCCAGCAGTATTTTACACTGGCTGTTGATGTGCGAATCTGGGAATCCTTGTTCGATTCGCTGCAG
>JAAELB010000071.1 GCA_024227155.1 Desulfobulbaceae bacterium
GAGGATATTCTTTTGGCCCACTTGGTTTATAGCCTGTTCCAGCGTGAAATTGTTGTTCAACAGGTTCTTCAGGTAAGCCAAAGCGCGTAGTGACATCCACTGAACTACTCGCCCATACTGCTTTCTCCTCCTCTGGTTTTTCCAAAAGACAATCTCCTTCACCGTCAACTAACAGGCGCAAGATCCCCTTACCAAAAAACTCACCTCTTCCTGCCAAAACCACCTTATCCCTGGCCCTTGTCCATCCTACATATAGTAGGCGCAGCTCCTGTCTTGTTTCCTTCTCTACATGAGCCAAAGTAGCAGGATGATCCGCCAGACGCTCATGAAAGGGAGCTCCGGACGAACGGCTGTTGTACATACTTTTTGGTGCATAAGGATCCGGCCAATAACGCAGCCAACGGTTTTTTAAGGGATCTTCCAAATCAAAATCAACATCACTCACCGCATTTACCCCCAATGGTAAGGCTTTAAATACCTTGTTCAGTTCGAATAGTACGGTAACAGGC
>JAAELB010000072.1 GCA_024227155.1 Desulfobulbaceae bacterium
ATAACCTATCTCTTTTTCAATGTATCGCAACATATCAATAAATATTCCTTTGGGCTGACCTCTTTCTTTATAAAACTTGGGAGGTTCTTTATCATAACCCAAAATCGTCAATTCTTGCGCAAAACTGTTGCCAACAGATAAGAATATGATAAGTAGGAAAATCATCAGTATTTTTGTTATTCTCATTTCATTTCCAATAAATTAGTGTGGTCATGGTTTCGTGATTTCACGAAAGACTTCAGAAATCCAACGCCGAAAATCACCGGCGGCAAAAAGCAGAGTGAGGAACGAGCGGCGCTTTTTGCCGTCCGAAGGCATTTGCCTTGTTATCCCTTATTTTTGAACTGATGCTGTAACTGCACCAGCACCCATTAACATTGTCCCGATTGCTTTGTTGAAAATACTTTGAAACCTTGGCGATTTAACTGTACTGCCTAAATAGCCGGAAAACGTAGTGTAAAACGTGGTACTTGCAACTGCAACAAGTAAGAACGATACTGCCATAATTGTCATTTGAGGTATAACTGCCTTTTTAGCATCTATGAACAATGGGAAAAAAGCGCTGAAAAATATAATGCCTTTTGGGTTCAAAGCTGTTACAAGCAAGGCATCCTTGAACATCTTGCCTTTTTTAATAGACATAGTTTTAAATTTTCCTGCATTAGATTTTGTGCGCCATGCTTTTATACCAAGATAAAACAAATAAGCTGCGGCGACCCATTTAAACATATTGAACAACATTGCTGATGTGGCTAACAAAACACCTAAACCAGCGAACGATAAACTCATAGCGAGCAGGTCACCAAAAAGAACACCTGCCACCAAAGGTACAACAGACTGCTTGCCATGATTCAAGGATTGCCCCATAACAAGAAAAACAGTAGGTCCAGGAGAAAAGCACAAAATCAATGAGGCAAAAATAAATGAAATCCAAATTTCGATACTCAATTTCTTCTCCTTATCTATCCTCTTTTTTCTTGGTGTGAGGTTAACGCCGCCGGATGAGCCGCGAGACTCGCAGGCCCGGCCTGAGAATCGCAGTCGGCTCCATGGGCCTGATAAGTGGAGCGCGGAGCGCGGAACGTTCAGGTTCATGGCGAAGCAGCCGGCGGCGATAAGCTGGGCCTCGGAGCGGTCCAACTTATCGCTGGCATACCCTGCGTTTATCGCGCGACGCAGGCGTGCGGTGAACGTCAGGTTAATGTGTTTGTTAACACTTATTGATTTTGAGATTTTCTCAAGTTTTTGAAATATCCGAGCTTATGTAAACTTGTTGAGCAAGCATTTATAAACTCTTGATTTGTCGAAATAACATTATAGTTCCAAATACCACTTTTAGGATTATGAGTATTACTGATTTCAAGCTTATTGTAATACTTACCGATATTACGAGTAAATCCGTATGAGTTATGTAGGTGAACAGCAAAATAAAAAGTGTTCCCTTTTATCATGTATATGTAATGATTGGGCTTATTTACAGGTACTTTTTGTGGATCAAAGGGTGTTTCTATTGAATTTCCTAAAACAGTTTTTAGATCATCTATCAATATTTCGAGTTCTGAGACAACATGATCATTTGGAGGACTTCCCTTGATATATTGTTTCTGATCTGCTGTAGCAATATTGACGTAATTTGGTAGATCTGAAACGCCTTGCAACGGAAACCTACCGGTTTTGGATTTGAATTCATCAATATATTTACTGAAGAGCAAAATATCATTTAATCTTACGATATCCGCATCATGCTGGTAATCCTTAGATGTAGTGCCTTCCTTAATGAAAGAATACCCTAAGTAGCCAGCACCTAATAAAATCAAAAACAATACGATTACTATGGGTATAATTATTTTTCTTTTCATGGATATATTTTTGAGTGTTAATGTTTGAACTAAGGAGCGCCGCGACCTTAGGCGTCCCTCTTAAGTAATATGTTATGTGATAGTGTTCCTATGTAAATGATTTCGTGGGTTATTGTCCCATCATTTTCATAATGATCTATCTCAAATTTCTTGATTACAGATAAAAATTGCTGATCTAATATTTCTAAGATAGCTTCTTTGGGGTGATGATAAATAAACAGTTCATCTGTTATCAGTGAAAGATTGTTTTTCAAGGCCTTCTTTTGTACCTTCCATAAAGCTTAAAAGGTTGGTTTCGTGTTCCAGAATTTCTATAGCGCTCTTTTTGGCCCCCAAAAAGCCGATATAGACCTGTTTATAGGCCATCTTTCGCTTTAACTATTTTTGTTTTCTACGTTTTGCTTTGCCCGACCCCTTTTGCTCACAAAGTTGCACATGAATCATGTTGTAGAAGCGAAAGAGCCCAACAATCCTGATCTGCAGCATTTCCAGCTTACTGAAGCTGTGTCGGTGCGGCACTATCGAAAGCATGGGGTATTCCTCGAGAATGCGGATCGTAGGTACCCAATTTTGCAGGTCGGTAGCTCTTTTCGAGTACCACTTGATTACGGCCGACGGGTCGAAGCCGCTCTGCTTCATGAGTTCTCTGTTCGTTCCCCAGGCCACCAGCCATGACATTGAATCGAAGATGAAATGGTATGATGGATAGATTTGGGCAAGTTCGCGAAACAGGATTTCGACCTCCCGGGCTTCGAAGTAGCAGAGCACACCGGCGGCCGTGAACAGCAGGGGACGGCCTTCCGTCAGGTGGGAGACATCCTCGACCCAGGCGAAATCGAACACCGATTTCCCGATAGTGGTTTCGCGTTCGGAATCTGGAACGAGCTTCTGCCGCAGCGCCGCAACATCCGGGAGGTCGATGTTGACCCAACGGACATGGCCGTCATCAACCCGCTGAAACGAAGTGTCGAGTCCCGCGCCGATGTTCATTACCACTGGGTCCTTGTGTTTTTCGAGAAACGCTCGGGTGATGGCGTCGAAGTGGTATGTGCGCAGGGCCCACACCCCCTGGTGCTGGGCCGCCGGGCTGGCCTCGATCCGGGAGAAGTCATAGTCGACACTTTCGACGATGCGCTTGGCATGCGGGTCATCGATCACCGGCCTGGCCTTCTCCATCTCCCGAGCGCGCGCCCACAGCGGTAGCATCAGAGTTTCCTGGACTGCACCAAGGTCAATCTTCTTGCCCTGGTTGCTCATATTGCCTCCAAGCATAACGTTGCCGAAAGATCCGCGAGACTCGCAGGGACCGGGCGGAAATGGGTTTTCATTTTCAGGCCGGGCCTGAGAATCGCAGTCGGCTCCATGGGCCTGATAAGTGGAGCGCGGAGCGCGGAACGTTCAGGTTCATGGCGAAGCAGCCGGCTGCGATAAGCTGGGCCGCGGAGCGGTCCAGCTTATCG
>JAAELB010000073.1 GCA_024227155.1 Desulfobulbaceae bacterium
AAAAGTTAAAAATTCTTCAATAATTATATCATTATCCAATTCCAACATTTTAATATAAATATCTTAGTTTCAATTATAATTCTAATTTTTTAATTAAGTCAAGATAATTATATGTCTATTTTTTTGAATAAACCTTGAGCTCTTTTTAATTCTGTAAGAGTATTTATACCCATAACTTCTTGCCAACTATCTGCCGACATTAAGCCAGTTCTTGCACCTTCAGCTATAGCAATCTCTAAAATATCTGTTAAATAATATTCTTTTTGAGCATTATCAGATTCTATTTTTGGGACAGCATAATCTAAAAATTCTCTATCAAAACAATATATCCCAGAATTGATTTTTTTAATCTTTTGTTCTTCAAAAGTAGCATCTGCCTGTTCTTTTATGCAGAGCATATTTCCTTTATCATCTTGAACGATTCTCCCATATCCGGTAGGATCATCAATCTCAATAGTGAGCAAGGTAACTAAATTGTTATTTTCCATGTGTGTTTCAGTAAGGTTTAAGAGTGTCTTTGCTTGAACAAAAGGCACATCTCCATTTAATACCAAAACAGTTTTAATACTGTCTGGCAACCCCTTTAATGCGGTTTTTACTGCATCTCCAGTACCAAACAAATTTTCTTGATACGCATAT
>JAAELB010000074.1 GCA_024227155.1 Desulfobulbaceae bacterium
ATATGCGGTGGTGAAAAGGGCGCCAGCCCCAGAGTGGCGCACAATAAGATCAGAACACCCAGAGGGATCTGGTTAATGCCGGACAGGAGGTTTTTCATTTTTTTAGCTCTTGATGCACGGCAATTCCGATTTTTTCCAGGGTGTAGGGTTTTTTGATGTATTTCCCGACGCCCGGTTGCTGGGCCATTTTGACGCGATTGGTTTCCTTAAAGGGCTTTCCTCCGCGGGGTCCATCAGCAGAAGACCGGGATAGGAAACCACTCCGGACAGCACGTTGTTCAGGTCGCGGTCAACCCCTCCGGCCAGGAGACCGATGGCTTCCATTTTCTTGTTTTTCTTTTGTTTATAACGTTTGGTTATCGAATCCACAACCTTTTTGAATCGATTTACCTCGCCAATATTATCTGAAGCCTCCTTATCATCAGGACTGCGTTTACAGGATGAAATATCCTATCATAATTTGATCAAAACTATAGATATGATGAGATTATCTCAAGAATTCGGACTTGTCAAAAGTGATATATTTGGAAACGTACCAGATAAACCAAGGCCGATAAGCGATTCTTCAAAAACTTCCTTACACCATATGTTGTAGTTGTAACCAATTTGTGGTAATGAGTATATACTCTTATCGTTCATCTACTCTCAATTCCTTTCATGCGGTTAGACATAGTTGTCGTCCTGATTCGCCTTCCATCTATTTGAAGATGTGTGTTCCCTTTTTTTGATTACTAAATTGGAGGTATCAGCTTTGAAACGGACTATCCATTATGGTTTCGCTTTGCTGTTTCTCTTGGCACTTACTTTCGCAATGGGGTGCTTGGCTAAAAAAAGCACTGTAATGATAGACAACAGCTTGCCTCTAATCCGCCTTAAAGCATTTTGTGATAATTTCGACACAATTCAGTGGGACAAGTGGGAAAAGGTTGGTTTGGTATATTCTGAAACCC
>JAAELB010000075.1 GCA_024227155.1 Desulfobulbaceae bacterium
ACTATAGCCTGTTGGAACTGTTGCATCCTTAGCAACCGTGTCAGTTACATTCCCCCCTTGGTTGCCGTTCGTATCGGTAAGATAAACCGTCAGGGTAAGGGTATCATCGTCAAGGCTGGATACATTGATGCCTGTGATCTGATCCGTTGCCGTTGAGATGGTGCCGCTGCTGGTCACAACGTTGGTTCCCCCATTGGTATCATCAATGGAGTAATTATAGGCTGCACCAACCTCTGCGCTTGCAAAGGTAAAGGAAAGTGCTGTCTCATTTGTATTATTTATCGTTCCCTGATCGAAAGAGATACTGTATCCTGTTGGAGATGTTGCATCCTTAGTCACCGTGTCAGTTACATTCCCCCCTTGATTGCCGTTCGTGTCGGTAAGATAAACCGTCAGGGTAAGGGTATCGTCATCCAGGCTGGACACATTGATGCCTGTGATCTTGTCCGTTGCCGATGAGATGGTGCCGCTGCTGGTTACAGCAGAGGTTCCTCCGTTGGTGTCATCTATGGAGTAATTATAGGCTGCGCCAACTTCTGCACTGGCAAAGGTAAAGGAAAGGCCTGTTTCATTAGTACTGTTAATGATTGCCTGATCTATTGAAACACTATATCCGATCGGCGCTGTTACCTCTTTTGTTATTGTATCCGTCACATCCTCTCCCTGATTGCCGTTCGCATCGGCTAGGTAAACCGTCAAGGTAAGGGTATCGTCATCTAGGCTGGATACATTTATATTCGTTATCTGCTGTGTCGATGAAGAGACGGTACCAGTACCTGTAACCGGTGAGGTAGAACCATTGGTATCATCGATGGAATAGTTGTAGGCAGCACTAACCTCTGCACTGGCAAAGGTAAAGGAAAGGCCTGTTTCATTAGTACTGTTTATGATTGTCTGATCTATTGAAACACTATATCCGGTCGGCGCTGTTACCTCTTTTGTTACAGAATCCGTCACATCCCCTCCCAGATTGCCGTTCGCATCGGCCAGATAAACCGTCAAGGTAAGGGGATCGTCATCTAGGCTGGATACATTTACATTCGTTATCTGCTGTGTCGCTGAAGAGATGGTACCATTACCTGTAACCGGCGAGGTGGAACCATTGGTATCATCGATGGAATAGTTGTAGGTGGCACTAACCTCTGCGCTGGAAAAGGTAAAGGAAAGGTCTGTTTCATTAGTACTGTTTATGATTGTCTGATCTATTGAAACACTATATCCGGTCGGCGCAGCACTATCTTTTGTTATAGTATCAGTCACATCCTCTCCCTGATTGCCGTTCACATCTGTCAGGTAAACCGTCAAGGTGAGGGTGTCATCATCCAGGCTGGATACATTGATATTCGTTATCTGCTGTGTCGCTGAAGAGATGGTACCATTACCTGTAACCGGCGAGGTGGAACCATTGGTATCATCGATGGAGAAGTTGTAGGTGGCACTAACCTCTGCACTGGAAAAGGTAAAGGAAAGACCTGTTTCATTGCCACTATCTATGGAGGCTTGATCAATACTGACGCTATATCCTTTGGGTGAAGAATCATTACTAGTTAAGAGAAAATGCAATATAACACCTGCGGATTCCGACCAGCCTGCTGAATATACAATTGCTGCATTAAGCAGAAATGTTGCAATTGTCAGATAAATCAATGCTAGTTTCTTCATTTAATTCTTCTCCAGCTTCAAGGATTGTATTTATCCATATTCCAGATGGTGACAAGCTTCATCCCTTACTTATACACTAATTCTAATCCGTTTACAAAATCGCAAAAGTTAGTATCTTAGAAATGCATTCGAAGTCTTCGCTTATCCGAAGTCTTCGCTTATCCGAAGTCTTCGCTTATCTGTTGTTTTTTATGAGTGAATTTCGTGAATGTGCTTATCCCATCTTACTTCACGCTTACGGGGTTAGATGCCATATGAAGTGGAAGAGATCTGAAAATTATGAAAAGAACTGTATTGGTTTTTCTAATTATATGCAGCATTCTGGTTGATGCCTTGATCGGTATTGCCGAAGCAGCTACAGGGAACAAAGATAATTCAGGTTGGGTATCGCCGGAAAATCATGCCGCAACATTTTGCCGGACAAAGGCTGACAACCGCCTGAGATTTGCTGTTCATGTTACCGGAATGGGAAAGATGGACCCTCATTTTGCCGCCGGTTCACAGGACCGTACCGTTGCCGACATGGTGTTTAACGGACTCCTCCGCTATGTTCCAGGAAATGCTCCAGCCATCGAGCCGGACCTCGCTACAACCATGCCCGAATTAAGCACGCGAGACGAAAAACAGGTTTGGACAGTGACCCTGCGCAGGGGGGTAATGTTTCACCCAAGCCCACACCTCCCTTCCTATGAACTAACCGCTGAAGATGTTGTTTTTTCCTTTTCAAAAGCAGTCAACCGTAGTCACTCAGCCTATGCTGGCGATTATGATGGGATGACTATAAGAAAAACGGGCCAATATACGGTAGAATTTATTTTGGACCGCCCAATTTCTTCGATTCTTTTTTTTCCAAAGATCACCAATTATAACGGTGGGTTCATCGTCAGCAAAAAGGCCATTGAGAAGGTGGGATATCAGGCATTTTTAAAGCACCCGGTAGGAACTGGTCCATTTTTATTCAAGAGCCATACCCCCGGTGTCAGCCTGAGTCTGGACGCCCATGAAACTTACTTTCGTGGGAAACCCGCTCTGAATGAAGTGGATCTGTATTTTGTACCTGATACCAAAAAGAGGAAGGCTGGGTTGCTGTCCGGTCAGTATGACGTGATTGTCGGGAGCGGCCAAAAGGGATTTGCCGATGACCTGCTGCAAAACCCGGGCATTGAAATCAATCCTCACGGCCCAGGAGAAGTGACTACCATCTACCTGAACATGGGCATACCTCCATTTGATGACATCCGTGTCAGAAAAGCTGTGGCCCACGCGATAGATCGCAGGGAATTTTTAAAGGTGTATGACACCAGCAGTTCCGGCCCGGTGTTTTCTCCGGTACCGGCGAATTTTCTTCCCGGCGGACTGACATACAAAGAGGTGCAAGACTATGGAGTAACATATGAGTATAACCCTGACAAGGCCCGCACCCTGCTTGCCGCCGCCGGGTACCCTGATGGATTTAAACTTGAGCTGGTGGGCTCTGAAAAAAGGATTTACCGAAATTATTATAGGATTTTGAAACAACAACTGGCCAAGGTTGGCATTGACTGTACCGTTGATATCCTTACTCACTCAGATATGCACAAAACCATCCGAAAAAATCCAAGATCCATTGTAATCTATACGGCATGGCGCCCCAATGCCGATGTGTTTTTAACCCGTTTTTTTCATTCTGACGCCATTCTTGTCACCGGTGTAAAACCGGATACAAACTTTTCCAATTACACGTCGATAGATAGCTTGATCAGTAGCGCGCAGGTTGAATTAAAACCGGAGAAACAGATTTCACTATGGCAACACGCCCAGATTAAGATTTTACATGATGCAGCTGCATATCCTGTGATGTATGCCACCATGAACACTCCCCGCAAAAGCTGTGTTGACTATGGGCATACGCTTAAAAATTCCATGGCGCTTTATCCGCAATTTACTGAAAAAACAAACTTTCTTCACAAATGACGTAAATTGGCTGCCGACCCGACTTCCCCCTGTACTCTGTCCAAAGCGCTGTTTGTCAAATCTCTTGTTTGGGCCAATCCTTTTCTTTATACCAAGCTTCATCCCCGTAAAGGGTTTTAATGCATCCCGGGCATATCCCGTGACTGAAAGATGCTTCAGAATGTTTTTCAACATAAGATTCCAGTATATTCCAATGCCCTTGATCGTCCCTTATCTTCTTGCAATTGGCGCAGATGGGTAGAATTCCTCTTAGGGTTTTTATTTCATGTAATGCCTCTTTTAACTCTTTGATCAAGATTTCCCGTTGTTTTTCAACCCGTTCCTTTTGATCAATTTCATTTTCAAGCTCGCTACGCAATACCGTCAATCTATTAAGGTTCCGGGCCATGCTATTGAACTCTTTAGTCAGATGCCCAAATTCATCTCTGGTACAGACCGGGACAATTGTGTCGAAATTACCTTTCCCGATTTGTTGTGCGCCTTCTACCAATTTTTTTAGAGGGTGCATCAGCCTGTGAACAAGTATTGCAATAAGGGCAGAAATAAAAAAGAATCCCAGGCAGCCGATGATCAAAAGATATGGTTTTACACGCTTGGCAGGCCCGTAGTAATCTTCGACCGGATCGGCAGCAAAGATGTACCAGTCCCAGGGGGAAAAATACCTAGAAAGAGCCAAATGACGTTTGTCATCGGAAACAAACACAGCTTTTGGAACTCCACTTTTCACTTCCCTGAACCAGTCTTTGTTTGACAGGGATAAGCCAATTTTTGTTTTGTCTGGATGAATTTTAATGATGCCCTTTGCGTTGACAACAAAAATATAGCCTTGATTCCCCATATCTATAGAATCAAATAGTTTTCCTGCATCCATCTGAGCCTTTATTCTGCTTCCCACAACAGATTCGAGTTGATAATCACTAAGATTTTTTTCCTGGTCAATTACAATTCGTACGGCTTCTACCAGCCGCCCCGACAACCAGGTTTCGGCCAGATTATTAAGAGCTTTGATTGAGTAATGATAGCTTACAGCGCTCATTGTCAGGGTGACCATGAAAATGGAGGGTAATAAAAAGGCGAGAAACTTTGAGATGATTGTCATATTAGTGCCTTACTCCAGAAAAACAGCAATAAAAAACAGGTAAGCGTAGACTCCGAGAAATCTGGAGATTGTTTTGAAATTAGGTACTTAAAACAACCACCAGATAGTGAACGTAGTGAAACCTTCGAGGCACTTATCCAAGCATTTCAAAAAGTTCCGATTTATTCGGGTTACCTCTATAGACTGTAACCACGATTCAGAGAGTAACTGCTAGCTCTAACTGCCGATTGCTTATGATGATCTATTTATCTCAAAATCCGACGTTTTACCACTCTAAACCTACACGTCCAACTGCTTATCGCATTTTCTATGGAGTAAGGCACTCAAAATAGTGGAGATGAAAAAGAGAATGGATTGAAATCCGAATTCCTATCATCCAATATATTTGAAAAAATATTCAGGGTTGAGAGTTCTCTTCCCGTATACTTAAAGGAAATATTTAAAAGAGGTTGATATGAAAGACATGGCGCACAAAATTGATAGGGCTCTTAAGCACCAACCCGAATACCGCCGACTGGATAACCTGTCAAACGATGTCTGGCAGCGGATTCGTGCCGTAAGAGAACTAAAACATAACAGTTTCACTATCCCAGTTGGCTTTAAAATGAGCGCCATTGCGCTGAGTTTGCTGGCCTTTATTGCCCTGTCTCAAGTGTCATTTCAAGATGGCCAGTACCAGGCGGATATATTTGACTTACGATTTTTCTCTTACCAGTCCATCACCGTAGTTAATCTTGCATCAGTAAACACCTACGAGTTCACACCATGAAGCTAAAAATTGCTATCTACCTTATTGTATTTTTCTTTTGCGGCGCAGCCATTGGTCTTTGGCTTGGCCAGAAGACGTCGGCGGACGATTTCTTACAAGTTGGGTGCAGACCGGCAGTGCAGGGGGAGCTTGATCATTTCTATACAGATGTCCTGAAAATCACTGATACTCAGAAGTCAAAAATTTCAGCGATCGAAAAAACATATCAGAGCAACAGGGCTCAGTTCACTGAGCGAATGCACAGAGCAAACATGCTACTTGCTGATATAATTGAAGACAAAGGGTATGACAGCAATAAAATTGGACCCGTCGTCGCTGAAATTCATTTAGCAATGGGGGAGTTACAGACCCTTTCGCTGAGCCATCTTGCTGCTATTGAAAATGTTCTCAAACCGGAACAGGCCGCTCTTTTAAAGAGCAATGCAGTTGCGAGGCTTCGTCAAAATTGATGGACCAACCTGATCCCCACAGTGACGTAAGCTTAATTGCGCGATTGGTGGCAGGGGAAAATCTGGCCCTTGATACCATAATGAAACGATATCAGGAGCCAATCTTTTTCTTCGTGCTTCGCTATGTCCACGATGAGGATCTGGCCTATGACCTAGTGCAGGAGACCTTCTTTCGAGTCTATACCCGGGCCGCAAGCTATAACCCCGAATATCGTTTCACAACCTGGCTGTACCAGATAGCCCTTAATCTCTGTAGAGATCATGGACGTAAACAGGCGTTAAGAAAGTTCTTTTCCCTATCAAACAGTGAAACAGGCAAGGAAGCCAAAGCAGCAATGGTTCACAATGCACATATCGAGAAAAATTATGAAATGGACCACGATATTAGTGAACTACAACAGGAGATAACCAAACTTCCCCACAAATTGAAAACAACCCTTATCCTCTTTACTCTGGAAGAAAACAGCCAGCTAGCCTGTAGTGAGATTCTCGGGATCAGTCAGAAAGCAGTGGAAACTCGCGTCTATCGGGCAAAAAAGATTCTTAAACAGAAAATGACAAAACGCTTTGAGGGAAAGAGGTAAACCAAGCGTATCATAAAAAGTAAAATCGATGCCCACGGAGAGTTTTATGAAGCGAATCTTCTTTACTCTACTCCTGCTCTTTACCTTTGACATCACACAGGCGCATACTAAAGAGCTCGACTATTACCTTAAGAAGCTTGACAACCATCCGAAGGTGCAAGCCGTACTGGAGACATACCAGGCCCTGCACCATCAGGCAGGAGGCGCTATGGGCTTGCCCGATCCTTCTGTCTTTCTCGGTGTAGATAATGTTCCTATATCCGATCCGTCCTTTGATCAATACCTGCCCTCTTCAAAAATTATTGGTTTTTCCCAAAACATCCCAAACAACAGAGGAAGAACGGCACAAAAAAATATTTTTCTCGCTTCTGCCACAAATACAGAGCTGCTGGCTGACTACACAAAATCTCGCCTGCAGGCACTTTTTTTCACAAGGCTTGCCGAACTACAGATGGTGAAACAACAGACAAATTACGAGGAAAAGCAAAACCAGATCATAGCCCAACTGCAGAACTACTATGAGGGGCGAATTATAGCCGGGGAACCGATCTATCAGAAAACATTTCTGACAGATATAAAGCTGGCAGAGGTTGAGCAGAAGATCAATACCTTAAACGCCCGGCAATCATTCATTGAAGCGGATCTCATACAGTTAACAGGAGAAGTACCGGAGATTGATGACCTAAGCTTTGCAGCCAAAAAGTGGAGTGGAGAGTTAACTGAGCTTTATCCCGTCAGGCTGGCATTTCGCAACCTGGGTGTAGAACAAGCCAGAGTAGATCTCGCTGACAGTGAATATTCTCCTGATTTTGGAGTGGTGGGAACCTATAAAATTCGAGATGATGGGGCTAATAACTCCTTTGATGGAGATGACTGGTTCTCCCTCCAGTTCAGGGTGACAATTCCCCTCTGGGCATCTAAAAATCAGTTGCCCAAACTTGAAGCGGCAAAAAGCCGCATGAAGGGTGCAGAGTATCGCTATAGAGAGGCCATCAGGAAATGGCAGATGGAAACAACCCGCCTTAAGAGTGAGGAAGAGGCCTCTGCTTTAAACGTGGACGTTTTGCAAAAAAAAGATATCGCTCTTAAAGAGAAAATCAAAGCCATGGAGAGAACCTATTCAGCAGGACAGACAAACCTTGAACCGATCTTACAGGCAGAACTCGCAAGACTCACTCTCCTCTCGAAAATTGCAGCTGAACGTGCACACCATATTACAATTGCACAGGAACTGAGCGCTCACATTACCAAAAGAGAAACCAATGAAACGATGTAATCAACTTCGGGCAACCCTTGCTGCTCTATGTACCCTCTCCCTCATCTTTGTTCTTCTGAGCAGCTTCATTCAGGCCGAAGAGGCCAGGTATACCTGTCCGATGCATCCGCATTATATTTCTAAAACCTTTGGCACCTGCCCGATCTGCGGCATGGACCTGGTGGAAGTGGAGGCAGGCGCTGCCGATGCTGAAGGGGAGGAAGATAAAGGTCTTCACCTGCCCAAACACATGATTCAACGTACTGGAGTACGCAGTAAAGCAGTTGAAACCGCCTATTTTGGCAGGTCCATCCGCAGCTTTGGTGAAGTTGCTGTCAACCAGAGACTGCAGACCGATGTTTCTCTACGTGTAGAGGGATGGATAGAGGAGCTGATTATCAATGCCGAGGGTGATGAGGTAAAACCCGACTCACTGCTTTTTCGATTTTATAGCCCTCAGCTTGTAGCCGCCCAGCAGGACTATCTTACAGCATTGTCCTCCGGTAATAAGGGGAGAATTAGAGTAACAGAAGACAGACTCTACTCCCTTGGAATACAAAAGCGAGTGGTTAAGCGAATACAAAAATCGAGAAAGCTGATCCGTAGTATACCCTACTACGCAGAACAAACGGGTCGTGTCGAAGGTATTAGCATCCGCAAAGGAAGCTATTTACGGCCCGGGGCTATGGCTATGCGCATACAGGGATTTGAACAAGTCTGGATACGGGTGAACCTGGCCGAGCAGGATATTTCTTTTGTCAGAAAAGAGAGCCGGGTCGATGTGGATTTCCCCAATCTTGGCATACACCGGGAAAATGTCACTATTGACTACATAGCTCCAACGGTTGACCCTGCCACCCGCACGGCCCAGCTACGTCTCATCCTTGAAAACCCCGACGGCATTATTCGCCCCGGTGCCTATGTGGATGTGATGATTATGACAGATATCAGTCCCCGTCTGGCCATTGCTTACGAGAGTATTTTGCGAAATAAAGAGGGCAGCTATGTCATTATCGACCGGGGTGAAGGTACCTTTCAGGCCAGAGAAATCAAAGTGGGCATGCAGTATAAAGGACTCATTGAGGTGCAGGCAGGTCTAATGGAAGGAGAGCAGGTTGTGGTCTCCGGACAGTTCCTCATTGACTCAGAAAGCTCACTGCGCGAATCCTTTAAGCGTATGGAAAAACTTGCACTTTCACTGGCCGATTTGGAGATTAGCGAAGACCAGCTTGTCCTTATCAACCACATGGTTGAAGGTTCGCTCTTCATCCACGAAGAATTAATAGCCAAAAGACTCCCCCAACCGCAAATGCTGGATGCTGCAGAGCTGGCTGCTAAAAAAATCCGCCATGAGATGCAGGGAAGCAGGCTCGCCTTTATCGTTGAGGATTTTCTTACTGCGGTGAGAGACCGTGCAGAGATTGTGACACTCAGCGGCTGGCAGCAACTCCTTGCAGAATCGACCACGGCCCTTGTTCCCTGGTTTATTGAGGGACGGCCCAGCTACTACAAAGAGCTTGGCCTTGCCTTGTTCACGACTGAAGACGGCCGCAGTTGGGTGCAGTTTGCTGGGGATCCGCTGAACCCTTTTGGTGGTGCGAAGGCAAGCCAAATAGCTCTTGAAAGAAATGGTCAAAAGAGGCCTGAGGAGCACCAGCATGCAAAACAATGAGCTTGAAAATCCCGGTGCCATCGCACGTCTTATTGCCTGGTCGGTGAACAATCAGCTGTTGGTTGCTCTTTTTGTTGTGACCTTACTTGTCGCGGGAATACAGGCCTTAAAGGAGATGCCTCTTGATGCCATCCCCGATATGAGCGATACCCAGGTGATCATCCGTACCGACTTCGCAGGCCAGGCGCCGGAAATTGTTGAAGACCTGGTCACCTATCCTCTTTCAACCACCATGCTTGGCTTGCCACGCAGTAAGGCAGTTCGCGGTTTTTCCATGTTTGGTACATCCTTTGTCTATATTATTTTTGAGGACGGGGTTGACCAGTATTGGGCACGTTCCCGGGTCGTAGAGGCCCTTTCAAAGATAGGTGCCGAACTGCCGCAAACGGCCCGTCCGCAAATTGGCCCGGATGCAACAGGCGTTGGTTGGGTATACCAATATGCGCTGGTTGATAATAATAGAAGACATGACCTGGCCCAGCTTCGCAGCCTGCAAGACTGGTTTCTCCGATATGAGCTGGCTACTGTAGATGGGGTTGCCGAAGTCGCTTCAGTGGGTGGCTTTGTAAAAGAATATCAAATACTTGTTGACCCCAATCGCCTTCGTGCCTTTGATGTGCCTTTGATGCGCTTACTTGAAGCCGTGCGCAAGGCAAGTATTGAGGCCGGTGGCCGTGTACTTGAACGTGGAGAAACTGAATATATCATCCGTTCCAAAGGGTACGTGGAAAAACTGGAAGATCTACAAAATATTGTTCTCTACTCCCGTAACAGCATTCCGGTTCTGCTCACCGATGTCGCCAGGGTGCTGGAGGGACCAGAACTGCGCCGCGGAGTCACGGAACTCGATGGTGAGGGTGAGGTAGTTGCTGGTATTGTGGTGATGCGAGCGGGCGAGAATGCTTTAAATGTCATTCGCGGCATCGAGAAAAAATTAGACGAGCTTCGCCGAGGTTTACCCGAGGGAGTGGAAATTGTCCCGGTCTACAACCGTGCCCCACTCATAGAAGGGTCCATTTCTTACCTTCAGCACAAACTTCTTGAGGAGGGTATGGTTGTTGCTCTTGTCTGCCTCGTTTTTCTTCTCCATGCGCGCTCTGCCCTTGTGGCAATCATCAACCTGCCACTGGCAATCCTTGCAGCTTTCATCGTCATGACAGCCCAGGGGATTACTGCAAATATCATGTCCCTGGGCGGCATTGCCATTGCCATCGGCGCGATGGTGGATGCATCCATTGTTATGGTAGAAAACGCTCACCGCAAGCTCTCTGGGCTTAGTGGTTCAACAGATAGACAGGAAAAGTCTGCAGCTATTTTACGAGCGGCGCAGGAAGTCGGCCCAGGGCTGTTCTTTTCTCTTTTGATCATCACCGTTTCTTTCCTGCCTGTCTTTGCCCTAACCGGCCAATCTTATAAATTATTTTCCCCCCTTGCCTACACCAAGACCTACTCCATGGCGTTCGCTGCCTTGTTTTCCGTCACGGTGGTTCCAATGCTTATGCTCTGGCTTATAAGGGGACGAATTCGCAGGGAAGATGAGAACCTCATCAATCGTTTTTTTATCTTTCTTTATCGGCCCCTGCTGGTTTTGGCCTTAAAATGGAAGTGGGTAACCATTATTTGCGCCCTGCTTATGCTCTTTTCCATGGTCTATCCCGCCTCCAAAACAGGTTCTGAATTTATGCCTGCACTCTACGAAGGCGAGTTGCTCTACATGCCAACAACCCTGCCGGGGGTCTCCATAACCAAAGCCAAGGAGATTTTACAGAAGACCAATCACCTGATCAAATCTATACCCGAGGTTGAGATGGTTTTTGGTAAATTGGGACGTGCTGAGACCGCCACCGATCCTGCACCCGTTTCAATGATTGAAAGCTGGATTCGTTTAAAAGCAAAGAAAGATTGGCGGGAGGGGTTGACCAAAGAAAAACTGATCAAAGAACTTGATAAGCGTGTCAAGCTTCCCGGACTTGTCAACTCATGGGGCTATCCAATTAAAATCAGGATGGATATGATTTCAACAGGGATACGAACCCCCATCGGTATCAAAATTACCGGTGATGATCTGGAGACGATAAACCGTCTGGCCTTGTCTGTTGAATCAGCAGTTAAGAAAATAGATGGAACCAGGTCTGTATTTGCAGATCGGGTGACAGGTGGCAAATACCTGGAAATCATACCGGATCGACAAAAGATCGCACGCTATAGTATTGATCTCGCCACAGTCCAGTCAATAATCGGCACGGCTCTAGGCGGTAACAGGGTGAGTGAGGCTGTCCAGGGCCGTGAGAGGTACAACATCATCGTTCGCTACGACCGACCGTTTCGGGAGGACTTTGACGATCTGGAAAATATCCTGGTGCCAACCCCCATGGGGCAACACATTCCCCTTGGCGAACTTGCAACTATCCAGTTCGTCGAGGGCCCGCCCATGATCAAATCAGAGAATGCCAGACTCACCGGCTGGGTCTTTGTGGACATCGACGGACGTGATATCGGCAGTTATGTTGATGAGGCAAAGACGATTGTCGCCGAAAGCGTCTCCCTTCCTTCGGGTTACAGCCTCATCTGGTCTGGTCAGTTCCAGCAAATGCAGGAAGCGGAAGAAAGGATGCGTATGGCAGTACCCGCTACAATTCTGATAATTTTCACCTTGCTGATGTTGCACTTCGGCAGGCTCGACAGAACCATGATGATTATGCTCTCTCTCCCCTTTGGCCTCACAGGTGGAGTGTGGGCTGTGCATCTTGCAGGCTACTATTTTTCAGTGGCTGTCGGGGTCGGTTTTATTGCCCTTGCCGGAATAGCTGTTGAAACAGGTGTGGTGATGCTCCTCTATATAGACCAACAGGTGCTGGAGAGCAAACCGACTAACAGAAACGACTTATTAAAGGCAATTATTGCCGGAGCGGCCCTGCGGGTGCGACCCAAACTGATGACCGTTGCCACCACCATGGTAGGACTTACTCCAATCTTTATAACCGAGGGACTTGGTTCAGATGTGATGCGCCGAATAGCACTGCCAATGATAGGAGGCATGGCCAGTACAACCCTGCTTACCCTCTTTATGGTCCCTGTGGTTTACTTTATCTGGGAAGCAGGAAAACTAAAAAAAAGTGAGGGTTAAGAAAACCGACTCCGTATTAGTAGTAGCATCAAATAAAACTCACTAACCAAAAACGAGGAAAATTATGACATCTCTCACTGTTAAAGCAGTAGCATTAGCCTTTGCCATTTCTCTTATCTCATCTGTTGCAATTGCTGCACAAAAAGATTCCATGCAGGGACATGGGAATATGGATCATAGTACAATGGATCATTCTAAAATGAATCATGCGGAGATGGATCACAGCAAAATGAACCATAAAATGGAGAAGCATAACACGCAGGCGATGGGTGTTGGTGTGATCCACCGGGTCAGCAGACTTAACAGGATGGTCAACTTGACCCATGAACCCATTGCCGCTTTAAACTGGCCTGAAATGACCATGGATCTGCCTGTTGCCAAATCAGTGGATCTGAGCACCATTAAGACAGGTGAAAAAGTAAAATTTCACCTTGAGCTTGGTAAAGACAAAAAATATGTCATTACTCATATCATGAAATAGGGCATGATATTACTAATTATGCGAACAATAAAGTGGACCCCATTATTTTGATTCAGTTGTCAACTGGGCTTGGGATTGAGCTATCTCTACCATCGTTTCTAACCGAACCAGCCTGCGGTCATGCTCACGCAACTCCTTTGAAATTTCCGTTAAAACACTGCCGGTTCGTTCCACCTTATCAGTTAAAAGCAGGACTTCTTTCATAGCTGTAAGAACATCTTTAAGTGTACTCAAGCTGCCTCCCTGATTTCTGCCAATACATTTTCAGCATCACTCAAGCCTTTCTCTAATGACTTTTTGGCTTTTTGAGTAGCCCCATTAACCTCACCTATCAATGCGGCGAGCAATGCTTCATCATTGCTTGCTGGTTTTTGAGTACAACGCCGCCGTACCAATTCCGACATACTAATACCTTCTTTTTTTGATTCTCTTACGAGAAACGCCTTAAAATCGGGTGTACCAAGTATTGTTATCCTTTCAGATTGAACACTCATCCAACTACCTCCATTGCTTAAGCTGTTATTATAATGTTCATTATAATGATAAACTGAATGATTGCAAGGATGATTTGCCCAACGTTCAATGTGGGAAGGGATTTATAGGTGTTGAAGGTGGTATACACATGTGGGGGCTTATGCGCTGGTTTTTCGTTTATTAAAAATGCAAGCCAAGCCTGATTTCTGGGTTAACCCAAGACATTTATTGCAAGAAATGCAGTCTGCAGGGGAAAGGTCGCCGTTTAACCATCTGTTGACCAAATGCGGTTCCCGAATAAAGGGCCGACTCATGGAAATCGCATCTATTTTCTCCAGGGCCTTGGTGATTTTCACAGGGCTGCGCCATCCTTCAACAGAT
>JAAELB010000076.1 GCA_024227155.1 Desulfobulbaceae bacterium
AGCAGAATACTTATCAAACCTCCAAATACCAAGCTTATATCCACTGAAAACTCCATGACTAAAAAATCTAATGGCTGAAAGAAAATCTCATCCCCAGCTACTTCATGTCATTATCTACTTTGAACGAGATCCTTTCAACCAATTCTTAAAATACCTTGTGAATTTTCAAAGCGTTTCCTGCAGCCAGCATATAGTAGTTGGCTCCCACTTTCTGCAAAAACTCAACGCCCAGTGCATTCAACAAGGAAACATCCTCAGTCATCACCGGAGAATCTGCCAGCGTAGAAGTAATCGTCAATTCAGCCACATCTGTGCTAATTGCAGTGTAATCAGAATACTGGATATCCACCAATTCATTCAATGCAGGTTCCTTAGCTTCATATTCTCCTTCATCCACATTGTAGTGGAAATCAGAAATACTGCCGATTGCATTGATCACCCGGAAATGGGTTGCTCCCTTCGGAATACTCAGATAATTCACCGCGTTAAAAGCAGGTACAGTGAGTGTAGTGGCATTTCGTTCCACCACAGCAGCCAGGCTAAATGGTGCCCGGAAAACGCTGTCAAAGCTCACGTTTTTGTTGAATTTCAAACCTTCCAGCAAATGCGGTACCTGGGAAATCAAAACTGCTCTTTGGCCTCTGGCTTCAGATTGATCCTCTTTGTTAATCTTCTTCATGATCCCGGTCAATCTTCCCGTAAAGCGAGTATCGGCCATGTGCTTCATCAAGGGTGCAAAAGCGATACGAATCGCTTTCCCAGCTTTGGCACTTCCACCAAATTCGTTCATGTTCTCACGAGTCCTTTGAAATTCTTCACCGTTCAGTACCTGCTCTTTGGTAGGACCACCAACCAATCCTGCATAAAAGCCTTTCAGCCCTTTGATTTTGAAATGCCGGATATCTCCGAGCGTTCCAACGTACTTCACTGCTCCTCTTTGTCTTGCCATCGTCTTAATAATTTTGTGAAAAAAATAAT
>JAAELB010000077.1 GCA_024227155.1 Desulfobulbaceae bacterium
CACCACTCGGGACTGTATTGAAGCCATTGAATGCGTCTCTAGAGGTAAAAAAGTAACAAAGATGCTGGACCTTGGCACAGGAACCGGAATTCTCGCCCTGGCTGGAATAAAACTTGGTTGCAAAAGTGCAGTTGCCGTTGACTATAATTATTTGGCTGCCCAAACAGCTCAAAACAACGTGGTTATAAATGGCTTACAGGACAGCATCGTAATGGTGAATGGGCGTGCTGAAGACTTCACCCATATTCCATCTGATCTCCTGGTAGCCAATATCCACTATGATGTTATGAAGGACATTGTCCGCTCCGAGGGTTTTTATCAGCAGAAATGGTTTATACTCTCAGGGCTTCTTCAGAATGAGTCCACCAAAATCCTTGATTATCTCGCCACCCAGAAGGTTCTTATCATCAAGGTTGTTAATCAAGAGAAATGGTGTACAATTATGGGTATAACTAACCCAGATTAGCTTCCACCCGACAACGGTATTTTTTCCCTAACTCGTTGTTGCTCTCAAAATTAAATCCTCAGAATATTAGTTATATGCCTGCGGTTTAATTTATCGAGCGCCTAGATTTAGAGAAAAAACCCTCGTTTCGGGTTAAAAGCTGATTAGTTTCTACTCCTCTCTATAATTTAGAGGTAACTACTCACACGGTTTTTAACTCTTGAATTATCGTAACTAAACCTGTAACTGATTACAGGTGCTCCATATTTGGGCAAGCGCGGTTTGCTGCTATAGCCCACCTATGCGGCAAACCGAGATCGTCCGAAGATGGCGTAGCTGTGAGCAGTTACCATTTAGAGAAATCTTTTTAGATACCAATCCGTTGCCTTATCCAGACCAGCTCGCACTGAGTATTCGGGATGGTAGCCCAAGTTTTCTTTGGCCTTACTGATATCTGCCAGGGAATGTCGTACATCACCTGCTCTAAAATCACGGTAAGTTGCCTCAATCTCTTTTGCTGCAGGTACCTGAACACTGACGCGCTCTCGTATAAGTTCAAAAAGGGTGGTGAGAGTGGTACGTTCGCCAAAGGCCACATTATAGACGTGATTTTTGGCATCTTCAGATTCTACAGTGGCAGCCAGGATATTGGCCCTGACACAATTATCAATAAAGCAGAAATCCCTGCTTGTTTCGCCATCACCATTGATAAAGATAGGCTGATCATCAAGCA
>JAAELB010000078.1 GCA_024227155.1 Desulfobulbaceae bacterium
CGTAGAGGGTGATTCCAGGTGGTTTGATATCACCTCCACAACCGATAAAAAAGAAACCTTGTCAGAACTCATCCAAATGGCAGCCGTGAAAGCCAAAGCAGAGCTCACGGATAAGCTTGGTAAGGATATCAATAACTGGAAGTGGGGCGAAATGCACCAGATGGTATATACCAACCCTATCCGCCGTAATGGGATTGGTAAAAGCTTGTTGGGAGGCGGAAGCCATCCCATGGGGGGGTCGGGCGAAACGCTATTCCGGGGATTATATGATTTTAACAAGCCTGATAATTGCAAATACTCTGCAGCGATGAGAATGGTAGCCGATTTATCTGACGGTGAAAAGGTCATCGCGGTGCTCAATGGGGGCGTGACCGGACGTACTTTCCACCCTCATTTCAAAAACCAGATCGAAACCTACCATGACGGCTCAAAACTCTATTGGTGGTTTAGCGATAAAAAAATTCAGGAACATAAAAAAAGTGAGTTGACTTTAGTTCCATAGAAACTATTTCTAAATTGTCTTTGGGCCCAATATCGGTGATTGGCCTCCGGCATCCATACCCAAGCCGTATTGAGCCGCAATGCGGATATAGAAGCGCTGATAGAAAAAGAGGAAAAAGACGACATCTTGACATGGCTGGATAGTCTCTGAACCCGGAGGCAACCTGTTTGCCGGGCACGAAAAGGTGCCTTGAAAGGAAATTTATTATGTCGCCAACTTGAAAAAAAACGAAAGTGATGGAAGCCGATATGAGAATGATATTATTATAAAAACTATACGTTGCAGCACAATCGCTCGTATCTTCTATACTGTCAGTAAGATAAGTTAGATGACAACATAACAGCAGTTCTCATAACTTTTTTGGAGAACCGATCTGAACTGGCTTCATACCAAATGTTGTGGTTCGTCAAGATTAGAAAGCATGACGTTCAAAATGGTAAAATTTCATTAAAATTTTATGGATAGGAAGATGTTCCACTTAAGATATACTTAACCGAAGCCCTATTATTTTTCATTTCAAAATCGTCTTCGGCGATCA
>JAAELB010000079.1 GCA_024227155.1 Desulfobulbaceae bacterium
AGTCGCAATATAATCCCAGAGATAAAATCTTTTCAAGAGGCGAAGTCGCTAAATCTAAAAGGTATCATGTTCGAGGAAAATTGCCAGTCTCGATCGGCGAACCCCCATACTCCCTCTATCTATCTGCCAATGTAAGAAAAATGTGAGATACCGCTGCTATGATATTCCCCTTGCCGGTAAAAAGGGAGCCATATGGAGTGCAGCAGCCCGGTGGAAATATACAGAAGAAGAATGCCACAGGAAACCTCCCTGTGGAAACTACTGAATTGTCATTTTGTTGATTTTGAAGAGAGCTATGATAAACTTTTCCAGAAGAAGTATGGATTTTACTGCCTGGTAATCTCACGTGTGGTGTGCAAATATCTAGAGTGTGGTGATCTACATCAGGGGTTCGTCCGCATTAAATGCCCCGATTGCCATCATCAATACATCTTGGAATTCAGCTGCAGGGGGCGTTGGTTTTGTCCCAGTTGCCATAACAAAAAGGTGGTTCAGTTTGGCCATCATCTGAAAGAAACGGTTCTTTACCCAGTTCCCCACCTCCATGCTCTGGTGGCAGATGGTCTCTTCTTGGAGAGTGGCTATTTTTTTATGATGCCGAATGTAGATATTCGGCCGTTAAAGGAATTATTCCGAGCACATGTTCTGAAGATGTTGAAAAAAGAAGGATTGATTGATGATGCTTTTATCAAGATGATAATGAAATGGCGGCATACCTCGGGATTTAATGTCCATAATAAGGTGCGGATCAAACCGGACGACGAAAAAGGTATAGAGAATCTATCGCTCAGGGATGTCCCATGGGAAAAATAAAAGAAACTTTCAGGTTTTTTCTCCTTTGGAGTTTATCGCTTCGATAACACAACATTGTGAACCATATTTTCAACTTACGAGAGCTTACGGTTGGTACAGCAACCGGATGCGTGGAGATAGAAAAAAGCAAGATGGTAGGGAAAAGGAGAGTGAGAATAATTCACTGGAAGAGAGCAAAGTGGTTGATATCCGGAATTATAGGCCTAAACGGATACCACAGCTTATGTGGCGTGAGTGCATCAAAAAGGCCCGAAGTCTACGCTTATCTGAAAAGTTGATCCATTAGTCTGTCCCAAGTGCACTGGAGAGATGAAGATAATAAGCTTCATATACAAACGGACTATAATCAAAAAGATTCTCACCCATCTGAATGTGTACAAAGAGAAAAAGAAACAGCGAGCACCACCCGTTGCCCCACCCAATGATCTGCCAATCGAAAGAGAACCCTACAACGATGGTTGGCCGGGATATGAGGAGCCGGTTTTTGAATTTTAAAATTTAGAGATTGCTAATGGATCGGTCTGTCAGAAATTGGCCGGAATAGTGCAGAATCGACAACTTTCTACTCTGAATCTGTTTGTATCATGTTGAACAGCAAAAATTGATTAAAAGGACGACTAAAAGAGGATAGGCTGCTGGGGATTGATGGCTGTTTTGGACATTGCAGAAAAGTTAGGGAGTGCTTACAAAGCGATGTTCTATCACCTATCGCTGGTTGAGTAAACCGATATCTAAATGAAAAACCGAGAAGCAGAATCTTCAGAAGGTTATACAAGATCTGTTTGCTAAACATAAAGATATGGCTAGTAGCCCTATGATTGCAGCAGATTTACGTGACTCCCTGAATACTATAATGTCAGTAGGCAGCGGGTCGCACGACTCATGAAGGAGATGGAACTACGCTGCAAAACGGTAGAGAAGTTTGTTGTAACAACTGATTCCAAACACAATGAGCCAGTCGCCCCAAACCTGCTCAATAAGAATTTCAAAACAATGGCCTCAGATCATCCTGGGTAACTGATATAACGTACCGTGCGCCCAACTTCTGCAGGTGTCATGAATGATACTGGCAGAGTCCGAGCATGTCTGGAATGTATTCTGCCCGACAGGATGTCAACGTCAGAGTACCAGCCTCCTGCTATGAGGTGGCAAGAGCCGAAGCAGCGGTGACCTACTGCACATTGGTAGGGTGATGTAGCCCGTGGGAAACGGGGCGTGAGGCGAGGTTGTTAAGCCAAGATGCGTCTCTAGGCTGAGTATTGAAAGGTCGAGGAACACGAACCGATTAAACCGTATCTATGGGTTGAAATGTCACCACCACCTACACAACCTAAGAGGTGGTATACATGGAGAAGTTCGTTATAAGTAGGGACGACTTCCAAATGCAGATTATACAGGTATGCTAATCTGCTTGGTGTAACTCGCAAAGCATAGTGAAGCCTGTTACCCATGTATCGACTTGCGGCCAGTAAGCCAGTAAGGTTAAAGATTGCGATCGGCGACCTCCTCAATATGTTTGAGTCCGGCATGTGGACTGGGGAAAGTCTGTTGGAATGTAAAGGGAATGTGGCCCCGATGATCAACAGGCTGGCGGAGTCTCCGTAGTAGTCTGAGGCAGGGAGAATCTGCTACATGGCGAAGGGGGGACAGTTAAGGAGCTTGACGGCTTATTACTTGGCTTTAGAGAGGTGAAGACCTTTGATAATCAAGGAAATGCAAAGCAAGCTGGCAACATGGGCTTCAGAAGACAAATCGAGAAGATTTGATCGTCTTCTGAGGGTAATAACTAACCGATCGTGGTTGCTGGAAGCTGCCGGGTGCTAAGATACAAATAGTGTAACGCCTTCCTCTCATATTCTTCTCAAAAAAGTGTAACGCCTTTCCTTTTACTTCTTTTTTTTCTTTGAATCTGATTCTTTTTCTTTAT
>JAAELB010000080.1 GCA_024227155.1 Desulfobulbaceae bacterium
ACATGTATCTTTTGGTCCAGAACCTTCTCTGCAGAAAAGTTTTTCATCTGTTTGGTGATATCTACAATTGGCTGGGTAATAAAATGCCCCATGACTAGGGTAACAAAGGATGCAAACACCAATCCCACAACAAGCCCGCCAATTTGATATAGGATGACCTTTTGTATACTTTTGTCCACAATGGCTTTGGATGTATAAGAAGCTGTATAAACTACTAACTTATTATTATATGTATAAGGCTTGAGTAAAATATTGTAGCTTTGACCTTCGATACCAATGTCAAAAAATCGGATGGATCTGGAAACGGCTTGTTCTACAGGCTTCTTTAATTGTTTGGGGTTCCCCATATGACTTCCCAGCAGCAATTTGCCGGAAGTTGAAAACAGATCCACTTTTATTTTGGTCTTTTGCGCAAACTTTAAAATAAAATCATTACTCACTTTTTTCCTGAGCAGAACACTGCCCGAAATGACATTTTTTTCTTCTCCCAATTCGGTATAGATGACATTCAGGACCGAAACGATGCCTTCAATGTACAGTTCGTCGTCGATTGTTACAAATCGGATTTGTAGGGTTTGAGGCAAATCGATATAATCCGGTATGTTTACATTGGGATTAATGGGAAGCCATTGTTTTGAAATACAGTGAGACAGAATTGAATCGGCACTTGGTTTGAAGTGATGATACGCTTTTCTTGCCTGCTCAGGCTCAAC
>JAAELB010000081.1 GCA_024227155.1 Desulfobulbaceae bacterium
ATTCAGGTTGAAGGATTGTTTACGCTGAAAGATCCAAATTCAGGAGCAAAGCGGCTTACAATCCGGTTTAAAGCAAAAGACCTGAAAAGAATCATATCCTTGATCAAGGAGAAAGGGTATAAATTGGTTGAAGTGGTGAATCACCAGGATTCTTAAGTATGTTTATAAACACGTAGTAAAGGAGCCATGTATGAAAAAACGATTAATCGTTGGGATAGCTGGCGCAAGTGGTGTGATTTATGGGGTTAGAATGCTTGAAATCTTGAAAACTCGTGGCATTGAAACCCATCTGATTATTTCAGATGCCGGGAAACTTAATATCAGGATTGAAACTGATTATGATGTAGAAGATGTTCTTGCCATGGCTGATTTTACTTATACTAACAAAGATATCGCTGCATCTGTTGCCAGTGGATCATTTCTGACCATGGGGATGGTGGTTGTTCCCTGCACAGTCAAAACACTTTCAGGAATTGCCAACTCCTATACTGAAAATTTGTTGATTCGGGCAGCTGATGTTCAATTAAAAGAAAAACGGAAGGTAGCACTGCTGTTCAGGGAAACCCCTTTGCATAAAGGACACTTAAGGCTTTTAATGCAGGCAGCTGACATG
>JAAELB010000082.1 GCA_024227155.1 Desulfobulbaceae bacterium
TAAGTCTATGCCGGATAAGAAGGCTTCCGTAGATGCCATTTGGAAATGGATGGATGATCGTTTTATTAATTTAATGCACCGGATGAATCTGGAGACGAGATTAATGAAAATGGTCCAAAGACCTGGGCAAAGTATGGAGGAATATAAATCCTCTTTGCTAACTTGTGCCCTGCGGGCCAACCCAAAAGATCAGGATCAACGAGACAAAACTCTCAGGAAGGTAGCCATAATGGGTATCAGTAAAAATTTACAACCTCTTTTGAAGTTGTTTTTGGCTGATAAACCTGATGCTAACTTCAATGAGATCATGAACCGGATGGCATTTATAGGGGATTCCGATCCCCTGGAGGAAGATAATCCTGAAGAAACTTCTCTGTATCCAGCAGGGGAAGCACAAAAAGGGGGTCTCCGAGAAGGAGGTTCCCAATATTATGCTCCCCCGATGCAGGGAAATTCCATGCGGACCAATGAGGCCACTGGTTGTTCAGGAAAGTGGACAGAGGGAATTGATGAAAATCAGTTCATGAGTCTACTCCAAAGCCTGAATGACAGTGTTAAAGACATGAGGCTCTCCAACGATAGACTTAGCCAAACCGTCAAAGGTTTGGCTGGGGAATCCAAGAAGAAACAGGCTGGAGAGCAGACTCAGACCCAAGCTCTAGAAAAGTTTGGGGAGACTGTTCTCAAGCAAATGGATCAGAGGCTCACGTCCTTTACCCAACCACGAGGGGGGTATCGAGGACAAGCAGGAAGAGGACGGGGAAGGTGGAAGCCCCATGGTGGCCGAGGGGATGGGTCAAATCCATCCCGGGAACCGACCTCTGAGGGAGGGATGACTGATGGTCTGGGACCAAGACCTGTCTCAAGTCGTCCTGTAAGGCCTCAGGGGGACCTTAGGATGTTTAAGCTTGTGGGCACCAGGGGCATTTCATGCGGAATTGTCCATCCACA
>JAAELB010000083.1 GCA_024227155.1 Desulfobulbaceae bacterium
CGGTATCCGTCGATCCTACGACCAGGAAGTCTATGGATTCGAGCTCAACTCGGCCGGTACCATGGATGCCATGCTGCAAGTGACAGCGGGTGATGCGGGCGTCAGCTTTCCCATCTACGACGCCCGGACGAAGCACCTGACTAATTCAGGCCAGTCCTTCGGCGGCATGCTGGTCAAGCTCAATGTGGGCGCTGTGGGAGGCAATCAGCCACCGGTACCGGTGGCCGATAGTTTCCCTGCAACCATAGATACCTTACTCTCCGTGCCGGCGCCCGGTGTACTGGGCAACGACACCGACCCGGAAGGCGATCCTTTGACCGCAGCGTTGGCGTCACCGACTGCCAACGGGGCCACCGTATTGAATCCGGATGGATCTTTTACCTACACACCCAATGCCGGATTCACTGGCGTCGACAGCTTCACCTACACGGTCAGCGACGGCACCTCAGTAAGCGCGCCAATAACCGCAACCTTGTATGTTAATCCACCCAACATCGCTCCCACGGCGGTGGATGACACCTTTAACGGAACCGAAGGTGCGATGGTCAGTGTACCTGCTCCAGGCGTGCTGACCAATGATACCGACCCGGAAGGCGATGCATTGACAGCAGCACTCTCCTCCGGCCCGGCCAGTGGAACATTGACATTCAACACCGACGGGTCCTTTACATTTGACGGCCCGGCCGGAACACACACCTTCACCTATGTGGCCAATGACGGCACCCTTGACAGTGCCCCGGCCACGGTGACCATCGAGATCAATGATCTGCCGTCGGCCAGTGACGACGCCTACGGCACCGAAGAGAATGTGGATCTCAATGTTGGCGATCCCGGTGTGCTGGGCAATGACAGTGACGCTAACCCGGCGGGCGGTACCTTAACCGCGGCGCTGGTCAGCACAACAAGCCAAGGTATCCTGACCTTCAACCCGGATGGTTCTTTCACCTATGAACCGGGTTTCAACTTCAGCGGTACGGATACCTTCACCTACCAGGTGGCGGATGATTTAGGCGCCACTGGTGGGCCGGCGACGGTGACCATCACGGTCAACGAGACGGCGGACACGGTCACCATCACCCGCCTGCGCTGGCGCAACAATCAGACCCGGGTGCGGATTATCGCCACCTCGA
>JAAELB010000084.1 GCA_024227155.1 Desulfobulbaceae bacterium
GGTCTTCTTCGAGGTCGACCGGGATGTAGGTTCGCCACTGGTCGCTGGAAAGGTCAGTGTGGATCGCTTCCACCCATCTAGTCATTCGCTTCTCCTGAGTAGGCGGTCCCACCATGACCGTTCGTCGACCATCCGTCCGAGCCGTACGGAGTAGTAGACGCGGGGGAGCCGCTTGAGGCGCCTCGCCCGCACATAGGGGCGATCGTCGGCCCCCGGATCCACCGGCCATCTAGTCGTCATCACTCGTCTCCTGGCATCGGGAAGAAGAACTTGGCCCACGCGTAGTCGTCGGCTTCGATGTCTCCGTTGCGGGCGTAGTCGATCAGGCGGGCCACCTCTTCCTCGTCGATCAGTTCGAGCCGGTACCTGAACCGGGCTTCGCGTTCAGCGTCTTGACGCATCATCGGTTCGTAGACGGCGCTGAGAGCGTCGCCGAAGATCTTGTTGATGTCACCCATCAGACACCTCCGCCCGCGTCACCCACACGCTCGGGAAGAACTGCTCCACCCATGAGCCGTCGTCGATGTCCCCGTCTCGGGCGTAGCCGATCAGCCGGTCTCTCTCGTCGGCATCCACACCGCCCACGTCGAACAACTGGCGGACAGAATCCACAGCGAGGAGACGGATAGCCGGTTCCCCTGAGAGACAGTCACCGCAGACGTGGATTGGGCGTTTGTCGTTGTGGGTTTGGAGCCACCCGGAGGGCAGCATCCCGTACGGCTCGGAGGCCGTTTCGGCGGAGCACCGGTCACACCGGTACCCGGGGACCGTTCTGGTGACAGTGATAGCCGTCATCAGGTCTCCACCTCCTCGTAGGTGGCGTCGAAGACGTCGGGCTTGCAAACCCGGAACCCTCCCAAGAAGGTCTCGATAACCCAGTCGCCGGGTTTCACCTCCTTCGGCCCTCTGGGGGTGGGGATGAACAGGGACACCAAGAAATCGCCGCCATCGACATTGACCTGGGCAGGCCAGCCAAGGAAACGGCCCATCTCGGTCTCGTTGTTCCCCAGCCAGCGGACAGCCTCGACATCGACAAAATTCTTGTCGGTTTTATTGCGGTAGACAGCCATCACACATCCCCTTGATCTTGTAGGCGGATCGCCGCTACGGCCAGGCCGTTCAACAGCTCAGCGAAC
>JAAELB010000085.1 GCA_024227155.1 Desulfobulbaceae bacterium
GGCGCCTAAGTCTAGATCAGAGCATCGTTCACTTTTAGGAGTTTTAAATTCTACAGGAGCGTGCAAAAGTCTCGAACAGTCCTAGATGTATACCTTATAAGTCACCTAAGGGGAAAGCCCTTATTTTCTGGAAATTCTCTTCACAATACTAAAGTATTCACAATGCCTACCTTTGCCTACCTTTGCCTAGTGTCATTTTCAAAAGAGGTGGGGCGTTGAAAAATGAAGAGATTTCAAAGTTACATCACATTTAAAGTTTTGGAAGTGTTCTAATTGATTTGTGTTCTACTTTGCCTACCTTTTGCCTTTGCCTTTTGCCTTTGCCTTTTGCCTTTTGCCTTTGCCTTTTGCCTTTGCCTTTTGCCTTTGCCTACCTTTTGCCTACCTTTTGCCTAGTGTCATTACTACAGATTTAAATGTGGCAAACTTGGTAATTGACAGCACATGTTGAATAATAAAATTTTTGTTGATGGTCAATTTATGATAAAAATTAACAATTATAATTATAATAATATAATAATAATAAAATTCATGTTAAAATCAAAACACATTTCATTCTCTCTGTGCATCACGTGCTGATTTCTTTGATGA
>JAAELB010000086.1 GCA_024227155.1 Desulfobulbaceae bacterium
CCCACAATTCATCATTTTCCCAAATGATTCCTCATTCTTTCCCAATGATTCCTCAACTTTCCCAATGATTTCTCATTTTCCCAATGATTCCTCAATTTTCTGAATAATTCCTCATTTTCCCAATGATTCCTCAATTTTCACAATGATTACCCCTTAATGACTAATGTTCATTCTGACCTTTCTGAGGCATTTTCCTCATTTTTCCTAGTGATTCCTCATTTTCCTAATGATTCCTTATTTTCCCAATGATTACTTATTTTCCCCAATGATTCCTCATTGTTCCCAATGATCTAATTTTTCCAATGATTCCTCAGTTTTCCCAATGATTCCTCAATTTTCCCAATGATTCCCAATATTCCCCACTTTGAAGTTATAGCATTGTCATTACCATTGCGAGTGGTATGATCCTTGAGGACACTGAAATGAACTTTGATCTACAAGACTGGACATCTTTGAACAATGCAAAAACAAGGTTGCTAATGACAAGTTAGCTAGTACAAGCAGTAGCACACACAAAACGCTCAGTGGGTTATATTCTGTACAACCAATCATTTGAAACTGATAAGTACCTAATATGCAGCCCACATGTAGCTCATATGCA
>JAAELB010000087.1 GCA_024227155.1 Desulfobulbaceae bacterium
AGGATACAGAATTCTTTTTCTTTTCCACTGTATCTCTTAGAAAATCGAGTGCCAATCAAGAATCAAGGAGTTAATAACCACGAAATTACCCCGTTGTCAATGAAAAAAAAATCGGATTACCCTAGAACTCAAGGATTTCAAGAGCCGCTGGGGGATGAGCAGAGTTCTGATGGCAATACAAAATGTTGGTACTAACCTGCGCAAATAAAATATGCGATTGAAACTATAATAAAACTCTGCGAGGTAATGAGAAAAAAGATCGTTATAGTAAGAGAACATAGCTACTTCTTCCGCATGGAAAGAGATATTCTTTTTCTTTTTGCATCAATCTCCAGGACCTTCACACGCACATGTTGACGTGGTTTGACCACCTCGGCCGGATCTTTTACAAATCTATCGGCCAGCTGACTTATATGCACTAGGCCATCATTATGTACCCCAATATCTACAAAGGCTCCAAATTTTGTAACATTTGTTACTACCCCTGGAAGTTGCATATCCACCACGAGATCTTCAATAGTATGGACATTCTCAGCAAAGGCGAATTGCTGGAATTTTTCTCGAGGGTCACGGCCTGGTTTGTCGAGCTCCTGGAGTATGTCGCAAAGCGTGGGCAGGCCAATATTTTTAGATACATAGGTTTGGAGGTCTATTTTACTACTTTTTGCTGAATCCTTAATGAGGTCATGGACACTGCACGAGGAGTCATGAGCCATTCTTTCAACGAGAGAATAGGCTTCCGGATGGACTCCACTACTGTCCAGTGGATTCTTGGCCCCATTAATACGGAGGAAGCCAGCACATTGTTCATAGGCCTTAGGCCCAAGGCGAGGAACTTTTAAAAGTTGTTTTCTACTGGTATA
>JAAELB010000088.1 GCA_024227155.1 Desulfobulbaceae bacterium
TGTTGATAGCGTTTCTGGAATATATTTTGGTTTGTATATTACAACCTATATATGGATTTATGCAATAGTACAGGGACTAAAGTTATTTGTATTCTCAAGAAATATCTTTTTTTCTATAATTATTGCATTTGCAGCAGTTGCTATAGAATCTATATTTTTAATACTTTCAGTCTTTATCAACCAAGGAGAAAGCGGTGTTGCATCTTTAAATTATTATCTGATGATAAAGCAGATGTTTTTGGCATGCATTTTCATTCCATTGGCGCTTGAGTTGATTACAATTGTTCGAAAAAAATATGAGATTATTATAACAAGTCTTATCAATAAGAAAAATAGAGATTCAAATTATTCTAACTAGGGGCTGATTTGGCACAGATTATAAAAACTCCGGATAGGGATTGGGTTAAAAAAAGACTAATAGGGGCAAGTATATGTATTGCTGTTGTTTTTACCCTCCTTATCTTTAGATTGATATATTTACAGATTGTTAAAGGTGAAGAATACAGAGGGTACTCTGAGAACAACCGTATCAGGTTAAAGAGCATCATGGCTCCTCGAGGACTTATTTATGATAGAAATGGTGTCCTTCTTGTTGATAATAGACCTTCCTTTAACTTAAAAATTGTACTTGAAGATGCAAGACCTTTAGAAAAAACAATTACCACGCTTTCTAAGTTGATTGATGTTCCCTATAAAGAGCTTTGGGACAAAATAAATTTATTTGAAAAGAA
>JAAELB010000089.1 GCA_024227155.1 Desulfobulbaceae bacterium
CTCCGCTGTAATCACAAGGGATTTTGGTATATGGTGGCTGCACTTCATATACAAGGGAGAAGCCTCTTTTCGATTTTCCCGGTTCTGAAAGTAGTTTTCTAGCAACCACTCCACTTTATCTTTGTGAAGCAAATATCCTTCCTCTGCCAGCTTTTCAATCAGCTGGTTATACGCCTGGAGCCATTTTTCAAGTTTTGGTGAAAGTTTACGCATCTTCTGTTCTCATTAGTAGTCGGCCGTTGCCGCTAGGAGGCTGTCCGAGAATGCCCTTTTGCCCAAACTCTTTAGAATTGTCACAAAATAATGCTCGCAATATCAGTTATATGACTGTGCTTATTTTGTGAAAATTCTTCGATTTTGAACAAAAAATCTATTCTCAGACAAGCTCCTAGGAGGTTTTGTTATACCTGGTGTAGATTATCATCTCGCACTCAAGTGATATCATTCCTGTTAAAAACATAACCTTATAATATTGGTTTTCCCATGCAAAGCCTGGAGGAGGACAGTAAAGTATCATACTATATGAGTATAGTTTATTGCCTTAGTGTTAAAAACTGTTCTTTTGCTACGGGAAGGTCCATTTGAGCAATGGATAGAGGCCTTAATGCTGTGCTGCAAAAAAACAAAACAACAAAACCGGGAACAGGAGACACAACATGAAGATATTGTTGAAAAACATGGGGTTGTTGATTGTCGTCTTGCTGCTGTATGGGTATGCGTCCGCTGGAGAAGTCGTTGACCAAGTCTATAAAAAAAAGAGTTTTGAAGGATCAAAAGACCGGCAGTATTCGCTATTCCTGCCGGAAGTTCAAGGTGCTGGCGAAGCACTGCCATTGGTGGTTGTTCTGCATGGTTGTAACCAGACCAGCCGGGATATCATGAACGACACCCGCTTCAACGATTTGGCTGAGGATGAAAAATTCATCGTTGTCTACCCCTTTGTTACATCGTACGACGGCCTGCGCAATACCAACTGCTGGGGATATTGGTTTGAAAATGAAATTCATCAGGGACGGGGAGAGGTGGCCGACATCGCCGGGATCATCACTGAAGTTCAGAACGCCTATTCCATCGACTCAAATCGGATCCATATAACCGGATTATCTTCGGGTGGTGCCATGGCTACCGCCGTTATGGTGGCCTACTCGGAAATCATTGCCTCTGGGGCATCGGCCGCAGGTATCGCTTATGGAGAAACGGCATGTGCCGTACGAGGCGTATGCTTGAGTTTCAGTTGGTTCGACCCGGCGACCTGGTTCGACTGGTGGGCGCCGAAATTTGAAACCACGGAGGAGACCGTCCAGGACATGGTCACGGAGATGGGACCAGATAAGCGTCTAGTACCGCTGCTTGCACTTCACGCCACAAGCGATCCCAAGGTTGATGTTGCCGCTGCAGGGAACAATGCCACTGCCTGGGCTACGCTTTTTGAAATAGACATGACTACGCCTGTTGTCAGCGAGGTCGGTAAGACCGACGGCCTGATCTGGCATTACAACCGTTACGGCAGTTACGGCACTGGCTCGGCCATCGAGACCCATTTTGTCGACGGCCCAGGGCATGCATGGGTGGGCGGCGCGAAAGGCACCTACGCGGACCCCGATGGGCCCGATTGGGCGGCGATTGCATGGGCCTTTTTCAAGGCGCACCCCATGATAGAATAATGAAAAAAGATACCGGCCCCAGCGGAATTCACTTTTTTACACCGAAGTCGTTGATTCAGAACAGCTGAAACTCCAGATTAGAAAGTACTATCGCGTATTCAGGGGCGGTAAAATGGAGCAATTGTCAATCCCGAAGGGTAGCAAATAACAGAAAAAAATGTATTTATGAAAAGATGAGTTTGTAAAGTGATTATTTTGGATACAAAGTCTTGTTTTGCAATGATAAATCATTTTTTTCTGTACTTTCTGTACGCAAGATTTAGTACCTTAGAAATTATTTTCTGCATTTTTGTGGCAGAGATAAGCGTAGACTTCGAAATAATTTCGTGAAGGTACTTATCCAAGCATTTTAGAAAGTTCCGATCTATTCGGGTTAGGTAATAGTTTTATTTCCAGGACTAGCCTTACACCACAGGCATCTAGCGACCATTAACCTTACTGCTGGATGTATCAATAATAGTTTGATATAATTAGCTGTATATCAAATTCTAAAAATCCAGCATCAATTTAGAAATATCAGGGAAATAGAGTCGACAGCAAATGGTTAAGTATTAGACAAATTGAACTTAAATGAGCGAGAATTGAGGTGAAACATGAACGATCGCCTGCATATTTTTGATAGCCAAGCCTGCAAAGGCGACGGGCTTTGTGTAGATGTCTGTCCTCATGGAGTCATCGAAATGGTGGGCGAGATTCCTGCAACGGTGGTCGACCGCGCCGAGTCCTGCATCTCCTGCGGACAGTGCGTTATGGTGTGCCCCACTGAAGCTCTGCGCCTGCAAACGATACCCGAAGAACACTTCGAACGTGTAAAAAGTCTCTCCTTCGGTTTTGAGCAGTTCCATGAGTTTTTACGAGCGCGTCGCAGTGTTCGGATGTTCAAGGACAAAGAAGTCCCCAGGGAAGACATTGACAAAATCCTTAAGGCGGCGGCCACTGCACCGATGGGTTTTCCACCTCACACCACCGAAGTGCTGATCATTGATGAGGTCAGCGAGCTGAAATTTCTGCTTGAATTTCTGGTTAATCACTACGATGGTCTGCTCAAATCCTTCTCCAATCCAATCGGCCGTATGTTCATCCGCCTGGCGACAGGGGCCGAAATCTACGGGGAATTGCGGAACCACGTCGTGGGGTTCGCAACCAAAGCTAACGAGGACTACAGGCGAGACAAAACCGACCGATATATGCACGGTGCACCAGCAGTTATGATCTTTCATGCCAACCGCTGGACCACATCGTACGAGGAGAACGCCCATTTGGTTTGCCACCACGCCATGCTTGCTGCGCTGTCCCTCGGTCTCGGCACTACCATCATCGGAATGATCCCACCGGTTGTGGAACGTTCCAAAGTGCTTCGTTCCCGTTATGGCATTCCCAAGGACAATCGGGTGCTGACCTCACTCATCCTCGGCCATCCCAAGTACCGCTACCGGCAGGGCATCCGCCGCGATCTTGCGGGGGTGCAGTTCAACTGCACCGCACATTGAGGATTTGTAGGGGCAATTATGGGTGTTGAAATCAAAAAGTCATAAATAAACGGGCTCATAAATTAAATACAGGGAAAATAAATGGGCATTTCAACTAAAGTAGGTATGGGAGCAATTCCTCACTCAGATACAGGTGTAACATTTAGAGTCTGGGCACCTTTCGCATCTCACGTAACTTTAGCAGGTACATTTAATGAATGGTCAGAAACCAAACATCCCCTCTACAGTGAAGAAAACGGATACTGGTCTGCTGATGTGGATGTAGCAAAGATTGGAGATCACTACCAATTCGTCATTACCAACAGAAACAACCAAAATGTTTATTGGAAAAATGATCCCTATGCAAGAGAGATGACACACTCTGCCGGTGATTCAATCATTGTTACGAGGGACTTTGACTGGTGTGATGAAAGTGGATACCACACTCCAAGTTGGAATGAAATGATCATTTATGAGATGCACCTTGGTACGTTTAACGACAAGCCTGGTGGATCACCGGGTAATTTGAATACAGCTACTGAAAGATTACAGTACCTCAAAGACATGGGAATCAATGCCATTAAAATTATGCCTTTGACCGAGTTTGCGGGAGACTTCTCCTGGGGATACAATCCTGCACATATTTTTGCCGTTGAGAGCGTTTATGGCGGACCCAAAGCGTTTAAAGAGTTTGTCAAAGAAGCACACAATCATGAAATAGCAGTGATTATGGATGTGGTTTACAACCATCTTGGACCTTCTGATTTGGATCTGTGGAGGTTTGATGGTTGGGGAAGTAAAGGCGGGATTTACTTTTATAATGATTATCGTTCAAAAACACCATGGGGAGATACAAGGCCCGACTATGGGCGTCAGGAAATCCGCCAGTTTTTACGGGACAATGCCATCATGTGGCTGGAAGAGTTTCATGTCGATGGTTTGAGATGGGATTCGACGGTTAATATCAGAACATGCAATAACGGTGGTGGTTGCGAGATTCCTGATGGCTGGTCATTTATGCAGATGGTGAATCATGAAATAAATCAGAAATTTTCCTGGAAAATCTCGATAGCCGAAGACTTGCAAAATAATGAGTGGATCACTAAAGGGACGGAGCATGGAGGAGCCGGGTTTGATGCACAATGGGATTCCAACTTTGTCCACCCCGTCCGTGAATCCATAATCACTTCAGACGATCACCATCGCAATATGTATGCGGTCAGAGATGCTATCTATGCCAGATACAACGGTGACGCATTTGAACGTGTCATTTATACGGATTCCCATGATGAAGTCGCAAATGGTAAACGAAGAACACCTGAAGAGATTTGGCCCGGCAATGCGGGAAGCTGGTTTTCGCGTAAGCGTTCTACACTCGGCGCAGTCCTAGCTTTTACCAGTCCTGGAATCCCAATGATTTTTCAGGGACAAGAGTTCTTGGAAGATCAGTGGTTTCATGACCAGGATCCAATTGATTGGTCAAAACTAGACAAATTTAGGGGTATTCACGACATGTATCGTGATTTGATCCATCTCAGACGTAATTGGGGCAATAAAACAGCTGGGCTAAGGGGGCAACATGTCCACGTTCATCACATCAACAACTCTGATAAAGTCATTGCTTTCCACCGCTGGGAAAATGGTGGCCCGGGAGATGATGTCATTGTGATTATCAACATGTCAGCCCGTTCTTATGACAGTTATACCATCGGTTTTCCTCACGATGGAAAATGGAATGTGAGATTTAACAGTGACTGGAACGGTTATAGTGATGATTTTGGCAATTATCTTGGTTACGACTCAGTCGCCTATAGAAATGAAAAAGATGGTATGGCATACAGTGCGAATATTGGTATTGGCCCTTATAGTGCCCTCATTATTTCGCAAAATAATTAAAGTGAAAAATACTCATAACGATGCAAATCAGCCGACCCAAAAAGCTATGCGCCCTTTCGTCGGCTCTTCGCTTTTAAAGCCAGCTGATGATCAACTTTTAGAAAAAGCGTAACTACTCCAAAAGTGGTGGTAAAATAACTACTGGATCCCCGATAAAAACGTTCGGGGATGACATGTACAATCAATCCCCTGTTGTCATTCCCGAGTTCTTTTATCGGGAGATAGCGTAGACTTCGATCCAAAAAGTGATTTTGTGGATGTTACCACCACTTTTGGAGTAGTTAC
>JAAELB010000090.1 GCA_024227155.1 Desulfobulbaceae bacterium
ACTGAGGCCCAACTGCGAGGTGAATCACCGTTATTGAATCCGAAGACCTTGATCTGCGTGGCAAGTAAATTTCCCGTTTCAATCCTGCCGATCGCCATTATTTGCCCTTGTAGGAAACTGCTGTCACAGAATACGTATGACTGTCCGGCGGAATCGGTGACGCGGCCGTGGAGTGACCAGGGAGCAATATTGAAAATAGCATATGCTATTCCGGTACACGGAAAAGCAACTATGGCAATCAACAATGCCGCGATTGGGAATTTAATTCTCGGCCATTTTTTCGAGCTGGTCGATAAGAGCAGCAAACAGGCGGCGGCCGCAATTGAACCCCATAGCAACCGTAAACCCTTTGCGAACGGTGAAGCGATTGTTTCGGCATTTTTCTCTAAAATTCACGGAATTGGAACAATGTTAAAATGCATTCTGCCTATAATGCGAAACCAGGAATGATTGATTACGACTTGTTCACTGAAGTTTCTATTGCACGATCTCTTGGCCGTAGTCCGCGATGGCATCATGTGGAATTGTGGCGAAAAATTTCAAACCCGTCACGAGATTCTTCTTTGTAATACCACCAGCGATCCACATATCATATGCAATAATCAACAAATTATCATGAACCGACGCCTTAAGCATGGCGTAATCTCCAGTAATGCGGTTCACACATTCAAGCCGTGCGAGCTGAGTTGAATTCTCTTCAAAGCTGAAAATACAATAAAGGCGTATTCGATTTTTTTGCTCCATATTTGCTTTTACTCGGACAGTAACGCTTTCTTTCACTAGTACTTCGCCGTCTTCATCTGTAGTTGATTCCATAAAGGCGGCATCGAATATTGACTTTAGTAGTTCAGGGGAAAGGTTTTCGGAAGTGATTAATTCTTCTTGCATCTGTAATTTCTCCTTAGTGTTTTTGGTTGGATATTCGACTACTAAATTCGAAAATTTCTGGGGATCAAGAGATGCTTCTGATTGATTCAACTCAGGTACCTCCTGATCTTTTCCAAATAATTTCCGCCATATGCTCATAGTTACGCTCCCTTCATTTCTGGTTGCCGATCGACTGAGTTAAGGGGCGGGCGGCTCACCTGCCTGACAGTTATTAAAAGCCCGACAGCAGCCTGTCCGCTTGAGCAATTGGGTAGGCACATTTCCAGCAACAGTGCTGTTCCCAGAGACATCAGTTTCTGCTTAACCGTTTACGCCCCGCTAAGAAGGTAAGAGTGATAAAACTGACTTTCAGTATTTATTTAACCCTGCCCAAAACTTAGGAGGTGGGGAGTAAACGGTTATTAGTATTTGTCTTCTATACAGCTATTGCGTTATTCAAGAAGACCCTGACCGTGATCTTCTACCGCAACGTGGGGAATCGAGGCAAAGCGTTTGACTATAAGCACAAGTGCTTTCTTGGTGATCCCACCATTCAAAACGATATCGTAGCTAAATCGTAAAATATTGCCAAGCACAAACGCACGAACCATCATATATTCACTGTTAATGTTGTTCGCACATACCAGCTTTTCATTGTCACTAGCAGAGGGTTTGAAGGTAAACTGGCAAAAAAGTAATATTTTCTTGCTTTCCTTGCTTGGCATCACTATGCAACTGCAAGCATCTTTAACAACAATGTCACCGTCATTGTCATGTGTTACGTCCATAAAGGCCGCGCTAAAAATTGATTCCAAAAATTCCTTTGATACGTTGTCTACGGTTATGAGTTCTTCTGACATGATATCTCCTTTTGATGCTGTTTGAGATTGAACTATTGTGGGATTTTCTGCTGAAAGAGGTGTGTTCGATTCACCCACTTGAGCAATAACTTTAGCCTTTGTTTTATAAGTTACCTTAACAGCCGCCGGTTGAAGTTCAAGCAACTCGACTTCATATTGGTTAGGTTTCTTTCCAATCCCCAAAATGCCTTTATTCCCAACGCTTATTAGTGCAATACTTTGGAAAGTTATAGGATTACTACTTTGTTGCCTCGCTTCCATGTCTGCGCTTGATTTTGCACTTTCTTCATCAAACTCTTCCACCACAGTTTTCATAATTTTTTGTTCGGAGGCAATCTCTCTATTCTCTAAAATTTCTGCATTGTCTGGAATGTTATCACGTTGTACTTTTGCAAAAGCTGCATCTATTGTATCACCAACAGCTTCCACGGTCTTTGGCTTTCCGTCTGATATGACTTGCTCTGAAAGCAAATGCAGACCTTCAGGTATCTGAGATATGATCTGCTCTCTAGCTTCTTCCAAAGACTCCGCTTCAACCTCGACTGTTTCTACAGCCATTGATCTCCTCCTTTAATTAAATGTTGATACCTATTGAGTGCCTAACGTTTGAAATCAGTTGCCGCGATAGCGGTCAACTGCATTGTTTTGTTAGCTTCTGCCCAGCCAATATGCTTGCCAGAATATTTCTTGCTTCATTTGTATCGCGAAACCAGGTTGACCAATAGTCTTTGGAAGAATCGATAATCATGTGACTGGCTATTTCATATTCTTCAAAATATTCCAACCATCTCTGAAATTCTCCCAAAAGCATTTCTTGATCGTCATACATCTCTTTTTTTTTCTGTAATCGCTCAATCCGTTGTGTTCCGAAGGGACGAGTCTTTATAATTCGCCTTAAACGCGAAGATATCCGATTCGACAATATTATTGATTGTGCACATAGAGTCAGCACAAAGACAGAATTTGATCTATTGATCAAATCAGACAAATACGAAAAACCAACTTGTAGCGAATATTGATGAATGAAATCGTAGTGAAGAACTAGTCGATCAACAAAAGACTTACGCACTCCGGTCAATTGTACAGCATCAAGGTAAAGATATAGTTGAGGGTTGTTCACAGGAATCTGATTGAGCAAATCAGAGATTTGCTTTTGTTGCATACAATTTAGAAAGGCAGTCTTCCCTACTGCACTTGGTCCTCCTACTATGATTAACTGATTTGTTTGGAACATTTATATCCTATCATTTTAGATAATAGCTATTGGGAGTTTCACCGGGTGCGACGATCAATCAGCGATCCGGAGCAATCTGAGGTTCTGTTTTCTTTTCATGCTACTGCTGCTTAGGTGCTAAAGAACCATTTAAATATTTGTGAATAATGCTTGAAATAAGTGTTTGATATGGAATGCCCTCTTCAACGGCCTTTATCTGGATTTGGTGATAATCTTTTTGAGATAAACGCAGATTAATGCGTTTATCTTTTTTAAGAGTGTTTCGAGCCGCTTCGACCGCAGTTCTTTTCTGTTGCTTGAAATCTTTGACAGGACGCCACTCATCACCTTCAAGTGATTTCATCAAATCGCTTTCTTCTTTATCTATTGGCTCAAAAGCCTTTTTGTTTAATTTATTCATAATTCCCCCTTTAATTCAAAACGCTTTGTATATTTTCGACTCGGGAAAGCAGTTTTGAGAAATATTTCATCTTGGTTTTCCACAAAAGGAACGATAATAGCATAATTTCCAATTTCCAAAATGTAGATTTTTTGATTGGGCCGTCCTGGATTTTCCTCAATTCCAAGTATATGCCCCGATTCTATTAAAAGCGCTATTTCCTCAAAGGAAATACCCCTTTCAGTTTTTAACAAATGATTCTTTTCATGACTCCAATTTAAATATTTCATGATAAGACATTATGCCAATGTCTGCCTTATGTCAACACACTAGTGGTTTTCGATCGTGGTAGGGATAAGGAGTTGAATTTCAAACAGAACGTCGCCGGATGAGCCGCGAGACTCGCAGGGACCGGGCAGAAATGGGTTTTCATTTTCAGGCCGGGCCTGAGGATCGCTTAAGTTGAGCCACGGCGTGAATCGCCAAGGCTCTCAAAAGCTTACCTATTGTCCGTCCATAAATCGGCAATTTTGTTCAAGGTCAAGGAAGGTGCAATTTTTAACCGGAGGAATACATTGAGTATTTCGAGGATTAAAAAT
>JAAELB010000091.1 GCA_024227155.1 Desulfobulbaceae bacterium
AAAAAATAAGTCACATGATGAGAGATCAAGTCAGGCGAGCTGTAGTACATGTGACAGGCACCCCAATTTGGGAAAATAGTACCACCATTTAGGATTAATATTGGCATACATCATTGGAAAGCTGATTGTCTCTACTTTAAGAAAATCCATACTAGCAATGCAAACAGTGTAGCTAAAGTAGTGAAAACTGATGTTGAAGTAGGGCACCTTAAAGGTCAGAATTTGTCCGGAAAGTTACATACTACCATGTAATCATTATGTAAAGAAGATGTAAAGGAATACATTATGCATTTGTTTTTCACATTTATCATTATCTATGGTAGGTGACACCTAATTTTTGTACCATGTCATCATATTCACTTAACGCGATCATTACATTTGTAATATTAATTATGATGAAATGTACTTAAGATTTCTACTTAAAAACACTGAAGTTGCAAATAGATCATTTTGACACATAAACCCAGGATGCATTGTCATCAATCTTACTTTGCTTATTTATGCAGGATACATTGTCCAGAAATATGGGGA
>JAAELB010000092.1 GCA_024227155.1 Desulfobulbaceae bacterium
GGGCGAGCCTGATCGACAGTACTGATGGTGTCTATACCAGTGGCCTCGGTTATAAAGAAGTCACCACCACCAACGGCGTGGTTTACATCCTGCAAGACGGCACCACCCAGTACCAGCATGATGACTCTGAGACCACCTCCGACAGCTTCACCTACACGGTGACCGACAGCAGCAACAGCTCGAACACCAGCACGGTCAGCTACGTGGTTACCCCGGTCAACGACAATGCACCGGTGAGCACCAACAACGCCTATACCCTGAACGAAGGTGCTCTGGAGAGCGGTAACAACATCATTACCGACGACACCGGTAGTGGGGCCGACTCCGATGCCGATCTACCGGCCGACACCCTCACCATCGAGAGCGTCAACGGCACGGCCTGGGCCAGCCTGACCGATTCCACCCACGGCACCTATACCAGTGCTCTGGGTTATAAAGAAGTCAGCACCACCAACGGCATCGTCTATATCCTTCAGGACGGCACCACCCAGTACCAGCACGATGACAGTGAAACCACCAGCGACAGCTTTACCTACACGATAACGGACAGCAGCAACGGCTCTAACACCAGCACGGTCAGCTACACCATCACTCCGGTGAACGACAACGCACCGATGACAACTAACAATAGTTACACCTTAAACGAAGGCGCACTGGAGAGCGGCAACAATATTATTAGTGACGATACCGGCTCAGGTGCGGACAGCGACAGTGACTTACCGGCTGATACCCTCACCATCGAGTCCGTCAACGGCACGGCCTGGGCCAGCCTGACCGATTCCACCCACGGTGTCTATACCTCGGGCCTTGGTTATAAAGAAGTCAGCACCACCAACGGCGTGGTTTATATCCTGCAAGACGGCACCACCCAGTACCAGCATGATGACA
>JAAELB010000093.1 GCA_024227155.1 Desulfobulbaceae bacterium
AACCCGGAATAAGGCCGAAATCAGGCCTAAAAAGGTAGTATATTGGCCTAAATTGAGAATTTAGCGTTCAAAAATTAGACGGCGAACGCGAAGGCTGGTTCAAGAACTAAATTGCGGGGCTTATTCGCAGTTTCCCTAGATCTTATCAATGACCCTTATGAGTATGAAAAAGCTATTTCAAACAAGTTTTCTGCATTGGACTGGGACAGTTATCCTACATCAGGCTCTGGTGACCAAGGGGCAGATGTTATTGCCAAGAAAGGGGATTATGTTTTAGTAATACAATGTAAACTCTACTCTTCATCTATTGGTAACAAAGCTGTACAAGAGGTTGCTGCTGCTAAAGGATATTACAATGGTAACATAGCTGTCGTAATAAGTAATAATGAGTACACCAAATCTGCCAAACAGTTGGCAGATAGCCTTTCTGTAATTTTACTGCACCATCATCAAATAGACAGCTTCGACTCGATGCTATTCAACGAAGATGATTAAATTGATTTTTTATCCAAATTGCTAGTGCCTAGAGATTGGATAACTGCTTGATGCACTGCGTTTTTGTGGAGATTGTCACTTATTTCGAGAGCGTTTTTAATATTAGTCGACTTCTTAGAGCTAGAAACTGACATCAGATAGTCAGATTTTCTGTTTAAGTATGCTGGTAGTAATTGCTTGCTCATTCAACCTAATGTGGTTCAATTGCGGTAACATACCTATACCCAGAAGTGCTTTGATGCGGCTGACCATGAAGTTGAGTCTCACGCTTGACTTTCTTCGGTTATTGTCTCAGTACAAAAGGAACATGTTTCGAAGTCATTGACCAACCCTACATTAAGGACAATAAGTGCAAGCCTCAAATGAACAAGATATCCGACTTTCAGTTTACGCAGGTAATAACCACAAACCCTTAAAGCATTCAATGCCCGAAAGTGACATTGAAAGTATACTCGATTCTCACACTAGGCTTCTTAAAGTTCTAGAACTATTAGACATTTATGATCAGCGGTCTTAGCAAGGCGCTAGGGAAACTGCGAATAAGTTCTGCAATTTCGTTCTTGAACCAGCCTTTGCATTCGCCGTCTAATTTTTGAACGCTAAATTCTCAACTTAGGCCAATATACTGCCGTTTTAGGCCGGATTTCGACCTACTTCCGGGCCAT
>JAAELB010000094.1 GCA_024227155.1 Desulfobulbaceae bacterium
CTGAAAGACCGATCCTGGTATACGGTGATAACGACAGGAACAATGGTGTCTCCCATTGATTGGGTTTTTGCATTAAAGTTTTTGCAAAACTCCATGATGTTCACACCATGTTGCCCAAGAGCAGGTCCCACAGGTGGTGAAGGATTGGCTTTACCTGCAGGAATCTGCAGCTTAATATAAGCCATTTCTTTTTTTGCCATTTTCTTGCTCCAACTAACTTTTATCTATGCAGTCTCAGCAGACCCTTTGTCTTTGATTACTGAGAATGACACAAAAATAGAAAATCAGGTATTCGCTACCTGAACAAATTCTAGTTCCACAGGGGTTTCGCGTCCAAAGATAGAAACCATGACACGAACACGTCCCTTTTCAGGAAACACTTCATCAACAACGCCTTGGAAGTTGGCGAAAGGTCCGTCGATGACCCGCACAACCTCACCAACATCAAAAACAACTTTAGGACGTGGTCTTTCTGATCCGTCCTGTATTCTCCCTATTATTTTCCCGGCATCTTCATCGGACAACGGTATTGGGTCCCTGTCGTCACCAACGAATCCAACCACTCTAGGCATGTTATCATGTATTGTGTGCCAGGTTTCGTCGTTTAGGTCCATACTCACCAACATATAGCCTGGGAAAAATCTTCTTGAAGAGGTCTTTCGAGATCCTTTTATCATCTCTACAACTTGCTCTGTAGGAACAAGTATCTCACCGAATGATTCCTCTTGCCCCTCTTTTCTGATCCTTTCTTCGAGAGTAGCTTTTACCTTCTCTTCAAAGCCAGAATGGACCTGTAGTATGTACCATTGTCTTGCCATGTGCTCTAATATTTGAAGGTTAAGGAGATGCCCTGTACCCAAGCAACTCTTGGGGATATTAACGAGGACTATCGTACCTAGGAGACTCTCCGAGAATGCCCTTTTGCCCAAACTCTTCAGAATTGCCAAAAAATAATGCTCGCAATATCATATATGGCTGTGCATATTTTGTGAAAATTTTTCGATTTTGAACAAAAAATCTATTCTCGGACAAGCTCCTAGCTGAAAATTATCTAAGAAAAGAGGATACAACCTTTCCAAGGAGCAGGTCTACCGACCCCAGATAGATTGAGATCACAACCGTTAAAACAACAACGACTCCGGTTAAACCAAGAGTCATTTTCTTATCAGGCCAAACTATTTTCGTGAACTCTGTTTTTACTTCTTCAATAAAAGTCTTAACCTGGCTTGGTGAGAATATTGATACTTTTTCAGTCTTAGCAGCATTGCTGCCTTTAGACTTTCCTTTCGCTGCCATTAGTCTAGTGCTCCTCCGAGCTAACCATTTTTACTCAGGTAGCTCTACACATTGTAACCTTAAGGCCGTACCTGCTTGGACAAGTAAACCTGGCAGGCCAGGAGGGACTCGAACCCCCAGCATCCGGATTTGGAGTCCGGCGCTCTACCAATTAGAGCTACTGGCCTGCACTGAATTACTTGGTCTCTTTATGCGGAGTATGTGCCCTGCAAAATGGGCAATACTTATTAAACTCCAGCTTATTTGGAGTATTTTTCTTATTTTTTGTTGTCGTATAATTACGACGCTTACATGTACCACATGCAAGAGTTACAATATCTCTCATTGATTCATCCCATATGAGAAATCACCCTGACCATTTTTGACCAGGGCAATCGCATTTTTCGAGTGGTTTTAAGCGATAATCTCGCTGATAACACCAGCACCTACAGTACGTCCACCCTCGCGAATTGCGAAACGGAGTCCAACGTCCATAGCGATAGGAGTGATGAGTTCAACCTCTCCGGCGATATTATCACCAGGCATTACCATTTCAACTCCATCAGCAAGAGTAACAACCCCTGTCACGTCAGTAGTTCTAAAGTAAAACTGTGGACGATAACCGTTAAAAAATGGAGTATGCCTTCCGCCCTCATCCTTACCTAAGATGTAGCACTCAGATTTGAACTTAGTATGTGGTTTGATTGATTTTGGAGCAGCAAGAACCTGTCCACGTTCAATCTCTTCACGCTTTACGCCACGAAGGAGTGCGCCGATGTTATCACCTGCCTGACCTTCATCGAGCAGTTTACGGAACATCTCAACACCTGTACAAGTAGTCTTCTGTGTTTCCTTGATACCAACTATCTCTATCTCATCGCCAACGTGGACAATTCCGCGCTCAACACGACCGGTGGCCACAGTTCCACGACCAGAAATTGAGAATACATCCTCAACAGGCATCAGGAAAGGCTGATCAACATCACGCTCTGGCTCTGGAATATAGCTATCAATAGCTTCCATAAGATCCCAGACACACTTAGCCTGAGCTTCGTCTTCTGGATTCTCAAGCGCTTGAAGTGCTGATCCCTGTACGAATGGGATATCATCCCCTGGAAATTCATACTTGTCGAGCAGTTCACGAAGTTCCATCTCAACGAGTTCGATGAGCTCTTCGTCGTCTACCATGTCACACTTGTTCAGAAAAACAACAATCGCAGGAACACCAACCTGACGCGCAAGCAGGATATGCTCTCTTGTCTGTGGCATTGCCCCATCGGTTGCTGCAACAACAAGAATTGCACCGTCCATCTGTGCGGCACCAGTGATCATATTCTTAATATAATCTGCGTGACCTGGACAATCCACATGGGCATAATGACGATTTACAGTCTCATACTCTACGTGGGCTGTTGCTATGGTAATTCCGCGTTCTTTCTCTTCCGGTGCTTTATCGATATCGCTAAAGTCGGTAAAGGCCGCTTGACCCTTTGTTGACAAAACACGAGTAATTGCAGCGGTCAGTGTGGTCTTACCATGATCAATATGCCCTACAGTACCCACATTGACATGCGGCTTAGTCCTTTCAAATTTTTCCTTTGACATTTCCTTGTCTCCTCAGACCGATTGAAAAGTTATTTTTCAGATTACTACCGGTGTTCACCTGGAGCCCACAACCGGAATTGAACCGGTGACCTCATCCTTACCAAGGATGCGCTCTACCAACTGAGCTATGTGGGCAACCTGCTGCAACACAAGAACTTACTCTGGAGCGGGAAACGAGACTCGAACTCGCAACCCTCAGCTTGGAAGGCTGATGCTCTACCAATTGAGCTATTCCCGCTCGGGATATATTAACCCTTTACAAAGTAAAAAGAGTTGGTGGAGGGGGGAGGATTCGAACCTCCGAAGGCTGAGCCGACAGATTTACAGTCTGTTCCCTTTGGCCACTCGGGAACCCCTCCATGGGGATCGTCTTGAATTAGACAGACACCCTTTTATACCCTTCTTTACACTTTGTAAAGTATTATTTTTGGAGCTGGCGATAGGACTTGAACCCACAACAACCTCATTACAAGTGAGGAGCTCTACCAATTGAGCTACGCCAGCTTACAAGACGAGAGAATATACTCAGTTCGAATTTATAATTCAACAATTATTTTCCAGTTTTATCATTTTTTTACTGAAACATATATCTCCTAATTGGACAGGACAATTTATATGCCGAACTTTACGATCAAAAACAAATGCGGGCACATTTACTTTTATCTCTCGTTTTTTTAATATATTTAACTTTTCCCATAGAAAAAGGGGAAAGATCTGTCGATCTCCCCCCTTTTTTAACAACTATAGTCTTTTAGTGCCTTACTCCTGAACTTCTGTCATAAAAAACAAGAAACTCAGGAACTCTTTATGAAATCGTGAATTTACTTTTACCCACAAGGCACTTATACCCCCTTGTGGGGTGTTAGAAAAATAGATCTCTAAAAAACTAAGCGAAGCTATATTTCGTCACCAAAACTTTATTCACTTTTACCGAATGCACTTTCTTTATATTTCTCAAAAGTATACGCAGTAGTTCTGTAAAGCAGATGCGCAAGCTTAGTATATGGTAGATAAAGAAACAGCATCATAATAGAAACCAGGTGGAAGAAGTACACAACATAACCAAGTGTAGGCATTCCAGCCCAACGCAACAGTTCAGCACCTAATCCGGTAACACCAACGGCAGTAATTTCCCAGATAAGGAACCAATCATAAAAAGTTGCCTGTGCATCAAGTTCTTCCTCCGCTTTCTTACGGTTGTTCCAGAGAACAGCAATACCAAAAAGCAGAGCAACGGCACTGACATTGGCGAGCAGCTTAAATGGGTCCATAAGGCTCATTGGACCGTGAAAAGACGGCCATATCACACCGAGTACATCATTTTTGAATAATGACCAGCACGTTACAATAAATAGACCAATGAACGAGAGCATTAAAGGTAGATGGCCCCGTACTCTGTCAAGATGTGTTCCACACTCATTAAAACGATCATGCTTCACAATCTCTACAAGAGAAGGCCAAACAAAATCTTTACCAAACTGAACGATAGACGGCCTGAAATCACTATTCAATCCGGCATTGTCCGACATGGTATTCCACATTTTCTTTATGCCCATGTAGGCGGAAAAAAGCCCAAGACCCAAAGATGGGACCATAAAAGCTACTATGAAGAAAATGTTTTTTGCATACCATTTGAAGTCCCAATGACCAAAAAACTGCTGGTAACCGTGGCTTGCAAACTCCTGCTGCGTTGGGATATGCATGGCCCCGGAGAGAAGCCACATAATAAGAATGACCACAACAGGGATACCAATCAACATCGGTAAGCCTTTTGCACTGGAGGCAAGTTTAGCAAGGGGCTGTGGCCAGCCATAAAATGTGTAGGCGTAAGAGCGTATAGCACTGAGCACATCACCTGGTTTAGCACCACGGGGACAGTTTGCTGTACAATCTCCACACTGGTGGCATAAAAAGACATCAGGATCATTAACGAGCCGGTCTTTCATACCCCATTGTGCCCATATCATTTCTTTACGGGGAAAAGGTTCACCATCTTTTGAGAGGGGGCACATCACGGAGCAGGTTGCGCACTGGTAACACTTTTTCAGTGTATCGCCCCCTGCCTCCTTCAAGGTTCTAATAAAATCTAAATCTGGTTGAACATTCATTTCTTTCTCCTGTTATATTATCAATTAAATTTTACTCAATTATAACCTTATGACACCGGCTAAACCCCATACAGCAATAAAACCTCCATACGGGGCTTGATAAAAAACAGATTAGAAGCCTTTGAATGGATTAGGTCCCATCTCAACGATCTCTTCTACGAAATCATTGACTAACTGTGGGATCTTATCATAGTCAGTGATCGCTACCTGCTCCGTAGCACACCGTTCTGGTTCAAGACCCAAAGTTGAGAGAGTATCCCCAATGTTTTCCATTCTCTTATTGGCTATCTCTGAACCTTTGACAAAGTGGCACTGGTAGTCATCACCGTAGGTACAACCAAGCAGCATGGCACCATCCATACCTGCAGACAATGCGTCCCTGATCCAGGCCATATTCACAGAGCCAAGACAGCGGACGGGGATGAAACGAATCATATGATTTATACCATTTCGTTTCATGCCAGCCATATCAAGTGCTGGATACGCGTCGTTTTCACAGACAAATATAACAATACGGAGTCTGTCATCATCGTCTTCAGGTACTTCAACTGCCTTGACCATAGAACCTATAAGATCGATGTTGTAGTCTTTAAATCCTATAATTCTTTCAGGACATGCACCCATGCAGGTACCGCAACGACGGCATCTGGTAGGATTTGGCAGAGGAGTACCTTTTTCGTCATCATCAAGGGCACCAAAAGGACATTCCTCAGTACAACGTTTACACTGAGTACATCTCTGCATGAAAAAATCGGGATAGGTTGCATCCCCGGATCGCGGATGAACAGACACACCACGGTCTACAGATTCAATACACTGGATAGCCTTTAAAGCCGCACCGGTTGCATCGTCCACAGCCTCTTCCATGGTTTCAGCTTTTCTTACACCACCACAGGCATAAACACCGGTACGTCTTGTTTCATAGGGAAAACAGATAAAATGAGAATCCGCATAACCGTCAAAAAGCTCAAGATCGTTAAAGGTAGGCCCTTGACGATAGGCAAGATTAATAGAGTTTTCATGTAAGGTCATTGGCTCCATTCCTGCCGCCAGAACAACCATATCAACGTCTATTGAAATATCTTCACCCAGAAGCGTGTCTTCCACAGCAACTGAAAGTCCAGCACCATTTGCCTCAACCTTCATGACACTTCCTTTAGTCAGGAAGATACCATCGTTATTCTGGGCATTCTTGTAAAAGAGTTCCATGGAACCGGGAGTTCTCATATGCTGATAGAGGATAAAGGCTTTACCGTCAGCATTATCTTCCACTACATACTGTGCCTGCTTTAAAGCAACCATTGAGGTTACAGAGTTACAATATGGGAAATCCTTATCGTCCTCTTTTCCACCCGGACTCTGAACAAATGCTACATTAGCGGGAACCTTACCCTCTTTCGAAAGTTTTTCAAATTCAGCGTTGGTAACGACATTTTTGATGGTTCCATGTCCCAGATGTTCATACTGGGAAACATCGGCAGGTTTCCAGCCGGTTGCGAGGACAACAGAGCCAACTTTTTCCGCATCCGGATTTATCTCTGTATATAGCTGGAGACCAGTATTAGGATCTTCCATCTCACCTTTTTCTATAAGATCCGCGTCTTCAACAGTGACTTTTGCAGGGGCATCCCACTCACTTGTGGTACCCGCAGCCTTAAAACTGATACCAAAATCACCTGGAGCGCCAGTAATACGCGCAACCTCAGCTCCGGTTTTAACAGTAATTTTCGCATCTGCCTCAACTTCAGCAATCAGAGCGTTAATCGGATTCTCTTCAAGATCGGTCCAAGGCGCTTTGGTGGGAAATGATTTCCGCCAACCAGCAGCTTTTCCACCAAGTTTTTCTTCTTTTTCAGCGAGTATAACATCATACCCCGCAGCGGCCGCTTCTTTTGCAGCGGTAAGACCAGCTAAACCACCACCCATCACCAGAATCGCCTTATTGATAACCTCTAGCTTGAACGGTTCAGGGAGTTCTGTCTTCTGCGCACGGGTACAGGCCATACGCATATAATCTCCGGCCGTCTCAGTTAAAAATTCAGCCGCTTCTTCGTGTGGTTCTTCACCTTCAGCAGGCTTTACCTCTGACCAAACAACCTGCTCACGCAGATTAGCACGAACAGTAATTTTATCATCGCCGAAATCAAACTCCTGGGTCATTACGCGAGGGGAACAGGCACCAATAACAACGGTGTTCACACCTTCTTTAATATCGCTTTCGATAAAAGCTCGACCTTCGGCACCACAGAGGCAATCATGAGTCTTGCAATCCATGGACATCTCATCGGTTACAACTTCGGTGAGGGCCTCAAGATCGAGCGCGTCACCAATGCCACAACCAGCACAAATATAGGCACAGTAATTTTTATCCATCTTTTCTTACCTCCTGGAAACCTGAATTGCCTTTAAGGCAGCAGCAGTTGAAGATTGAGTACATGTAACAACATCCGCGGCTTTCTTAGCACAACCTGCTGATAGCATAGCTTTATCAGCGTCGGCAATTACAAAGCCATTGGCGTCCATTTGCAATTCAGTTGGAACCTCTTGCAAAGAGAGTGAAGGCTGCATTCCTGTGGCGAGAACGGCCAGATCAACTTTTTGAGATATCTTCTCAGCGGTGACTGCATTTTCTGCAACAACTGTAACCCCACCATCAGCTTCAATTGTGATGTCTGCAACCTTACCTTTAATAAAAGTCGCATTTTCATCAGCCATACGAACTTCACGGAATTTCTCATACTTTCCAGGGGTTCTCAAGTCAATATAGAAGACATAGATCTTTGCATCGGGATACTGTTCACGCACATAGCTCATCTGTTTGAAGGTAGCCATGCAACAGATATGTGAGCAGAATTCAAGATGGTTTTCATCCCGGGAACCAGCGCACTGAACAAAGGCGATGGATTCAATTTCTTTTTCATCACCAGGCCGAACGATTTTGCCGCCGGTTGGGCCGTTTGGTGCCGCCATACGCTCAATCATCATATTGGTAACGATTGACTGGGATTGACCAAACTTGAGATTTTCCATTTTGGTAGGATCATAGGGAGTCCAACCTGTGGCCCAGACGATAGATGCAACATTGATAGTACAGGTTTCAACCTGCATATCAAGATCAACTGCGTTGTACTTACACGCATCCTTAACCGCGTCAGCGCCAGCCGAACTAAGAGCACTTTTGTCGATCACATATCTTCGTGGGAAAGCCATCTCATGTGGGAGATATGCAGCCTTACTCTTATCCATACCGAAATTGAATTCATTATCTATTTCGTCTGGACATGCATCAGCGCAATCGCCACAGGCAGTACAATTACTGTTTACATAACGTGGCGCAGTTTCCAGAGTAACCTGGTAATTACCAGGGCCACCTGCCACAGCCTTCACCGTAGTCATGGTGTATGTTCTAATCTTACGATTATCCCTTATACGTCTGAAATTGATTTCCAGTCCACAACTCGGGGGACATAATTTCGGAAAATACTGGTTGAGCTGTGCAACACGCCCACCACACGATGCGCTCTTTTCAACAAGAAACACATCGTTTCCGACTTCAGCGGTTTCCAAGGCAGCAGTCAACCCGCTGATTCCCCCGCCTACGACCAAAACTGCACCAGAGGTGCCTTGCTCGTCAGTCATACCTAACCTCCATAATTGCTCTTAAAATATTGTACCGTGGCCATATGCTATAGAACGACTCAACAGAAGAGAAGCACAGATATGGCAACTATTGAACGAAAAGAACTGCTAGAAAAAACATTGAACATTTTTTTAGCTTATGTTGAGAGGATATGCAACATTCTCCTCGCAACATAAGCTAAAAACAGTGGATACAAAAAATCTCCAGGAATCGAAGACTCCTGGAGATTTTCACTACATCATATCAAGAAACTACCAAGTCTCATTAGAGCCAAGGTTCAGTCTCGATGATGTTAACACACTCAACTTTCTCACAGAGCCATTCTTCAGTCTCTGGGTTGAAAGTGGAGTTTACAAAACACTTCCAGTTTTCATCATCACAGGTTGGGAAATCAGATCTGTAATAGAAACCTGGGTAACGGGATTCTTTACGGAACTCAATGTGACGAATATGGGTCTCTACACACCAGATACGATGGTAGTTTTCCCAACAACGGAGAAGCTCATGCAGATCGCCAGCAGCCATCTTAGCAGCATCTTCACGGAGAAGTTGCAGCAGATCCAGACAGATGTTGAGGAGCTTACCAGAAGTCATGTAATAAGTCGCAACACCACCACCATACTCATCGGTAGCTTTCATGAGACGCATCATCAGACCAGCAGGCTTGCAGTAGTTAGGATTAACATCAGCAGCGGTAGAAGCCTCTTTATGCTCTTCATACAGTGCAACTGGTGCATAAATCTCATCTGCGATTTCCTGAGCAGTTTGCTTGAGCTCTGGTTTGAAATCAGCATTGTCACGGCAGAATTTAACCATCTGCTTAGCACAAATACGACCTTCAGCATGGGAACCGGAAGAGAACTTATGACCAGAAGCACCAACACCATCACCAGAAGTGAAGAGTCCGTCTACGGTGGTCATACGGTTATAACCCCACTTGTACTTATGAGCACGGGAGTCATTATCAATCTCAGGAACCCAAGCTTCATCTGGACCAGAAACCCAGATACCACAACAACCGGAGTGTGATCCGAGCATGTATGGTTCGGTTGGCATAATCTCAGAACCGATTTTCTCAGGCTCAACATTCGCACCAGCCCAGAGACCAGCCTGACCAACTGACATATCGAGGAAATCTTCCCAAGCTTCAGACTCAAGATGCTTCCAGAACTTCTTCAGCTTCTTCTCATCCATACCAGCTTCACGACGATCGTCGATGAAAGCGTTCAGAGCAACGTCGGTAGCCATGTAGATTGGTCCACGACCTTCACGGAGCTCGTTGATCATCAAGTGGTTACGCAGACAGGTAGGAGTAACAGCAGAAGCACCATAAGGCATGAACTTCTCGAGTTCATCTTTAACCGCATCAGTGTTTGCATAGAACTCACCAAGACCGTTCTGTACTTTAGCTTTGAACAGGAGGAACCATGCACCAACAGGCCCGTAACCATCTTTAAAACGGGCTGGGGTGAAACGGTTTTCCATCATGGTAAGGGTAGCGCCAACCTGAGCACACATGGTGTAAGTGGAACCGGCATTCCATACTGGATACCAGGCACGACCTTTACCTTCACCTGTTGAACGTGGGCGGAAAATATTAACAGCACCACCACAGGCAACCATTGCAGTTTTGCAACGGAAAATGTGTACTTTATTCTCACGGGTGGAGAAACCAGCTGCACCAGCAATTTGGTTTGGCTTGTTTTTATCGAGAAGAAGCTTAACGATGAAGATTCTCTCCATGATGTTGTCAGCGCCAAGAGCGGTAGCTGCTGGCTCAGCAACGATACATTTGTAAGACTCACCATTGATCATGATCTGCCATTTACCCGTACGTACAGGAGTTCCACCTTCACGCAGGGTAGCAGCTGGCTTTGCACCATCAATATTTTCGCCATCAGCATCTTTCTTCCAGACTGGGAGGCCCCACTCTTCGAAAAGCTTAACAGACTCATCTACGTGACGACCACAGTCATAGACTAGATCTTCACGAATAACGCCCATGAGGTCGTTACGTACCATCTTCACATAACTCTCAATTGGGTTTTCACCAATGTAAGTGTTAATCGCAGACAGACCCTGAGCAACAGCACCAGAACGTTCAAGAGAAGCCTTATCAACGAGTATAATTTTCAGATCTTCTGGAGCCCACTTCTTGATTTCGAAAGCGGTACCACAAGCTGCCATACCACCACCGATGATGAGAACATCTACATCGTGCTCAACAACCTCTGGGTTAACAACCGCGGCCAATTCGCCTTTTGGTTTATTAGGTAATGCCATTTTCAAATCTCCTTAAAAATAAGATTTTTTTAGTTATAAAGTTTCTAACTTAACTTACTTAGGGGTCGGGAGATCAGACTCGAGCAACAAACACTCATCGTCTAAACTAGCACCCTTCTCACTAGCGTAAGCATTGGCAGCACCCTCAGCAGTAGTACGAATCGGGAACTTGAAACGCTTCATGTTACCATTACGAAACTTAACAGTCCACATGATGGAATCAGAAGATCTCATAGGATGAACCTGGCCGCCCATAGGTACGAAGTCATCGTATCCACGAACAAAGATTGCGCCTTGCGGACAAATCTTAACACAGGAATAACACTCCCAGCATGCATCAGGCTCTTGATTATAAGCCAGCATAGACTCAACGTTTAAAACCATCAAATCGTTTGGACAGATGTACATGCACGCCGTTTTATCTCCACCCTTGCAGCCATCACACTTGGCAGGTTCAACATAACTTGGCATTCAACTACCTCCTCAGTTTTGTATTAACTGTTGTGACCCTGAACCGACAGGATCCACTTAAACTATTTACTACAAAAATCTCTTGATCCCCTCTCACAGACTGCAATAGACAATCAAGTAACACTACGTGAAAAACTATTATAAATTCAGCGAAAAATAACTTTTCCACTGAATGACTACTCATTTTTTTCTCAAGGTATTTTTATATTAGGTTGGCTGATAATTGTCAAGAAAATTAATCATCCGGCATATTCTGCCTAATTGTAGTCATTGCGCACAATAACTTCGCGAGGTTTTGCACCATCAGCCGGACCCACAATCCCCTCTTTTTCCATCATTTCAATCATCCTGGCCGCCCTGTTGTAGCCCACCCTCAACCGCCTCTGCACCATGGAGATAGAAGCCTGACCCGCCTCTGTTACTATTGCAACGGCCTCGTCGTAACGTTCATCAAAATCGTCTGCTCCACTTTCTGAACCGGGACTATCCTCTTTCTCTATCTCCTGCATTACAGCTTCATCATAAACTGTACTGCCCTGGCCCTTCCAGAATTCGACAATCTCAGCGGTCTCTGTCTCGGAAATATATGCCCCGTGAATTCGTTTTATGCTGGAGGTACCTGGGGCGAGAAAAAGCATATCGCCAGCACCAAGGAGATGCTCTGCACCCGAGGTGTCAAGAATTGTCCTGGAGTCAATTTTGGAGGAAACCTTAAAGGAGATTCTTGTTGGAAAATTGGCTTTGATAAGACCGGTGAGGACATCAACGGAAGGACGTTGTGTCGCTAAAATCATATGTATCCCTGCAGCCCTTGCCATTTGCGCAAGTCTTGCAATTGCAGCCTCCACATCTTTTGAGGCTACCATCATTAAATCAGCCAGCTCATCAACTATAACCACAATATATGGAAGTTTATCCTCACTCACCTCATTATAGGAGTCAAAGCCCTTAACTTTAGCCTCTTCCAAAAGCCTATATCGCCTCTCCATCTCCCTTACAGCCCAGTTCAGGGCACGTGATGCAAGCTTTGGATCAACGACAACAGGATGCAAAAGATGTGGTATACCCTCATAACCGGAAAGTTCAATCCGTTTTGGATCGACCATTAGAAATCGCACTTCTTCCGGCGTAGCATTGTATAAAATAGAGGCAATTATGGTATTTATACCAACACTTTTTCCAGCACCTGTAGCTCCAGCTATTAACAAATGAGGCATCTTGGCAAGATTTGCCATTGCCAGATTACCCACCACGTCAAGACCAATCGCAATGGAAAGTTTATGGGAGTTCGATCTATACTCTTCGGCTCCTATCAACTCTCGAATGTAAACGATTTGCCGCAGTTCGTTTGGAATTTCTATTCCAAGAGCGGCTTTGCCTGGCACAGAACCAACTACACGTACAGATTGTGCCTTCAGCCCAAGCGCAAGATCATCAGCCAGTCCAGCGATTTTATTAATCTTCACCCCCGGCGCTGGCGAATATTCATACGTAGTAACAACAGGACCTGGGCAAATACCAACAACCTTACCGGAAACCCCGAAGTTTTTCAGTTTCTGCTCAAGTTGTTTTGACAGTTTAAAATATACTTCTTTGTCTATCTGCTCTTCTACCTGATTACTTTTGGATAATAGCGACAAAGGGGGAAGCTTCCAGTCCCCCCGGGCTATAGGCATGGTTGCGAATTCTTCATCCGCTTTACTTTCTTTAACGGATCTGGCTTGTTCTTTGACTATTGGAACAGTAACAGTCTCCAACACCTCCGGCTCTTTAACAATAGGATCTTTGCTAGCTTTTACAGACGATGCTCTCCTTTTCTTTTTGGCCGGCTGAGCTTTGTCAACCTCTGGGCGCTTCCTAATGCTGCCCACAGAACGTTTCAAGCCGCCTCCGGTGCTCCTAAGCAGCTGGTACGGTGAAAACTGTGTTAAAACCATCATGGAGATAAGAAAAATCATCAGGAACACAAGCACCGCCCCTCCATGACCGACACCTGCATCGAGCAGGGTAAATCCGGTTTTACCGACAAAACCGCCAGCACCCAGTAAATCTGACTGATGCAGAGAAAAAGAAGAGAGCAGACCACAAAAGCTTATGACCGCACCGGTAAGCCCCCCTACAACCTGGGGCAGTCTGGTAAAAGAAATCCTGGAAGCAAAAAAGAGGCAGGAGCTGATAAGAATAAGTGTGGGAAGGAGGTAAGCACCCCAGCCTATAAATTTGAAGAGAACCCTTGATATAAGGGCGCCTAACTTGCCGCTCCAGTTACCATCTATATTGAAAATGTGAGAAAAAAGACTAAGATAAAAAAATAATGAGATAAAAATACCAAAGAGGGCAATTGCTTCCTGCTTAAATCCCGGCTTCGGAGTGTTAGATTTTTGGGCCATGTTGCGTAACTGTTCCTCATTTTACATTTAGTGCCTTACTACATAACTTCTGTCAAAAAACAAGAAACTCAGGAACTCCTTATTAAATCGTGAGCTTACTTTTACCGGCAGATAGCGAGAGTAGCGAGACCTTCGAGGCACTTATCCCGACTCATTTCCCGTTTATCGGGGTTAGGAGTGCCAGAGGCCAACTTTGCGCCTATTTTTTCAGTTTGGTAAGTACAGCGTCGAGTATACCATTGATAAATTTTGGTGATTCTTCGCCAGCAAACCTCTTGGCAATCTCGACGGCCTCATTGATTGCAACCTGGCCAGGAACATCGTCTCTATGTACCATCTCATACACAGCAACCCGAAGCAGATTCCTATCTGTTGCTGCAATCCGTGAAATACGCCAGTTGCTTGCAGCCTCACTGATAATAGCATCAACCTCGGTCAAATTTATTGTTACTCCTGCAAGCAACTCAGCCGCATATGACCGCGCTTTTTTGTTCACCTGATATAAAGAACAAAAAAGCGCGAATCTCTCATCTAAATCGTAACCGTGCTGCTGATCCGGGCCAATAGTAAAATCTTCCTGATATAGAAACTGAAGGGCTGTTTCCCTTGAAATGCGGCGTGTACCCATGTCGATGTCTAATGATGTATTGTAGAATATGCAAAATCAAAAGGGGCTTATGAAAGAAGATCTCCCAGTCAGCCCCCAATCAAACGGCATGATAATAATATCATACCAACAATGTTTTTAGTCCAATGAATCTATCAGGTTCGCCATCTCAATGGCGGCTATCGCCACCTCGCCACCTTTATTACCCGCCTTGGTTCCACTTCTCTCAATGGCCTGCTCAATGGTTTCAGTAGTAAGCACGCCGAAGAGAACGGGCACACCAGTTTCCAGACTCGCCTGGGCTGAGCCCTTGGACACTTCGTTTACCACTACATCAAAATGAGGAGTAGCACCCCGAATCACAACTCCAAGGACGATAACTGCGTTGTATTTCTGGGCCCCGGCCAGTTTCTTGGCAATAAGCGGAATCTCAAACGCACCAGGGACACGAACGACATCAATATCATCGGTTGCAGCACCGGATCTCACCAGACTGTCCAATGCACCTTCCAGTAATTTTTCAACCAAAAACGAATTGAATCTGGCAACTACAATAGCGAATTTTTTGCCATCAGCCTTCAGGTTGCCTTCTATAAAATTTGCCATACCTTTATCACCGCCAAAATATTTAATTCTAATGTAACCATGTTACTTTTCGACTTCTATAAGATGCCCCATCCTGTCGCGCTTACACATCAAGTACTCTTTGTTCTCATCACTTGCGGGCATTTCGAGAGGCAAACGCTCAACCACTTCAATGCCATATCCTTCAAGACCAACAATTTTCTTAGGATTATTTGTCAGAATTGCCATCTTACTCACCCCAAGATCACGCAGTATCTGGGCACCGATGCCATAATCTCTCAAATCGCTCTTAAAACCCAAACGATGATTTGCCTCAACAGTATCCACCCCTTCATCATCCTGGAGGCAATATGCCTTGAGCTTATTGATAAGACCTATACCGCGACCTTCCTGCCTCATGTAGAGGACAATGCCGGTACCCGCCTCATCGATCATTTTCATCGCGGCATGGAGTTGCAAGCCGCAATCGCATCTGGCGGAACCAAAAACATCACCGGTTAAACATTCAGAGTGCACCCGTACCAGAACCTGTTCAGCACTCTCAATATCACCTTTTACAAGGGCAATATGCTCCAAATCATCAACAGTATTTGTGTACACAACCGCATTAAACCCTCCTGCGTGCTCGGTAGGAACCCGGGCTGTGACCTCGCGCTTAACCAGCACATCTTCCCGTAGTCGGTATGCCACTAAATCTGCGATAGTCGCAATTTTAATACCATGTTTTTCAGAAAATTTTTCTAAATCCCCCATGCGAGACATGGTACCATCTTCATTCATAATCTCACAAATAACACCAGCAGGAGTCATTCCTGCCAGTCTTGACAAATCGACAGAACCTTCCGTCTGACCAGCACGAACAAGCACTCCTCCATCGCGTGCCCGAAGTGGGAAGATATGTCCTGGGCTTACAAGATCACCGGGACCAGCATCTGGATCCACGGCAGCGAGGACAGTACGCGCTCTATCTGCAGCAGAAATGCCCGTGGAAACTCCCGTTTTGGCTTCGATCGAAATGGTGAAACCAGTTCCATAAGGTGATGTATTTTTCGGCACCATCATCGGCAGACCAAGTTTATCTACCAGGCTCCCGCTAAGGGTCAAGCAGATCAATCCACGACCATGGGTAGCCATAAAGTTGATTGCACTGCCGTCAACAGACTCAGCGGCCATATACAGATCACCTTCATTTTCCCGATCTTCATCGTCGACCAGGATGATCATCTTCCCAGCCTTAATGTCCTCTACTACTTCTTCAATTGAACTCACTGCCATAGTGCTCACGTTTGTAAAAGATTTATTAACTGTTCAACAGCTCAGTTAAATTTCCAGGTTTGTTAAAATTAATTGCATTTACCTGAATAGCTTCAATATATACTGTTGCCCTTAGTAACCGCTAAAGGACTACATAAAACCGTGTTGTGCTAAAAATCCCGGGTTAATACCTTCTGGAAGGTCATTTTTTGCTGATCCATCTTGCGGGGCCAACAATCTTTCAACATATTTCCCTATGATATCAACCTCGATATTAACTTTATTCCCCACCTTTAAAATGCCGAGCGTTGTTATCTTTAGAGTGTGAGGAATGATTGACACAGAAAATGTACCATCGCCACAACTGTTAACAGTGAGGCTCACGCCATCAATGGTAACTGAACCTTTTTCTATAATGTACCTGCTATGCTCTTTTGGCAGTGTAAAACTGAAAATTGTATAGTTGCCAATTTCCTTCATGGCTGAGACAGTAGCCATACAGTCAACATGCCCGGAAACCAGATGACCGCCCAACCGATCTGACAACCTCAGGGCACGTTCCAGGTTAACTTTTTCTCCAGGTCCCAGCATTCCCAGTTTGGTCCGCGAAAGAGTCTCTGGCGAGACATCAGCTGTAAAACTCCCGCCTCTGATATTATATGCGGTGAGACAGACACCATTTATAGCTATAGACTCACCTTCCTGGGGATCAGTCAATTCAAAACCAGCCTCAAAGTCAAAAGCCAGCCCGCCACCTACGGTACGTTTTCCGCCTATTCTACCGACGCCAGCAACTATTCCGGTAAACATGGTTTATAGCCCGTTTATAAATGTCATCAACGTTCAAGCTCTTCAGCTTTTTTCACAAAACCGGCAGCGATGTTTTCATGCTTAAAGTTGCGGTGAATTGAGGCGATTGTCCTGTAGGTATCAGCAGCTTTAATTTTATCATCTTTAACAATATAAATATCCGCCATCTCTTCAAGCGTGGCAACTGTCCCCTGCGGATCCCTGTTATCCTGATAATGATCAAGAATATCGAGGCAAGTTTCAATTGCCTCATCAAACTGCCCCAGACCTTTATATGCTGCTACTACTTTATTCAAAACAGCAAGGATGCTCATTCGGTCATTGGATTTTTCACAGATAACAAAGGCTCTCTGGTAATGCTTCAGCGCGGTGTCAAATTCCTCTCTGGCAAGACAGAGATGTCCCAACTGATTTGAGGCATTGGCTATACCACTTTCATCCGCTTTTTCTTCAAAACCCACCAGGGCGTTATGCAAGGCTACCGCAGCCTGCCCATAGTGTTTAGCTTCCAGAAAACTTTTCCCCTCATCATACTCAGCCTGAACCGGATCACTGCTTTTTGCTGTCTTACTCTGGTTCATTGGGGCTATTGAATCAAGCGACTGTATTTCACTACTCATTAATCTGTCCCTCCGTGTATATTCTGCACTGCGGTTGCAGCTGCCTCAGCCACGGTTGTTGAAACCAGCTTACCGTCTGCACAATAGTAAAACTCTTCATTATCATCTTTAAGTTCCATAAGCTGCAAAACCACTTCCGTCGCTTTGATTCGACCAAAAAGTCTGGCAACCTGCCCCCTCACCTGTGGATCGGGATGATTAGTAAAATGGAACAAATTATAAAAGGCGGTATTACGTATGAGATCAGGTCGATCCCCCGCGACTTCCGCCAGTGCCCAAATGGTTTGATTTCTGGTTGAGGGTTCACCGATATAATTAATCAGATAACGGGTGAAGGCACCAAAGATATCTGGGCGCATTGAAATTATAAACCCTATGGTTTCAACCATTCCCCAAGGGGTAGCAGCTGAATCAGAACATGCTTCGAACATACGGTGCATTAATTCCGAAACGGGCCCCGGCTCACGGGTAGAAACCCTGGCTGTTACCTTGCCAATGACCCAGGCAACCTGCCATCTCTTCTTCTCATCCGGAGCGTATAACAACCGCTGCATCAAGCGTAGTGTCTTTTTATCATCAAAACAAAGCTCGACAAGACTATCAATATCCTCTCCGTCAACAAATTGTTTTACCAACCTCTTGTTTGCTTTTTTACGCACCCTGCCCTCTTTAGGGGCGGGCTCAACGGCAATGGTTCGCTCTTCAATAATAGAAGGTATAATTTGCTGGAGGGATTCTTCTTTTTTGTCCTTGATTCTCTTTGCAATATCCTGGATATCAGTGTGTAATCTGACAAAATAGATAACACCCCGTACAGCCCTGCCATCTACATTTTTTGTCGCAATAACCTGGTGCTTATCCTCGTCGTAATTTTCTATCCTACCGGTTAGATAATCATCTTCGGGCATCAGTTCCCAGGCTAAATCAGCGTTATCATTACAGGCATACACAAGTGTCTCAACAATCGCTGAGCCAACATTATGTCCCGTTGCATCACAGCTGTAAACAGCTCCACACTGACATCTTCCAACCGGGAATTCCGTCATCTTTCTTTCCGGCGCGTGGGAGGGCTTTCCTACCTCAATGCCACAAAAAGGACACCACGGCCTAACTTTACTATGTTCTTGTGCCATCTATATTGCTCTTATTTTTGCAGCTTCGAAACGACGAATTATGCCAGTTTTTCCTTAAGGCTCGATACAAAATTAGGATCTACGGAATACCCCAGTTCCCTGGCCTTTTCCATATGCGTATTGGCATCTGCAAAATTTCCGCTAAAATATAAAGCAACAGCCAGGTTATTATGACCTAGCGGAGAATCCGGCTCTAGCTCAAGCCCTTTGCGTGCGGCAGTTATTGCGCGATCATCTTCACCTTTCATGGTGAGAACAGAAGTGAGGTTCATCCAGGCGCTGGCGAGCTTTGGATCGTTCTGAAGAGCTTTATCATACGCCGAAATAGCTTTGTCAAAATCACTTCGTTGCTGCCAGATAAGACCAAGATTTGCATGTGCCTGGGCACTATCCGGATTGGCCGCCACCGCTTTCTCGTTCATCTCCTGGGCTTTATCCAGATTCCCCTGGCCAAAGAAAATAGCGCCAAGATTTATCATTGATTCGCTACCCAGCTCATCAATTTCAATCGCTTTTTCGAGGGCAGTTATGGCTTCATCAATTCTGCCGGCTTTCATATAAACAAGCCCCAGATGATGAAAAGCCATCACTGAATTTGGATGTTCTTTACATTTTTTTTCAAGCTCTTCAATCACTTTCGGTAAATCTTCCTGCAACTCTTCTGACATAACAACCTCTGCTCTTTTGCTTATAAATTATATATATCAGTACTTTCGCACTGTTCTTTACATATTGCCCGCCCTCTTTTCAGCCATATTTTTAGTAACAGACTGAACAGGAGCCTATGTTGAGCGCCTACACTATAGACACCTTAGACGTAGTTGCAACAATAAAATATCGACAGATAAAGTGTGCTTTTACTCGAATAGAGCAAATACAGCTATTTAAGAAAACACACAGAAACATGTGGTTCCAAGATCCTTCTACGTCCCCGACCTTGTGACAAGTTCCTAGCCAAGTTGCTCTGAACAGAACATTTCCAGTTCAATTGCCTGCTCCTGAAGCACCTGCTTGGCAATTGCCACATCTTTTGATATTTGAGTAGCAAGTTCCTCAGCACCGCTGAATTTTTTTTCACTACGCAAAAATTTCAGCAAATTGACCTTGATAGGTTTACCGTAAATATCCTCATTAAAATCAAATATATGCGTTTCCGCGACCAGCTGCTCTTCCCCAAAAGTGGGATTGTAGCCGATATTAAGAATCCCTCCGTAGCATCGCCCTTCATATATTACCTGGGTAACATAAACGCCATGTTTGGGCACCAGATCCTCTTCGTTAAACTTTAAATTCGCCGTAGCAAAACCAATAACCTTTCCACCCCGCTGCTTTCCCACCTGCACCGTACCGCGTATCTGATAATTTCTTCCTAGCAGGATCCGGGCTGCGGCCATTTTTCCATCACGAACAAGTCCACGAATTTTCGTTGAGCTAACCAACTGATCATCCATATAAAAAGCATCCACTACGGTCACTGGAAAATCATACTGCTCTCCCTGTTCTTTAAGAAACTCAATATTCCCTCCACGACCTTTTCCAAAAGCATAGTCATAGCCAACCACAAGCTCGCGGACTCCCAACTTTTCCACAAGAAGTTTTTTTACAAAACTATCCGCCGTTGTCTTGGCGAATTCTTTGGTGAAAGGGAGAATAAGAAGAACGTCGATGCCAGCCCTTTCGATTAACTCCTCTTTTTGTTCACAGTTGGAAATAAGCTTAATGCCATCTGGCAAAAGAACGTGTAACGGGTGAGGATCAAACGTAATAGCCACGCTGATACACTCTTTACTTCTCGCTTTCTCAACAACCGATGCAAAAAGTTGCTGGTGCCCCCGGTGAACGCCATCAAAGTTACCTATGGTTACACAGGCTCCGGGAAATGTATCTTCAATATCATCACTGTTTCTGTAAATCTTCATTGTGTCTCTTTTAAATTAAGATAACTTTTTTTCTATTTTTCTCAAGAAAGTCTTGACAAAATGGTTCCAGAGAAGCATATTCATGCGCGTTGCCGAAGTGGCGGAATTGGTAGACGCGCTAGGTTCAGGGTCTAGTGAGGGTATCCTCGTGGAAGTTCGAGTCTTCTCTTCGGCACCAACTAAAAATACAGGCTTTATCCCAGTGTAATTGGGATAAAGCCTTTTTTTGTGTCTTTCCATTTTTCATCTTATCTTGCTTTCCTTTGCTGTTTTATGCTATCTTTTGCTAATAAAGTGGAACAAAAGTGGAACATTTTTTGGGTTCTAAGTGATGGCGCGATTCCTAAAACGAAAAACCAAAAATGGCTGGAGCTACACAGCAACAGTCCGAATTAAAGGACACCCTTCTGTCAGTCGCACATTTGACACGAAAGGAGAAGCAGTTGTGTGGGCTGCAAAAACCACGGAAAAAATAAAAGCTCATAAATACAATGATCCCCGCCTTGCCCTTCAGATAACTCTCGAAGAAGCTTTAGATAAATACTTAGTAACCATATCTAACAAAAAAGCACCCAACACTCACTCACGAGAAAAAGTAGCTGCCAAACAATTACTTCAAAAAATAGGACATGATTTCGCTATTGGCACCATCTCCCCAGCTATTGCAGCTAAATACAGGGACGACAGGCTCAAAGAAGTCTCGGCCTATCCTGTCCGTGCAGAGTTAGCATTACTCTCACACTTATTCACTAAGGCCAAAAAAGAATGGGGAATACCTGTCGACAATCCTGTTACTGAAATTGAACGCCCTGCACCACCCAGGGGAAGAACCCGTTTTTTGACTGATAGCGAAGCAAGCAAATTACTTGATGCATGTCGTAAAGCAAGAAATAAAAAATTTTACTATTACATCCTAACATTACTCCACACAGGTATGCGAGCTTCTGAAGCTGCAGGATTATACTGGAATCAAGTAAATTTGAAAGAAAGAGTCATTTTTTTACCAGATACTAAAAATAAAGACCCCCGGTGGGTACCTTTGACAAGAAAACTCACAGAGGAGCTTTCGACGTTAAAAAACGCCTATGACTCGACAAAAGATAACCTTGTCTTCCTAAGAGATGAACAGCTAAACACCGAACGCGCCAGGTCTAGACCGGGAATCAAATTCAGAGAATCGTTTAATGCCGCTAAAAATCGCGCAGGTCTGCCTGACATCCACATGCACGATTTAAGACACACCGCAGCCAGCCATTTGATTATGTCGGGAGTCGACATCCGTACTCTTGCCGATATTCTAGGACACAGAACTCTACAAATGGTTCAGCGCTATACTCACTTACTACATGACCACAAACTTGCAGCAATAGATAAAATAGACTCCCTTGGAAAAACAGAAGATTGACTCAAGGTTCCAAAAACTGAAGAGAGTCTATGGCGATGAAGAGGGGCATAGCAGTCGCAATCATGGGGGCATAACAGTCGCAAACAGGGGGCACTGCAGTCGTAACCCGGGGGCACCGCGGTCGTAACCTGGGGGCATTGCGGTCGCACGAGGGGGCACTACAGTCGTAAACAGGGGGGCATAGCTGTCGCACTAAGGGGGCATGGCGGTCGTAACAAGAAAATCTAAAAAGCTCGCAATCCCCTTACCACAAGGGGAATAAGCATAATGATCTCCAGCCCCTAATCATCTTTAATCTATATCTAATCTTTATATATGCAGATTTAGATAAAACCGTAACTAGGTGTTTTATCCTGTTACTGATGGCTTCCCCCCCCGGGAAATACTTTCACATTACTGGAGTGAGATCTATTCTTTCAGGTTCTAGACAGTTCATTATCTCAAGAAAAATCAAACGGCCAAATTACCTTGCCATCCTTGCTTCTTTTCCACCTAGATCTTGGCAATAATTTCAGGCTATTTTGCTGAAGCCTTCTTTTCATCTCCAGAACAAGCCTCCAAATGTACCAGCCGAGACTCCAAACCTTCCATCTGCTTTTTTAACTTGTAGTTTTCCTCTTTGAATTCCAACATCTCTTTTTTTAGTTTCTGGTTTTCTTTGCTGGTTTTGACGCTATCATGAAAAACATCAATTAATTCAATGAATAAATTTGAATATTTAGTGTCAACTTCCAATACCTCAAGAACACTAACTAACTTTTCTAGAATATTCCCTGTCCCCTTCCCCTTATTCGGAGAAATATCGAAAACATGATTTTGGCGTTGCTCCCTCTCCAGCTCACCACCATCAGTTTTGTCTGAGTTGCTTTCATGAGTTCCAAAATCCTGATCTGGGTTATCCTCTCCAGCTAGAATACGCCGACCGAGACTCAACATATTTTCGTAATCAATTTCGAAATATGCTGCTATTTTGCCACGCATCATTTCAGATCCGGGCTTCCTTCCTTTAACGATCGCATTCAAATACCCTTGATCGATTTTCTGTTTTTCTGCCAAACGAGTTTGCGTACCTCTTCCTTCCTTTTCCAACAAAAAGAGTAACGCAACACGAAATTGGTTAGTAGCTGATTGATCCATAGGTCAACAATAGACCACATGCTCAATAAATGAAAGAAAAATGACACCTTTATGTCCTAATAGACATTTTTTAATTGACAAATTGTTTCCCATGAACCACTAAATAGACCATGAAGACATATAAAAAGCACATAACTCAGAAAGAGATAGCTCAACTTGCACACATACAACCGGATTTTCTGAGTCACATTGTCCGTGGAAGACGACGCTGCCCACCTGCTGTTGCCGTAAGACTTGAAGAAGTTACCGGCATTGAGAGAAAATTATGGGTCTGGGGAGATCCAAAAGATATTAGGCAAGAGTTAGAAAACTATCTTTACTCAAAACCGATAAACCATGGACATTGAGAACCGATTGGCAGGCATAGAGGAAACACAGAATAAAATCCTCAACCTATTGACTAAAAATGCTTCTCTCCTCGCGTCAAATATGACCTTAAAGGAGGCTGCAGACTATGTGGGTTTTTCTCCAGATCATTTTAGAAGACTTGCAGTAGAACAGCATTTAATCCCTTTCTCAAGGCCTTCAAAACAGCAAAAGGGAAAGCTGCTTTTTAGAAAATCAGACTTGGATAGTTTTCTGGAGAGTTCGCAAAGAAGTGAAACCCCGGCAAAACGAGTTGGCCGGAAACGAATGTCCCCCAAAAACATTCTTTGACAAAGCATGGAGAAGGTAGATGACTGCGATTACAAAGAGCTTAAATGGCTCACCCCTGAAATCAGAAAACATATTGAAGAAGCAGCCAGGTACCCACCCTTACCTGACTGGCCTGTGCAGGTACGTGGTATCCCGAATATCTGTCTGCGCTCAGCCCTGTTCGGTGTTGTCCAGAGAGGCCGCAGAAGAGCAGTTAAAGGTGAACTGCTTGCTTCGGTAAAA